>NZ_JBICXG010000032.1:0-83862 GCF_043200175.1 Streptomyces sp. NPDC048462
CGTTGGCCCCGCCGGCCGCTGCTCCCCAACACCGCCCCCCCCCCCGCCCGGGCGCCCCCCCCCCCCCCGGGGGGGGGGGGGGGGCCCCCCCCGGGCCCCCCCCCCCCCCCCTCCCCTCCTCGTACCGTCCTAGAGCACCTTGGACAGGAACGACTTCGTCCGGTCGTGCTGCGGGTTGGTCAGTACGTCGCGCGGGTGGCCCGATTCGACCACCACGCCGTCGTCCATGAAGACCAGCGCGTCCCCCACCTCGCGGGCGAAGCCCATCTCGTGGGTCACGACGATCATCGTCATGCCGTCCTCGGCGAGACCGCGCATGACGTCCAGGACATCGCCCACCAGCTCCGGGTCGAGCGCCGACGTGGGCTCGTCGAAGAGCATCAGCTTCGGCTCCATGGCCAGTGCGCGGGCGATGGCCACCCGCTGCTGCTGGCCGCCGGAGAGCTGCGAGGGGTAGCTGTTCGCCTTGTCGGACAGGCCGACCCGGTCCAGGAGCTGGGTCGCCCGCGCGCGGGCGACGGCCTTGGACTCGCGCCTGACCTGGACCGGGGCCTCCATGACGTTCTCGATCGCCGTCATGTGCGGGAACAGGTTGAAGCGCTGGAACACCATGCCGATGTCCCGGCGCTTCAGGGCGACCTCGCTGTCCTTGAGCTCGTAGAGCTTGTCGCCCTTCTGGCGGTAGCCCACCAGCTCGCCGTCGACGGACAGCCGGCCGGCGCTGACCTGTTCCAGGTGGTTGATGCACCGCAGGAACGTCGACTTGCCGGAACCGGACGGGCCGATCAGACAGAAGACCTCGCGCGGGGCGACCTCCAGGTCGATGCCCTTGAGGATGTGCGCTGCGCCGAAGGACTTGTGGACGCCCTCGGCCTTCACCATGGCGGTCATGCCATGCCTCCCTTCGGGCGGCCCAGCGACAGCAGGTTGGCCCGGATCTTCTGCATCGGGGTGGGCGGCAGGCTGCGGCTGGAGCCTCGGGCGTAGTACCGCTCCAGGTAGTACTGCCCGACGCTCAGCACCGAGGTCATGATCAGGTACCAGGCCGCGGCGAGGAAGTACATCTCCACGGGTGACCCCGAACCGGATCCGATGTCCTGGGCGTATTTGAAGAGTTCGTAGAACTGCACGGCGGCCACCAGTGAGGTGGTCTTGAGCATGTTGATGACCTCGTTGCCCGTCGGCGGCACGATCACCCGCATGGCCTGCGGGATCACGACGCGTCGCAGGGTCTTGGCGTGGCTCATGCCCAGCGCGTGGGACGCCTCCGTCTGGCCCTCGTCGACCGAGAGCAGGCCGGCCCGGCAGATCTCCGCCATGTACGCGGCCTCGTTGAGGCCGAGGCCGAGCAGCGCCGTCAGCAGCGGCGTCATGAAGCTCGACCAGTAGTCCTTGTAGATCGGCCCGAGGTTGATGTACTCGAAGACCAGCCCCAGGTTGAACCAGACGAACAGCTGGACCAGGACCGGGGTCCCGCGGAAGAACCAGATGTAGGACCACGCGATCGACGAGGTCACCGGGTTCTTCGACAGGCGCATGACGGCCAGCAGGATGCCGCCGACCACGCCGATCACCATGGACAGGGCGGTCAGCAGCAGGGTCTGGCCGACGCCCTTGATGATCCGGTCGTCGAAGAAGTAGTCCGGGATCGCGCCCCAGTTGATCTTGCCCTGGCTGAAGGCGTAGATGATCGCGGCCAGTGCGGCGATGGCGATGACCGCCGACACGTACCGGCCGTAGTGCCGGACCGGGATGGCTCTGATCGCCTCGGGCGCGGCCACCGGGGTGGGTGGAGTGGGCGGCTGCTCGTCGGCCGGGCCCGGCTTCTCGGTGTCAATCACGGCTGATGCCTCTCAGTGCCGTAGCCCGGTCACGATCCGCCGTTCAGCTTGGCCTCGGTGACCGCACCGGCCTCGACGCCCCACTTGGCGATGATCTTCTCGTACTCGCCGCTCTTGATGATCGCGTCCATGGCCGCCTTGACGGCCTTGGTGAGCTGGTCGTTGCCCTTGGCGATGGCGATGCCGTACGGGGCCGCCTCGACCTGGTCGCCGACGATCTGGAAGTCCTTGCCGCCGCCCGAGGTCTTCACCGCGTACGCGGCGACCGGGAAGTCGGAGGAGCCGGCGTCGGCGCCGCCGGAGCGCAGCCGGGTCTGGGCCTCCAGGTCGTTGTCGTACGGCTCGATGGCGATCTTCTTGCCACCGGTGCACTTCTTCGACTCGGACTTGGCCAGGTCGTGCGAGACGGTGTTGCGCTGGACGGCGATCTTCTTGCCGCAGAGGTCGGACCAGGCCTTGATCCCCTGGTCGTCACCCTTCTTGGTGTAGATCGAGACGCCGGCGGTGAAGTAGTCGATGAAGTCGACGCCCTCACCGACCTTCTTCTTCGTCTCGGGGTCGATGCCCTCCTGGCGCTCCTTGGTGTCGGTCATCGCCGACATGGCCAGGTCGTAGCGCTTGGAGCGCAGACCCGTGACCAGCGTGTCGAACGTGCCGTTCTCGAACTGGAACTCCACGCCCAGCTGCTTGCCGAGGGCCGCGGCGAGGTCCGGGTCGATGCCGACCGTCTTGCCGGACTTGTCCTTGAACTCGACCGGCGGGTACGCGATGTCCGAGCCGACCTTGATGACGCCCTTGGACTTGATCTCGGGCGGGAGGAGGTCGGCGGGGGAGGCGGCGGCGCCGTCGCTCGCCTTCGTGGAGGCGGAGTCGCTGGAGTTGTTCTTCGTCTGGTCGCCACAGGCGGTCAGCAGCATGGTGCCGGCGACCGCGATGGCGCCGACCGCTGCGATCCGGGACTTCGCGGTCGTACGACGAGTCTTGCTTGCGGTCATGATCGGGTTCCTCCGGCAGATGAGGGTGGTGTTGCCAGGCGGTGTGGCACACGTCGTCGGGTGTCGCCGCCGTGTGCGATTACGGCATCTTGCCATTCGGACCAGCGCAATCAGGGGGCCGGTCATGTCAAAATCGGGTAACGGGCGATCCCCGATCCTCACGAGGCCGGTACACCAAGGCCGGACCTTCTATGGGGTTTCTTTCCTGCGGCCGCAGAATCTGCGGTGCGTCTCGGTCGGTGGACACTCATTCTTCGCGAGGCGGGCTTTGTCCAGATATTGGGCTATGAGTCACGTCACCGAGCGGGTATGGACTCGTCCATGACCCGGTCCGTCCGGTATGAAAGACGTTTACACCCCTCATCCGGGGCTCAGGGCGCGTGTGCGGCGCGCCCGCGCGTACGTACCTCTCTCCCCCTGCCGTGGCGGGCCAACCGCCTGGCGCAGGGCACGTACGCGGTGCCCGCCCACCCCTCCTCAACCAGGAGTGGCCACCCTCAAACGATGAAGACTTAAGGGGTCAACACCATGGCAGCGGAGATCGTCAATCCTCGCAGCGACAGCAGTACGGACAGCACCGGCAGTGCGACCGACGAGCCGTTCGATCCGGCCTTCGCCCTCCACCGGGGCGGGAAGATGGCCGTGCAAGCCACCGTCCCGATCCGGGACAAGGACGACCTCTCCCTCGCGTACACGCCCGGTGTGGCGAAGGTGTGCAGCGCGATCGCGGAGAATCCCGAACTCGTCCACGACTACACCTGGAAGTCGCAGGTCGTCGCCGTCGTGACGGACGGCACCGCGGTGCTGGGGCTCGGGGACATCGGACCCGAGGCCTCCCTCCCGGTGATGGAGGGCAAGGCGATCCTGTTCAAGCAGTTCGGTGGCGTCGACGCGGTGCCGATCGCGCTCGCGACCACCGACGCGGACGAAATCGTCGAGACCGTCGTCAGGCTCGCCCCGTCCTTCGGCGGCGTGAACCTGGAGGACATCTCGGCCCCGCGCTGCTTCGAGATCGAGCGCAAGCTCCAGGAGCGGCTCGACATCCCGGTCTTCCACGACGACCAGCACGGCACCGCCGTGGTCACGCTCGCCGCTCTGCGCAACGCCGCGAAGCTGTCCGGGCGCAGCCTCGGGGATCTGCGCGCCGTCATCTCCGGCGCGGGCGCGGCCGGCGTGGCCATCGCCAAGTTCCTGCTGGAGGCGGGGCTCGGGGACGTCGCGGTCGCCGACCGCAAGGGCATCGTCAGCCGGGACCGCGAGGACCTGACCGACGTCAAGCGGGAGCTGGCCGCGCTCACGAACAAGGCCGGCATCTCCGGGCCGCTGGACACCGCCCTGGCCGGCGCGGACGTCTTCATCGGCGTCTCCGGCGGTACGGTCCCGGAGCCGGCCGTCGCCTCGATGGCACCCGGCGCGTTCGTCTTCGCCATGGCGAACCCGAACCCCGAGGTGCACCCCGACATCGCGCACAAGTACGCGGCCGTCGTGGCGACCGGGCGCTCCGACTACCCGAACCAGATCAACAACGTGCTGGCGTTCCCCGGTATCTTCGCCGGCGCGCTCCAGGTGCGGGCGTCCCGGATCACCGAGGGCATGAAGATCGCCGCGGCGAACGCGCTGGCGGACGTGGTGGGCGACGAGCTGGCCGCCGACTACGTGATCCCGTCGCCGTTCGACGAGCGGGTCGCCCCGGCGGTCACGGCGGCCGTCGCCGCGGCGGCCCGTGCGGAGGGTGTGGCCCGGCGCTGACGTTCTGAGGCGGGGGTCGGGGGGCGCCGCCCCTTTCGGGGGCGCGCCCCCCGGACCCCCGCTCCTCGATCGCCGGTGAGGCTTGTTTTTGCGCGGCGCGTGTCACACCCGCAGCCGGTTACACCGGACCGCCGCCCGGCCTATCGTCGGCCCCATGTTCGCCGCCTACGCATCCCGCCTCGACCGCGACCACCCCCTCAACGGCCTTGAGCTGGGCGAACGCCCCGCTCCTGGCGTCCGTCCGGGCTGGACCACCGTCAACGTCCGGGCCGCCTCCCTCAACCACCACGACCTCTGGTCCCTGCGCGGCGTCGGCCTCGCTGAGGACAAGCTGCCGATGATCCTCGGCTGCGACGCCGCCGGGACCGACCAGGACGGCAACGAGGTGGTCCTGCACTCCGTCATCGGCCAGACCGGACACGGGGTCGGGCCGGACGAGCCCCGCTCCATCCTCACCGAACGCCACCAGGGCACCTTCGCCGAGCAGGTCACCGTCCCCACGTGGAACGTGCTGCCCAAGCCGAAGGAGCTCACCTTCGAGCAGGCCGCCTGTCTGCCCACCGCCTGGCTGACCGCGTACCGGATGCTCTTCACCAACGCCGGGGTACGGCCCGGCGACTCCGTGCTCGTCCAGGGTGCCGGCGGCGGTGTCGCGACCGCCGCGATCGTGCTCGGCCGGGCCGCCGGACTGCGGATCTACGCCACCAGCCGCGACGAGGCCAGGCGCAAGCGGGCCGTCGAGCTCGGCGCCGTCGAGGCGTACGAGCCCGGCGCGCGACTGCCCCACCGCGTCGACGCCGTCATCGAGACGGTCGGCGCCGCGACCTGGTCCCACTCCGTCAAGTCCCTGCGCCCCGGCGGCACGCTGGTCATCTCGGGCGCCACCAGCGGCGACCGTCCCTCGCACGCCGAACTGACCCGGATCTTCTTCCTGGAGCTGAAGATCGTCGGCTCGACGATGGGGTCCAAGGACGAACTGGAGGACCTGCTGGCGTTCTGCGCGACCACCGGGGTGCGGCCCGTCATCGACGAGGTGCTGCCGCTGGACCGGGCCCGGGAGGGCTTCGAGCGCCTCGCCTCGGGTGACCAGTTCGGGAAGATCGTGCTGACCGTCAACCAGGATTGACGCGCGAGGGCGTGTCAATGTAAGTTGACAGCTATGACCGAAGCGACGGAACTCGCCGCACGCGCCGGCGACCACGACCCCCGGGTGGGGCTGCGGTCGGTCGCCGCGCTGCGACGACTGCTGGAACAACTCGAAGCCGTACAAGTCAGAAGCGCCCGGGTCCAGGGCTGGTCGTGGCAGGAGATCGCGGCCGAACTGGGCGTCAGCCGCCAGGCCGTGCACAAGAAGTACGGGAGGCATTGATGTTCGAGCGATTCACCAAGGGCGCCCGCGCCACCGTGACCGGTGCCGTCACCCGTGCCGACCGGACCGGGGCGGGCCCGGTCACCGAGGAGCATCTGCTGCTCGCGCTGCTGGACCAGGAGGGCGGCCGGGCCTCCTTCGCCGCCGCCTCGCTGGGTCTCGCGGACCGCAGGGCGTCGGTGGAGGCCGCACTGGCCGAAGCGCGCAGGCGGGGCGGCATGACGAAGGCCGACGCCGACGCCCTCGCGGGCATCGGCATCGACCTCACCGCGATCGTCTCCCGCGTCGAGGAGGCGCACGGCGAGGGGGCCCTGCGGGACGGGCAGGCGGACCGCCGCAGACGGATCGGCGGCCGGTTCACCCGCGGGTCCAAGACGATCCTGGAGAAGTCCCTGCGCATCGCGCTCGGCCGGGGCGACGGGTTCATCGGCGAGGAACACCTGCTCCTGGCCCTGGCCGCGTCCCCCGGTGTCGTCGCCGACGTGCTCGCCGAGCACGGTGCGAGCTACGCGGCGATCGAGCGCGCGCTCTACGGGGACGGCGGCGCGCGGCAGGACCGCAGGGCGGGCTGAGGGAGGGGCGGCCCGGGTTCTCCCCCGGCCGCCCCTCGCCTCCGCGTCCCCCCTCGCCTCCGCGTCCCCCCTCGCCTCGGCGTCCCCCTGTGTCGCCCCTCGCCTCCGCGTCCCCTACTTCGTGCCGCCGTCGGGGTCCTTCCGCAGCAGCGCCCCGATGTGGGCCGCCGCCGTCGACAGGTGGCGGCGGGCGTCCGTGAGCTGCTCCTCCGTCACCCCCCGGTCCCTGGCGGCGTCCCGGATGTCGTCGCGGAAGCGGTCGAGCAGGCGGTCCAGATCGCGTGCCGGGTCACCCGTACCGCCCGAGTCCTTGCCCCAGTCCGGGTCGGCGCCGGCGGGCTCGGGCTCGGTGCGGGGAGGCCGGCCACCGGTGCGGGCGAAGCCGCCCAGCTGGCCGGTGATCTCCGCCAGGCCCTCCCGTACTCCGGCCGGCCAGTCGCCCCGGGCGAAGTGCTCCTGGACCTGGCGGGCGGCGTTCTGCATCTGCTCGCGCGCCCGGTCCTGGGCCTCCTTGGCCTGGCGGCGGGCCTGCTGGGCGTCCTCGCGGGCGCGGCGCGACTCGTCCTTCGCCCGGCGGGCCTGCTCCTTCCACTCCTGTCTGGCCTTGCGCAGTTCCTCCTTCGCGGTCCGCCACGCCTCCTTGTCGCTGAGGTCGGACAGATCGCCGAGGCCGCCGAAGTCCCCGAATCCGCCGAAGGGGGACTCCTTGCCGGCCTTCCCGCCCGGACGGGAGCCGGTGGTGTGCCGGGACTCGTCGGCGGCGGCGCGCATGTCGCTGCGCAGCTTGCCGGCCGCCCCTCGCACGTCGTCGCGGATCTCGGCGGCCAGCTCGGAGACCGACTCCCGGATCTCCAGCTCCAGATCGGCGAGCTCGCCGGTGCGGCCCGCGAGTTCGGCGCGGCCGGCGTCGGTGATCGAGTAGACCTTGCGGCCGCCCTCGGTGGCGTGGGTGACCAGGCCCTCGGCCTCCAGCTTGGCCAGCCGCGGGTAGACCGTGCCGGCCGATGGTGCGTACAGCCCCTGGAAGCGCTCCTCCAGCAGCCGGATCACCTCGTAGCCGTGGCGGGGCGCCTCGTCGAGCAGCTTCAGCAGGTAGAGGCGCAGGCGGCCGTGGGCGAATACGGGGGGCATGTCAGAGCACCTTTCCGGTCGGCTCGGCGTCGTGCGCGTCGTCCTCCGCGGGTGGGCGGCGGAGGAGGGCGATGGATCCCGAGACCGTTGTCGCCTTCAGTGTCCCGGTCCCGGAGCCGAGCGTGCCGGTGATCCGCTTCGCGCCCCACTGGCCGTTGACCCGGAGGTCCTCGAAGCCGTTGGAGACGGAGCCGCTCGCGGTGTTCGCCTCCACCTTCGCGTCCGCCGGGTGCGGCAGCCGGATGGCGACCTCGCCGGAGACGGTGGTGAGCCGGATGTCCGTCGGCTGCCCGGTCGCGTCCAGGTCGAGCACCATGTCGCCGCTGACCGACTCGGCCTGTACGGAGGTGCCGGCGCCCTCGATGACCGTCAGATCGCCCGAGACCGAGTGGAAGCGCAGGTCACCGGTGACGGCCTGGGCCTCCACGTTGCCGGACACGGTCTCCGCGCCGACCGGGCCGGCGAGCCCGACGAGGGTGGTGTCGCCGGTGACGCCGCGTACGTCCGTACGGCCGCGGATTCCGGAGACGAACGCCCCGGCGCCGACCACGCCGACCTCCACGCGCGATCCGGCGGGGACGGCGAGGGAGACGGCCGCGTTGCGGTGCCAGCCCTTGCGGTCGAACCACTTGAGGAGGCCCTGCCAGGCCAGGTCCTCGTAGGTGACGGTGAGGACGCCGTCCTGCTGGGTCACGGTCAGCGGCGGTCCCTCGATCCCGGTGACCTCGAGCCGCGTGGTCGGTTCGTCGGTGCCGACGACATTGACCGTGCCGTTGACGATGCGCACCCTGAGTGCCGTCACGGGTTCGTCGAAGGTGAGTTTCTGAGGCTCGGCGATGGCCCACGTCGACTCAGGCATGGATCTGACCTCCCGGGAGCGCGAACGACGCAACATATCGCGTCTCTTGCGGAACACGATATATCGCGGATCGGGGAAGTCAAGGCCGGCCGGGCCGGACGGTGAGGTGAGGCTGGTAGGCCAAATCGCCTTAAAGAGTGATGAATCAAGCTGAACTGTCTTACGGTGTGACGCATGGACGCGACATCACCCGTGGGCGCACTGCTGCTGTGCCGGTCAGAACCCGATGCCGTACGGCCGGTCGCCCACCTGCTGCGCGAACGGATGCTGCTCGCGCCCGCCGGGGACGGGTGGAGCGTCCTCGTGCCCGAGGGAACGCCCTGGCAGGACCGGCGTGAACGGGGCGCGGGGGAGTCCGCCGAGCCCGTCGACCGGGTGCTGGGCGGCTGGGCCGCCGCACTCGCGGTCGGCTCCACCTGGCCGGTCCTCGCGCTCTGGTGGGACGGCGACCGGGCCGGGTACACCCTGGCGGGCGGCTTCCGCCGGCCGGTCGGCTACGTCTGGCTCGCGGACGGGACCCCGGTGGGCGAGGACGAGGCGATGCGTACGTTCGCCGAGCGGCTCGGCCTCGATCCCGTACCGGACGTCCAGGCGCTCGAAGCCCTCACCCGCCCCGACCCTCAGGCGGACGCCCGCACCCGGCTGCGCGGGCTGCTCGCCGTCCTCACCCGCATCGGGCTGACGCTCCCGGCCGGCCTGGACCCCGGCGAACCCGCCGCCGCGCTGACCGCCGGAGCGGGTGCCGGGCCCGAGGCCGAACGGATCGCGTGGGCCGGCTGGCGCGATGCGGTCAGGGTCGAGCTCGACGCGGTCGAGAACAGCCGCATGGGCCCCTGGATGCGCGGGCCCCGGGCCCGCGCCCTGGCCGGCGCCCAGCTGGCCGCCGGACTCCCGCTCGCCCTCTGGGGGGCCGGCCGGCGCAGCGGCGGCTGGGTCTTCGCCGGGGCGTTGCTGATGGCGCACGGCGCCCTCGGCCTCGCGTACGACCGGATCAGGGGCGAGGGGCCGGACGGGGCCTGAACGTCCGGTGCTGATCAGTCCTCGTCTTCGTCCTCGTCGTCCAGCCGGGCCAGCCAGGTGGCAAGGCGCTCGACAGGCACCTCGAAGTCGGGGTTCAGATCGACGAAGGTGCGCAGCTGCTCGGCGAGCCACTCGAAAGTGACCTCTTCCTCGCCTCGCCGCTTCTCCAGCTCCTCGATACCGCGGTCGGTGAAGTACATGGCGCAAGTTTAGTGAAGCGCGTTGGCCCCGCACGCCGCAGGTCGTCGTGAAGCCCGCCACGCGCCATGCCCCGAGAGGCCTCGTGGAGGACGCCACCGTACGCACCCGCCGCCCGGCGTCCGGGTGCGGCCTGACGGGTCCCTCCGGGCCCTTTCCCCGCTGGGCGGCCGACCCGAACGCAGGAGGGCGCTCCCGGCCGTGCGGACCGGCCGAGAACCGGCCCGCCGAGCATCTGCGTCATGTCCAACTACCTCGCATCGGCCGACTACGGCCGTTAACCTGCGGGTAGTTGGGGAACGGGGGGTGTCATGAGCGACAGTGTGGCCCGTATTACGCGCATTGAGATGCCGGACGGCACGCCGGTCTGGGCCCGGATCTCGGGAGCCGAGGAGCTGGACGGTCCGGCACCCGGGTCCGGTCCGACGTACACGGACACCGGGTTCGGTGACATCGCGGACCAGGTGCAGGCCCGGGTCGAGAGCCTGCAAGGCGTGGTGACCAGCGTCGCGCGTTCGCTCGCCGTGCCGCTGCGCGCCGTGCGGCCGGACGAGGTCAGCGTCGAGTTCGGGATCGAGCTCACCGCCAAGTCGGGCCGGATCGTCGGGCTCCTCGCGGACGGCGAGGCCAAGGGAGCCATCAAGGTCACGCTCACCTGGAACGGCGGCGGACCGCCCGTCGACCCGCCCCCGCCCGCGCCTGCCCCCGTACCCGCGCCTGCCCCCGTACCCGCGCAGGCCCCCGTGCCCGCCGGGACACCGGCGTACCCGCCACCGGTTCCGTTCGCGCCCCCGGGAGCCCCGCCGGTCGCACCGGCGCCCGCGCCCCCCGGCCCGCCCGCCGGTGCGTCCCCCGGCGCCCCGGCGCATCCGGACGGGGCGGACGACACCGACGGCGGCGGGGCATGAGCCCCGAGGGCGACGGGGGCGCAGAGGGGGGCCCGGGGCAGTCGGAGACTGCTCTCATGGGCCTCGTGCATGACGCGACCGTGCGCATCCATCGCGCCGGGGCCGGGTATGCCCATGACGGACCCGGCGGGGAGTTCCTGGGGAGCGGTTTCTTCATCGCCCCGAGCTGGATCCTCACGTGTGCGCACGTGGCGATGCGGGGGGAGGGGGGCGTGGTGAGCGTGTGGTTCAAGAAGGACCGCTACAGCACCGAACTGAGCGAGGTGCCGGGCAAGGTCGTCGTCGCGATGCCCGGCGCCCGCCCGCAGGGCCTCACCGGCTGGCCGGCTCCCGACCTCGCGCTCATCAAGCTCCAGCGGCCCGTCGATCACACCTGCGTGTACGTCACCGAGCGCTCCGAGGCCATGCTCCGCAGCCGGGAGATCCACTGCGTGGGCTGGGCGCCCTCGCAGGGCGGCGGGCTGCTGAAGCGCAGCGGCGTCTGCGTGGTGAAGGGGTCCTACGGCGCGTCGGACGACGCCGAACAGGTCGTCCGGCTCGACGGGGACTGGCTGGAGCCGGGCATGTCCGGCGGGCCCGTGGTCGATCTCGCCCGGGGGGAGGTGGTCGGGGTGATCAAGTCGCGGCTCGACAACCACCAGGGCGGAACGGCCGTGGGGATCGAGCGGCTGCGCACCCTGAAGGTGCTGTCCGCGCCCGTGGAGACCGAGGCCGACGACACCTACCAGTCCGTCTTCCACGCCCACGACCGCTACCACGCGGACCGGCACAAAAGCCCGGCCAGCACCGGGCGGACCTGGGCCGACGTGCAGAGCGAGCTGGCCTCCCCGCCCGGCGGCGTGCTCGGCCCCAAACGGCGGACCGTCCTGCTGGGGCGGCTCGCCGAGTTCCCGCCCCCGGTCAGCACCCGCGCCCTGCTCCTCATCCTGGACGCCCTGCCCGGCGTCCACTCCCGTGACCACCGCCCGGCCCCCCGCGGCTGGCGCGACGGTCTGGGCGCGCTGTACGACACCCGCGCCCGCGACCGGGACGCCCCGCTCGAACTGGTCCTGCGGTACTGCATGGGCGTCCTCGCGGCCGACCGGCCCTTCGACGTGCCCTCCACCAGGACCGCGGCCAAGTCGCTGTGGGAGTGGGTGAACCGGATCGCGGAGGAGGAGCTCTCCCGGGACTTCCGCCGGCAGCTCGCCATGGAGTGGGCGGCCGTCCGGCTCCGCCTGGAGGAGAACCGCCGCCGCGCCGCCGTCCGGACGGGCGAACCCGTCCGCCACGGCGAACGCCCCTGTGTCCTGCTGGCGCTGGAACCCCAGGGCTGGGCCCGGGACCGCTACGACTGGCGGATCGGCGTCGTCCGCCACACCGGAGAGATGCTGCCCGTCGACGAGGACAGCCAGGGCGCCGTGCTCGACCCGCTGCCGGACCGGCTCGCGGCCGCGCTGACCGAGGCCTTCCGGCAGTGCGACGAGCCGGGCAGTCCCGCCCTGCTGCAGGTCGCCGTCACCCCCGCGCTGTTCGGCCTCGATGTCGACCGCTGGGAGCTCCCCTCGGACGGGCTGCCGCTCGGCGTCCTGCGCCCGGTGGTCCTGCGCAGCTCGGTCCACGGGCCGGCCGAGGAGCGCCTGGCCCGCTGGAAGCTCACCCCGGGCGCCGCGACGCGGGCCGAAGTCGTCGACTGCGAGAACGAATTGCGGGTACGAGTACCGGAGGTCGCGCAGCTGCGCACCCTGGCCAATGACAGCGTGCCGGTGCTCTGCCGTTACGGCAGCCGGCCGGACCCCGAGATCACGGCCGGGGCGGTCCGGGTGCTGGAGACCGGCTTCGGAGTGGCCCTGCTGCAACGGCGGCCGACGGAGACCGACACGGTCTGCCGGGAATTCCACCGACGGGTGACCGAGGCCGTGTCCGACGCCCGGTCCCGTGACGGACTGCCTCTGAAAATGCTGGAGTTGAGAAAAGCAGTGAGTGCGGAACGTACCGAGACGTACTGGTCCGACGGAATCACCCTGTTCTATGACGATCCGCACCATCCGCTGCCCGGTTCGGACGAACTCCTGGAGGCGCCGTGACCGGACGCGCCGTTCATCACCCGAAGGACCACGCCGGTCCCCTTACGGGGGGTGCGCCTGATCGCTACGGTAAGGCACGTTCGACGGCTGCCGTCCCCGGCGGACCAGCTGCCGTCCCCGGCGGACGAGTGACACAAGGACCACGCTATGAGTGAACCCAGTGAGTGGCTCATCTACCGCGGAATCGGTGAACCGCACGACGGATTACCACAGTTGCCGCCCCCGCCGCCCTGGCGTGACTTCTCCGGCGGCCGGGGCGTCCCGGCGGACGGGAGTGACTCGGCCGACCGCCGGCTCGGCATCCCGGGGCGCGTCGCGGAGGAGCACCGGCCGGGCGCCGAGGAGCTCGAAATGATCAACGCCGCGCTGTATCTGCGGCGGCCGCTGCTCGTCACCGGGGACCCGGGGGCCGGGAAGAGCACCCTGGCCCACTCCGTCGCCCGCGAACTCGAATTCGGCAAGGTGCTGCGCTGGCCCATCGTCAGCCGCTCCACGCTGCTGGACGGCCTCTACCACTACGACGCGATCGCCCGGCTGCAGGACGTCCAGATCGCCTCGCACGCGGCTGCGGGCGGCGGCGCCGGATCCGACTCGGCCCAGAACGTGGGCAGTTACATCCGGCTCGGCCCTCTCGGCACCGCCCTGCTGCCCTCGGACCGGCCCCGGGTGCTGCTCATCGACGAGCTCGACAAGAGCGACATAGACCTGCCGAACGACCTGCTCAACGTGCTGGAGGAGGGCGAGTTCGCCATCCCCGAGCTGGAGCGGATCGTGGACCGGCTGCCCGACGGCGAGGCGGACGTGCTGGACCACGACGGCAACAAGGTGCGGATCAAGGGCGGCCGGGTGCAGTGCCGGGCGTTCCCGTTCGTCGTCCTCACCAGCAACGGCGAGCGGGACTTCCCGGCACCCCTGATGCGCCGCTGTATCCACCTGGAGCTCGACCGCCCCGACCACAAGCGCCTGGCCTCCTTCGTCAAGGCCCATCTGGGCGAGGAGGCGGCCCGCTCCAGCGAGGACCTCATCACCCGCTTCCTGGAACGATCGCGCAGTGAACTCCTCGCCACGGACCAGCTGTTGAACGCCATTCATCTCACCCAGGCCGCTGCGCCGGCCGGCCGCGACCGGCTGGCCGAACTGCTCATCCAGCGGCTCGACCGGCCGAGGTGAGGTACTGATGCCCGGGGCGGACGACGCCGTCGCACGGCCAGGCGCGGCCGGTGCCTCGGAGCCGTATGCCTCGGAGCCGTACGGCGCGGAGCCGCTGCAGGAGCTGGTGGCCCGGCTGCGCGGGGCCGGGCTCGACCCCGATGCCGAGCAGCTCTGCGACGCCCTCTGGCTGGCCCGGCTGACCGGTCCGCCCGGCGGCCCGGAGCAGGAGCCGGACGAGTCGGGGGCGCCGGCCGCGGACGTCCGGAGCCACCCGGAGCAGGACGGTCCGGGCGTCCGGGACCGGCCGGGCGCGAAGGGCGGCCGCGCCGCGGACACCGGCCGGCCCGGCGAGTACCGCGAGCCGGCCGACCCGCCGGCCCGGGACGGGCGCATCGCCCTGTACCCCGTCCCGGGCACCTCGGGATTCGGGGACGGGCAGGACGGGGGCGTCCCCCCGGCGGGCCGGAGACTCGCCGCGCCGGGCCGCGCCGCCGAACTCCCGCTCGGCGTTCCGGCCGCCCCCGCCCTGCCCGCACCCCTGGAACTCACCCGGGCACTGCGCCCGTTGCAGCGCTACCGCCCGGTCTCCGCCCCGCTGCGCCGCGCCCTGGACGAGACGGCGACCGCCGACCTCAGCGCCCGTGCGGGAGGCATGGTCATGCCGGTGTTCCGCGGCGTCGGCCGGGGGGACGCGATCCTCCAGTGCGTCATGGACGCCTCCTCCTCGATGCTGGTGTGGGACCGGATGTTCGCCGAACTGCAGCAGATCTTCAGCCGGTTGGGTGCCTTCCGGGATGTTCAGGTGCGATATCTGCACCAGGGCCCGGACGGCGGCTGCACGGTCAGCCGCAGCTCCGACCCGGCCAATGCCCCGCTGCACTCGGCCGACCGGCTCAGCGATCCGACCGGACGCCGGGTCACCGTGATGATCAGCGACTGCGCGGGGCCGCTCTGGCGCAGCGGACGCGCCCACCGGCTGCTGCACCAGCTCGCCCGGCAGGCCCCGGTCGCCGTGCTCCAGCCGCTGCCGCAGCGCATGTGGAACCGCACCCGGCTGCCGGTCACCTTCGGTTCGCTCTCACGCGGGGACGGACTCGCGGGAGCCACCCTGCTGAAGGTCACCGAGGACGCCGGAACCGGCACCGCCGTCCACCCCGGCGCCCTGGCCGTCCCGGTCCTCCCGCCGGTGCCGGGCGCGCTGGCGGCCTGGGCCAGGCTGCTCTCCGGCACCGGTGCGGCACGGATCTCCGGAGCGGTCGGCTGGGTGCGGGCCGACCAGCCGGCGGCGGCCGTCCAGCGCTCCGGCTCCACCCTGTCCTCGCTCCAGCTGGTCAGCCGCTTCCGCTCGGCCGCCTCGCCCGCCGCCGGGCAGCTGGCCGTCTACCTCGCGGCCGCGCCCCTCTACCTCCCGGTGATGCAGCTCGTGCAGCGCACCATGCTGCCCCAGTCGGGCCCGTCCGAACTGGCCGAGGTGCTGCTCAGCGGTCTGCTCCTGCGCGTCGAGGGCACCGGCGGCCGGTACGGCCAGTGGTACACGTTCGAGCCCGGCGTCCAGGAAGCGCTGCTCGGCCCGCTGGGCCGGGACGAGGCACTGCTCGTGCTCAAGCACTGTTCGCAGTACATCGAGACGCGGTTCGGCAAGGGCGGGCCCAACTTCCCGGCCCTCGCCTTCGCCCAGCTCGGGGACGCGGGGGCGGGCCCCTTCCCCCTCGACGCCCGCGACGCCGGCAGGGGCGCCACGCGCCCGGCGGCCGAGGAGAGCGACGACCAGGAAGAGAGCGAGGACAGCGAGGAGAACGAGGCGGACGAGGCGCCCGAGAGGGGCGACGGCCCCCGCGTGCCCCACGCCTTTGCCGAGGTCGCAGCCCGCGTACTGGAGCGATTCATGCCTGTGCCCAACAGATTCGTGATCCCGCCGAAGCTCCCCGCCGCCGGCGCCGCCTCGGCCGTGGAGCGGGCCCGCGAACTGATGCGGCAGTTCGAGGCCGACAAGATGGTGCAGCGCCTGATCGACGCGGTCCAGCTGCTGCGGGGCGCCGCCGAGAACGGTCCGCGCCCGTCCGCGGACCCCGAACTCTGGGCGCAGTACGCGCGCTGCGTCCTGCGCCTGTGGGAGGTGCGGGGCGGCGGCGAACTGCTCCGCGAGGCCGAGCGCGCCGCCGAGCGCGCCGCCTCGGCACCCGGCGCCGTACGCGAACGGGCGGTGCTGGCCAAGGTGCTGCACGCCGCGGCCGACGACCGGCGGCGGCGCGGTGACCGGCGCGGCGCCCTGGAGCTCCTGCGGCGCGCCGACCGCGAGTACACCGCCGCCTGCGCCGCCCCCGGTCTCCCGCCGGCTGAGGCCCTGGCGCTCACCCTGGAGCGGGTGCGGGCCCTGGAGGCGCAGTGGCGGCTCGACGGCGACAGCGCCCTGCTGCAGAGCGCCTGCGGGATGCTGGAGGCCTTCGCGGACTCCTGGCCCGACCAGGAGAACCGGCCGGCCGCACTCCCGCTCCAGCACGGCCGGACGCTGCTGAAACTGGCCGGCGCCACCGAGGACACCGAACAGTCCAGGGAGTTCGCCCGGCAGGCCGCCCGTTCGCTGCGCACGGCCTTCGCCCAGGGCGGCCGGCACACCATGGGCACCGAGGTCCGCATCGTGCTGGACCTGGTGGACGCGCTGCTGGCCTCCGGCGAGGAGCCGGACGAGGCCGCGGCCCTGACCGCCCAGGCCCTGGAGACCGTACGGGAGCAGCGCCAGCGCGCCCAGCTGCAGACCAGGGCCGGACGGGTCCGGGTCGCCCGCTACGAGCACACCGGCGACCCGGACGAACTCGTGGCGGCCGCGGACTGGTTCACCCGCGCGGCCCGCGGCATCCCCCGCGATTCCCGGGCCCACACCGACCTGCTGGCCGAATGGGGCGGCACCCTGCTGCGCCGCGCCGAACTCCCGGACGGCGGGCCGCACATCGGGGCCGCGGTGCGGGTGCTGCGCGACTGCCGCACCGAGACGCCGGCCGGCGGCGCGGACCAGTCGGAGCGGCTGCTGATGCTCGGCCGGGCCCTGATGCTGCGGCACCGGGCGACCGCGGACCGGGTCGACCTGCGGGAGGCCGAGTACCTCTTCGGGCTGGCCGCGCAGGAGGCCGCGGCCCCGCTGACCGCGGCGCGCTGCTGGCTGGCACTGGGCAGGGCGCTCCTGGAGGCCGCCGACGTACTGGTCAGGCCGACCCGGCGCGACGAGGCGGCGGAGGCCTTCCGCTCCGCCGCCGCCTGCGCCGCGACGGCCGAAGCGGAGCTGGAGAGTCCGCAACAGCTCGGGGAGTCAGTGGAGTTGGGTGCTACAGCCAACCACTGGCGGGGTATGACGTATGAGAGAGCGGGGCGCCCCCGGGCCGCGCGAGAGGCGTACCGGGCGGCCCGCCTGGAGTGGCGCAAGCTGCCGGACGGCGGCGGCGCGGCGGGCGACCGTACCGCCGAGCGGCTGGCCGAGCTGGAGCGCTGAGTGCTCAACGACGAGCACCCGGCACAGCCGCGCGCCCGGACGGGGTACGGGCACGACCGGCGCGCGACCGGCGCCGGCCGGGGCGCGGGCAGAGGGACGAAGCGGGTCAGGGACGCGGGACCGGCGGTGCGCGCTCAACGGCGAGCGCGGCGCGGGCGGCCCGCTGCTGAGTACGGGGAGGCGTGATGGACGAGTCGACACGTAACGAAGGGGCGGATGTGCCCGCGGGCACGGGCGGTGGTGAGTCCGCAGCCGCGGGCGCGCTGCCGGATCTGCTGGGTCTCGATCTGGAGACCCTGCGGACCCTGCGCCACCCGGTGCTGTCGGAGGTGGTCGCGGACCTGCGCGGCCGGGCCGAACAGCCCCGGGAGATGCTCTGGGGGTTCAACAACGCCTTCTGAGCCGGGCGGCCCCGCCGCGCCCCGCCCCGGACCCGCACGGTTTCGGCCCGGGGCGCGGCCGATCAGGACATCATCGACCGGGACGGGTCTGCCCGCGCCGGCGCCGGGGATACTCACCCCGGGCCGGTGCCGGTGACCGTCCCGGCAGACGACCAGCACGGGGGTGCCGGAGTGGCCCGACGGGCGATGCCACAGGGGGAGCGGCGGTACGCGGACGGGAGCGGCGAGCCGTTCCCGGGAGCCGGGCCGCGCCCGGAACCGGCCGACGGCCGCGCGGGCCCGTCCGCACCCGTACCGTTCGGGCAGTTCATCGTGAAGGTGCACGGCCGCTGCAACCTCGCCTGCCGCTACTGCTATCTGTACGAGGGCCCGGACCGCACCTGGCGGGACCGGCCGGCCGCCGCCGCGCCCGCCGTCCTGGAGCGCACCGCGGACCGGATCGCGGAACACGCGGCCGCCCACCGGCTGCTCCACGTCGCCCTGGTGCTGCACGGCGGCGAACCCCTGCTCGCCGGCCCGGACCGGCTGGCCGCACTCGCCGACCGGGTACGGGAGCGGGTGCCCGCGGGCTGCACCGTCCACGCCACCGTGCAGACCAACGCGACGCTGCTCACCGACGCGGGCGTCACTGTGCTCGCCCGGCACGGCATCAGCATCGGCATCAGCCTGGACGGCGGACTGGCCGCCCACAACACCCAGCGCACCGACCACGCGGGCCGCCCCTCCTGGCCCGCCGCCGCACGCGGCGCCCGGCTCCTCGCCGACCGGCACCCCGGCGCGTACGCGGGCATCCTCACCGTCGTCGACCCGCGCACCGACCCCGTCGAGATGTACGAATCGCTGCTCGCCCTGCGCCCGCCGGCCCTGGACCTGCTCCTGCCGCACGGCAACTGGACCAGCCCGCCGCCCGGACTGCCGGACCCGGCGGGCATCCCCACGGGCCACGGGTCGGGCCGCGCCACCCCGTACGGCGACTGGCTGTGCGCCGTCTTCGACCGCTGGTGGCCGGCGGCCCGGCGCGAGACCCGGATCCGGCTCTTCGAGGAGTGCGTCGCCCTGCTCCTCGGCCTGCCCGCCGCCACCGAATCCCTGGGGCTCGACCCCATCAACGCCGTCGTGGTCGAGACCGACGGGTCGATCGAGCAGGTCGACTCCCTCAAGTCCGCCTACGACACGGCCGCCGCCACCGGACTCGACGTGTTCCGCCACACCTTCGACGACGCCCTGCGCCACCCCGGCGTCGCCGCCCGCCAGGCCGGAGCCGGCGCGCTCGCCGCCGCCTGCCGGGCCTGCCCGCTGCTGACCGTCTGCGGCGGCGGCCACTACGCACACCGCTACCGCGCAGAGAACGGTTTCATCAACCCGTCCGTCTACTGCGCGGACCTCGAACGGCTGGTCCGCCACGTCGCGGACCGGCTCGCCGACGCAACCGCAGGAGACCCCCCATGAGCCCCGCCATCCCCGATCGCGTACTGCGCGAACTCGGCCGCACCGAGGGCGACACCGACTCCCTCGGCCTGCTCGTCCGCGACCAGGACACCCGCCGCCTCGTCCTCCTGCGGGCCCTGCTCGACGCCGCGGAGGCCGCCCCCACGACCGTGTGCCCGCCCGAAGCACTGGACCGGCTCCGCGAGGACTGGGCGCTGCTCGAAGCGGCCGAACGCGCCGGCCGGGCCGCCGTGCGCACCGTGCTGTTCCACCCCATGGCCGGCCCCTGGGCGCAGCGGCTGCTGGGCGGCCTCACCGCGACCACCGCCGCAGGACCGGAACTCCACACCGACCTCGCCCACCTCGGCGCCCTCGCCGCGGCCGCAGCGGTCCGGGCCGGGCTGCCCTGCACCACCCGGCTCACCGCCCGCGAAGGACTGCTCTCGCTGCCCACCCTGGGGGCGGTACGGGTGGGGCCCGGCCCGGTCGGACTCGGCTACGACGGAAGCGAGATGACGCTCCGCCCGGCCGGCGCCCCACCCCTGTCGGTACGGGCGCTGCCCGACGGCACCATGAGCTCGGCCGATCCGCGCTGGCTGCCGGTGCTCACCCTGCCTGCCGTACTGCCGGGCACCAGCCCCGTACCGCTGGACGACCTCGACCCGTACCGCACCCGAGGCACCGGCCTGGAACGCCACGGGCTGAGCGCCGCCACCCACATCGACGACCACGAACGCAAGGCCTGGACCGAGTCCTGGTCCGGGGTCGAACCGCTGCTGCGCGTGGGCGGCGAGCACCGGCTCACCGAGGCGGCCGTCCTGCTGCGCTGCCTCGTGCCGCTCGGACCGCCGCCGGGGTCCGGGCCGACCGGGCAGGGCGCGGCCCACTGCAGCGGCACCCGGCGCGAGGCGTTCGGCGCGGTCCTCAGCAGCAAGCCCGCCACGCCCGCCTACTTCGCCTCGACCCTCGTGCACGAACTCCAGCACACCAAGCTCGCCGCGCTCGGCGCACTCGTCAGGCTGCACCACGAGGACGCCACCCCACGCCACTTCGCACCGTGGCGCTCCGACCCCAGGCCCTTCGACGGACTGCTCCAGGGCGCCTACTCGCACCTGGCCCTCGCCGACTACTGGCAGCGGTTCGCGCTCGGAGCGCGGCGGGTCACCCACCGCGATCTGGCCTGGGCGGAACACGCGCGCTGCCGCCAACAGGTCGGCGCCGTAATGCCGGTGCTGGCCGGATCGGCCGCGCTGACCGCCGAGGGCCGGGTGCTCGTCAACGAGATGATCACCGTCTACCACCGTCTGGAGGATTCGCCGCCACCCACGGGTCACCTGGCTCGCGCGGAGGCCTATGTGAGCACCGCCAAGGTGATATGGCAGCAGAGGAACGGATCATCCGGGAGCTGAGCGGCCAGGTGATTCCGGCCGGAGCGAGCGGCTCCGGTGTATCTTGAAAGAGCTCGCAACGAGGTCAGGGAGACGGTTGAATGCCCGGAACGCGTAAGCAAGTTGGAGCAACCGGGGCGCGGACCGTCACCCTCAGTTTCGCCGGTTTCAACCGGGCCTGGGCGGCGTGGATCGCGGACCGGCTGGAGCGGCGCGGGGTGACGGTCGTCCAGCAGCGCTGGGACCCGCCGGTCGAGGTCCCGCTGGAGGACGCCCTGCGCGACCTGATGCTCTCCCGCGGCCGGATCCTGGTCCTGCTCAGCGACTGGTACTTCCAGGTCGGACCCCGCGGCCACGAGGAGTGGAACCGTGCCCTGCGCGAGGTCGTCGCCCCCGACCCGGACCGCTTCGCCGCCGCGTCCGTCACCACCTCGGCCCTGCCCGGCGCCACCTCCGTCTTCGGCGCCGCGGACCTGACGAACGTCGGCGCGGACGAGGCCGAGCGCCGGCTGCTCGTACGGCTGGGGCTGCCCACCGACCCGCTGCCCGAGGACGCCGAGGCGCGGCCCGGCCCGCGCTACCCGGCCGACACCCCCGAGGTGTGGGGCGGCGTGCCACGCCGCAACACCCGCTTCACCGGCCGCGAGGAACTGCTCAGCAAGGCCTACACGGCCCTCCAGGACGCCGGCGCCGGTGCGGGGGTCGTCACCCTGCACGGCATGTCGGGTGTGGGCAAGACGCAGCTGGCCGCCGAGTACGTCTACCGCTTCGGCTCCGAGTACGACGTGGTGTGGTGGGTGCCCGCCGACCGGCGCGCCCTCTACCGCCAGAAGCTCGCCGAACTCGCCCCGGAACTGGGCCTGTCCACCGGCGCCGAATACGGTGAACGGCTGCGCGCGGTACGCGACTCGCTGCGCCGCGGCGACCCGCACTCGCACTGGCTGCTGGTCCTGGACGGCGCGGACGAGCCCGAACAGATCTGGGACCTGGTGCCCACCGGCCCCGGCCATGTCCTGATCACCTCCCGCAACCCCGAGTGGGGCGAGCACAACAGCAACCTCGTCGAGGTACCGGTCTACGCCCGCGACGAATCGATCGCCTTCATCCTGCGCCGGGCCCCCCGCCTCACCCGCCCCGAGGCCGACCAGCTCGCCGAGGCGCTGGAGGACCTCCCGCTGCTGCTCGACCAGACCGCCGGCTGGCTGAACGACTCCGACATGTCGGTCGAGGAGTACATCGAGCTGCTCGGCGGCGGCATCGACCAGGACGTCGTCAAGGTCTCCGCCGACTTCCCGCTCGCCTTCCAGACCGCCTGGTCGATACTGCTGAACAAGCTCCGGGACACCGTCCCCGAGTCCGTCGACCTGCTGCGCCTGTGCAGCTTCTTCGCCCCCGGCTCCATCCCCGTACGGCTGCTCAAGGAAATGCCACCGGGCGAACTGCCCGAGCAGCTGTCCGGCCTGATGAACGACCCGCTGCTGTGGAACAAGGCGATCAGCCAGCTGCGCCAGTACTCCGTGGTCCGCCTGGAGTCGCACGAGTCGGTCATCGACGAGACGTCCTCCGGCGAGTCGGTCTACCTGCACCGCATGGTCCACCAGATCGTCCGCAAGGACATGCCGGAGCGCGACCGCGAGGAATTCATCGACGTGGTCCGCCGCGCCCTCGCCTCCGCGGACCCGGGCCGCCCCACCGACACCCGGCTGTGGCCCGCGTACGCCGAGATCGCCCCGCACCTGAAGTGGGCCGACGTGCTGCGCAGCACCGACCCCGCGGTGCACTCCCTGGTGCTCAACTGCCTGCGTTACATGTACCTCTCCGGCGAGTACCGGGCCGGCATCAAGCTGGGCTCCCGCGCCATGAAGGCCTGGGGCGAGCTGCTGGGCGAGAACCACCCCCGCGTCTGGGACCTCAGCTACAACTACGCCAACCTGCTGCGCGCGGTCGGTGACTACGCCGGTACCGAGGTGATCGAACGGGCCGCCGTCGACCACCTGCGCGCCGAGCGCGGCGCCGACGACCTGGAACACCTGCGCGCGGCCGGCGGTCTCGCGGCCGACCTGCGCGGCCTCGGGCAGTACGACGAGGCGCACGAGATGTCCGGCTGGATCCTGGCCTCGTACCGCGAACTGCTGGGCGACCAGGACTCGCGCACGCTCAGCGCGCAGAACAACCTCGGCACGTCCCTGCGCCTGCTCGGGCGGTACGAGGAGTCGCTGGAACTCAACCGGCGAACCCTGGAATCGCGCCGCCAGCTGCTGCGCCCGCGCCACAGCTGGACCCTCTACTCCGAGATCCACTACGCCACCGACCTCCGGCTGCTCGGGCGGTACACCGAGGCGGAGTCGATCCAGGGCCAGAGCGTTCGCGTGCACCGGCTCGTGATGGGCCAGGACAACCCGCAGACCCTGACCGCCGAGCACAACCTCGCGCTCTGCCAGTACCGCTCGGGCGAGCGGAACAAGGCGGCGGCGCTGTTCAGCCGGGTGCTGGAGCGGGGTGAGCGGGTGCTCGGTGAGGCCGCCCCGCTCACCATGATGTTCGCTGCCAGTCAGAGCTTCTTCGCCCGCGAGCACGCCGACATCGACCAGGCTCGCGCCATAAGCGAGAAGGTCGTCGAGGGCTACGTGGACATGCTGGGCGACCAGCACCCCTATGTGGCGGGCACCCGCGCCAACCACGCCCTGATCCTGCGCAGCGTCGGGGAGCGGGACCACGCCTACCACCTCCTGGAGGAGGCGCTCGTGGACATGGGCCGGGCGGTGGGCGAGAACCACCCCTGGACACTGGGCTGCGCGGTCAACGCCGCCGCTCTCCGTAATCTCGTCGGCGACCCCGAGTCCGCGGCAGCGCTGACGGACTCGGTCATCGCCCGTGCCACCGAGGTGCTCGGCAGGACCCACCCGCTGACCCTGACCGCCCGCATCGCCCACGCGGCCGATCTGCGCGCACTGCGCGAGCGGCAGCGGGCGGAGAAGGTCGAGTCGGAGGCGCTCGACGATCTGGTGACCACCCTGGGCGCGCAGCACGTCCACACCGTCTCGGCGCGCTCCCGCAACCGGCCGTTCTGGGACTTCGAGCCGCAGATCATCTGATCAGCCGGTCCGAACCCCAGCGGTGCATGAGGGTACGTCAGTAACCTTGCTGCATAGGCTGGTTGGTGATCCAGGGGGCGCGTATGGCTGTCGTTGTGGGTTCGGTGGCACCGGGGGAGGACGGCCCGATACCCGTTGTGGTGGACGCCGAGGCGTACACCGCGACCGGGGCGGCCGCCACTGACGTGGACTCCCTGTACGGCAGCGAGGAGACCCGGGACGCCGCGGCGGCGGCCAGGCGCGCGCTGGGGACGGCCGGTGATCTGTACGGGGACGGCCTCGACCTCGCCCGCCGGTGCGCCTCCCAGGCCATGCGCAGGCTCGGTGACCTGGGGCAGGGGCTGCGGCCCGACGAGATCGAGCTGCAGGTCGGCATCACCTTCGAAGCGGGGATGGCCGCCGTGGTGAAGGCAGGCGCCGAGGCGCAGATCCAGGTCACCTTCCGCTGGCAGCCGGGACGCGAGGAGCGCGCCACGGCCACGGTGACGCCCTCATGAGCGAGCCGGCGCGGGCGGTCCCGATCCTGCCGTACAGCCGCGTCGTCGGGCAGGACGAGCTCAAGCTCGCGCTGGAGCTGAACTTCGTCGCCCCGGGAATCGGCGGCGTCCTCATCGCGGGACAGCGCGGCACGGCCAAGTCCACCGTCGTACGCGCCTTCGCGCTGATGACCGGCGGCCGGCTGCCCGTCACCCTGCCGATCAACGCGACCGACGACCGGGTGCTCGGCGGCTGGGAGCTGGACGCGCTGATGCGCGGCGAGGCCAGGAGACAGGCCGGACTGCTCGAAGAGGCGCACGTAAAAGGTCTGTTGTACGTCGACGAGGTCAACCTGCTGGACGACCACATCGTCAACATCATCCTGGACGTGGTCTCCACGGGGGTGCTGTCCGTCCAGCGCGAGGGCATCGACACCGAGACCCACGTCTCCTTCGGGCTCGTCGGCACCATGAACCCGGAGGAGGGCAGCCTGCGCGCCCAGCTGCTCGACCGGTTCGGACTGATGGTCACGGCGGCCGAGCTCGACATCGAGCAGCGGCACCGGATGATCACCACCGTGCTCACCTTCGAGGAAGAACTCGAAACGGACGGCTCGGCCTGGCTGCTGGCCGCGCACGAGGAGAACGGGCGGCTGCGCGAACAACTGCTGGCCGCCCGCGACCGGCTCACCGAGGTCCGCCTGGAGGACGACATCAGCAGGCTCTGCGCCGAGGCGGCCGCCCGGTCCGGCGCCGTCGGGCAACGCGGCGACCTCCTGGTGGCCAAGGCCGCCCGCGCGCTGGCGGCCTTGGAGGGCGCGGGGCGGGTGGAGCCCCGGCACGTGCACCGGGTGCTGCCGCTCGCACTGCGCCACCGCAGGCCCGAATCCGCCCACGGCGCGGAGTTCGCCTGGGGGCCCGACGAGTACGGCGCCCTCGCCGGTCTGTTCGGCTGACCGCGTGTCCGGCCGGCCGCAGAACCAGGACCCGGAGGAGCGTGACGACGCCGCGCACCGGCTGCTGACCGCGCTCGTCTGTTCCGCCCTGGAGCCGGCCCTGACCGGTGTGCTGCTCTTCGACCTGCCGCCCGAGCAGGTCCCGGCCGTGGCCCGGGTGTTCGCCGAGGTGCTCGGCCCGGCCTGCGGCCGGCCGTCGGGGGCCGTGCCCCGCACGACGCTCGACGCCGCGACCGCCGACGAGGACCTGTGGTCGCGGCCCCTGGTGCGGCGGGGCGCGGGCGGCATCGAATTCGCTCTGGGGCCCGGACCCCTGGCCGAGACGGGGGACGTCCCGCCGCTCGTCGTCGTGCCCGACCTGGCCCGGCTGAGCGTTCCGGGGATGCGGGCCGCCGTCCAGCTCCTCGGCGCGGACACCGCCACCCTCGAACACTCCGGCATCCGGCGCCGGTGGACGCCCCGCGCCCGGTGGCTGGCCTTCTGCCGTGCCGAGGACGCCGCACACATCTCGCCGCACCTCCTGGACCGCTTCGCCGTCCGCCTCGGCGTCCCCGGCCTGCGGTTGCGGCCGGGCCCCGACCTCCTCGGCCCACTGCCCGCCGCCTGGGCCGCCGCGCTGCGCCCGCGCACGCCGCGACAGCCCGCCACGTTCGCGGACGGGTTCGCCTCGTCGGTGCTGGAGCACCTGGACGACCGGGAGGGCCCCGGCCACCGCAGAGCCCTCGCGCTGGGCCGCATCGCGCGCGCCCTGGCCCGCCTGGACGCTGAGCCGGAGCCGCAGCCGGAGCAGGAGGAGCCGCCCGGTGCTCCCGCCCACGGCACCCCGGCCCCTGAGGCGACCGATCCCGTCCACGTCACCCCCGCCCACGTGGACCGGGCCGCCCGGCTGATCCGTCTGCGCACCGGCCGCCGCCCGCCGGCACCGCCACCGGCCGCCGCCCCCGCCCCCGAGCCGCCACGGGCTCCAAGGCCCGGCCCGGACCGCACGCTTCCGGACCACCCGGCCGGACCCGAACCACCGCCTGGGACCGGCCCGTTCGTGCGGGAGCCGGAGGCCGCGGTCTCCCTCGGTCCGGCCCCGGCCCCGGCCCCGGTCCGGGGCGAGGCGCCCGGCCCCCTCTCCCCGTACCCGGAGGACGGCGCGGGGCCGGGGTCCGACGGAGCGACGCTGCGGATACCGGCCCGCCGGACGGCGGGCACCCGGGCCTCGCGGGGTGCCGTCGTCGGGGTGCGGCGCGCCCGCGACCTGTGGGACCTCGCCCCGGTCCGTACCGCGATGGAGGCCGCCAAGTACCGGGCGATACGCGGCGGCCAGGGGGCGCTGGTGATCCTCCCGCAGGACCTGCGCGGCTATGTCCGGGCACCCGAACCCGTCCGGATGCTCACCCTCGTCCTCGACCACACCTGCCGGGGGGACTGGGACTGGCACCCGGCGCTCGAACCGTTCCTGCAGTGGGCCTACGTCACCCGGGCCGCCGTCCACGTCGTGGAGGTCGGCGCCCGGGGAGCGGCCAACGAACTGCGGGCCGGCTCGTTCTCCGCCCGGTCCACCCGGGACCCGAGGATCGCCGCCGCACTCGCCCGGCCGGCCGGCCGCGCCACCCCGCTCGCGCACGGTCTCGACCAGGCCGGCAGCGCCCTGCGCCGGGCCTTTCGGCACCATCGCGCCGGACTCGTCGAGGCGCTGCTCGTGGTCGTGACCGACGGGCGGGGCAACGTGCCGCTGACCGAGGGCCGTACCGGACGCCGGGAGCGCGGCCCGGCCGGGCGCACCGGGACGACGGACGCGATGCGGGCAGCCGAACGGATCGGCGCCCTGGGCGGCACCCGGCTGCACAGTGTGGTCATCGACCCCGGGCGGCGGCCGTACACCGCACTGCCCGCCGAACTCGCCGACGCGCTCGGCGCCGACGTCATCGCGGCGCGGGAGGACGACGAGGGGGCCGGCCGTGCGTGATGACCCCCGCAACGTGATCCGGCGCCTGGGCCGGCTGGCCGGACAGGCGCTGCCCGCCCCACGGGCCGTCGTGCCGGCCAGGGCGCGTACCGCCGAACCGCTGGGGCTCGGCGCGGTGGCCGTCGACGCCCGGCAGGCACCCGACACCCAGTACGCCCGGGTGCGGGTGCGGCGCCGGCACTCCTCGCCCGGACTGCCCCAGGCGTACGGCTTCGAGGCCTGGTGCCCCGGCGTCGCGCCGCTCCCGTACACCTCGGGCGACGGCCAGCGGCGCCCGGCGGCGATCAGCCTCGGCAACGCCCGGCCCGGCGGCGAGCCGCCGTCCGAACTGCTCCGTTCCATCCGCCGCTGGTCGGGCAACCAGGGCCCGCTGACCGGCTGGATCAACCGGTGCCGGCAGGTCCACGGCGACAGCCTGCAGCTCGTGATACTCGACCAGACCGGCTTCGACCTGCCCTGGGAGGCGCTCGCCCTGCCACCGGAGCCGGCGGCGGGACTCTCCGGCGGAATGCTCGGGACGCTCGTCGACCTGGCGCGCTGGTTCGACGCGGTCCGGGGCGGCGACGACTTCCCGACCGCCGTCGCGGCCCCGGCCGGTGCCGTCCTCGGCTACTTCCACCCGGACATGCGCTCCGACCGGGAGGCCTTCCGCGGCTACGAGCACCGGCCGCATTCCGGCATCGTGTCCTTCCTGAGGAGCCTGGACGAACACACCGCCGACCCCACAGGACTGGTCTACATGGGCTGCCACGGAACCTTCGACCAGGAGCTCAGCAAACTCACCCTGGCCGACGTGACCTGGGCGGAGTACCACGACCACGGCATGCGCCTGCTCGGCCGGGACGGTTCGCTGGTCTGCCTCAACGCCTGCCACTCCGGCCGGTTCCTGGACCACGACGGGGACGGCAGACAGTATCTGCGGGGCTTCACGGAGGTCTTCCTCGGCAACGGGGCGGGCGGCTGCATCGTCACCGCGGGGAAGGTCGGTGACGCCGAGGCCCGTGAGCTGATCCGCCGCCTCGTCGAGACGGTGACGGCCGACCCGGACCGGCCGGTGGCACGGGCCCTGCGGGCCTTCCGGACCGGGGCGTACGAGAGGTTTCTCGCGGAGGGCGGGGTTCCGCTGATGGTCCGGGACGACGGCACGTTCGACGAGCGGGGGCAGCGCAACGCCCTGCGGCTGCTGTACAGCCTGATGTTCCAGTACTACGGGCACCCGCTCAGCACCCTGCACCTCACCGGCCGGTACGCGGACGACGGCCCGCACACGGGCGGGGGCCGGGAGTGAACGGTGACGAGTGGCCGCTGCTGATCGAGCCCGTCGTGGGCTGGCTGCCCGAGGTCGGACCCGGCGTGGTCCAGTGCGTCGGCGTCGATCTGCGCGGCCCGCTGAACGCCCGCGACGAGGAGGACAGCGAGGCCTGGCCGTACGAGGAGGAGGAGGAGCTGGCCTTCAGCGTCTCCCTGGACGGCGCCCCGCACTTCGTCTGCGAGGTGCTCGACGACCCGGGACTCGTACTGCACCGCTTCGGCGGTACGTACGGCCCGGCCAGATTCCTCGTCACCGCCGGCACCGCGACCGGGCCCGCGGTGCTGAGGCTGACCATCTCCAACCAGTGGGGCGCCCCGGTCCGCAGGGCCGAACTGCCCTGCCGCATCACGGAGTCCGCCGATCCGCACGGGAGGCCGGGCGACCGGTGGCTGCCTGGGCCCGGGGGCTCCGGGGCGCCCCTGAGCGCCGCACCGCCCGCCGGGGCGCTCCCCAGGGTGACCGCGTCCCGGCCGGACACCGCCGCCCCGCTCGCCCCACAACCCCCCGCGCCCGGTACCGACATCACCCTCAGCTACGCCGACTCCGACCGGGCCTGGGCGGCATGGACCGCCGACCGGCTGGAGCGGCGCGGGGTGACGGTCCGCCGGCAGTGCCGGGATGCCCGGGCGGGCGATTCACCGGCGGACACGCTGCGCGGGCTGGCCCGCTCCGGCGGCCGGGTCCTGCTCCTGCTCAGCCCCCGGTACGTCCAGCTCGCCGGCCACGGGCGCGCGGAGTGGGACCGGGCCCTGCGCGAGGTCGTCGGGCCCCGGCGGGAGCGGTTCGCGGCGATCTGGTTCACCCACACCGCCCCGCTGGGCGGCGCGGTCTCCCTGCTGGACCCGCTGGAGCTGCACGGCGTCGGCGAGCAGGACGCCGAGCGCCGGCTGCTCGTGCGCCTCGGCCTCCCCACCGGCCCGCTGCCCGGCGACGTCGCCGCCAGACCGGGCCCGCACCACCCGGCCCACACCCCCGAGGTGTGGGGCGGGGTGCCGCGCCGCAACACCCGCTTCACCGGCCGTGAGGAACTGCTCGCCGGCATCGGCGAGGCCTTCCACACGGGAGGACCCGGCGGGGCCACCGTCACCCTGAGCGGGATGCCGGGGGTCGGCAAGACACAGCTGGCCGCCGAGTACGTCCACCGGTTCGCCTTCGAGTACGACGTGGTGTGGTGGGTGCCGGCCGACCGGCGGACCCCGATCCGCCAGAAGCTCGCCGAACTCGCCCCCGAACTCGGCCTGCCCACCGGCCCGGAGTACGGGGAGCGGTTGCGCGCCGTGCACGAGTCGCTGCGGCGCGGCGAACCGTACGAGCGGTGGCTGGTCGTGCTGGACGGCGCCGACGAACCGGAACAGATCCGGGACCTGGTACCCGCCGGCACGGGACACGTACTGATCACCTCCCGCAGCACCGGCGAGGGGCAGGGGCGGGACGCACCGGTCGAGGTACCCGCCTACCGGCGCGAGGAGTCGCTCTCCTTCATCCGGCGCCGAGCTCCCCGGCTGACCAGCGCGGAGGCGGACCGGCTGGCCGGGGCACTGGAGGACCTGCCGCTGCTGCTCGACCAGACCGCCGGCTGGCTCACCGATTCCGGCCTGCCGGTCGAGGAGTACCTCGAACTCCTGGAACACCCCCGGCAGCAGGACGTCGTCAAGGTCTCGGTCGACTACCCGCTCGCCTTCCGCACCGGCTGGTCGGTCCAGCTGGCCCAGCTCCGCGAGAGCGCCCCGGAATCCTACGAACTGCTGCGACTCTGCGCCTTCTTCGCGCCGGGCTCCATCCCCGTACGCCTGCTGGACGGTGCCGCCCTGCCCGGTCCGCCGGCGGACGACGCCGGGCGCGCGCGTGCGGTGCGTCATCTGGTGGACCGCTCCGCCGTGCGTCTGGAGGCCGACCCGGACCCGCTCGCCGCCGTGGACGGCGAGGCGCTCCAGATTCACCGCATGGTCCACCAGTTCGTCCGAGGCGGCATCGCCGCGAGCGACCGCCCCGTCTACCGGGAAGCCGCCCGGCGCGCCCTCGCCGCCGCCGACCCCGGCGACCCCGCCGACATCGGCCACTGGCCCGCCTACGCCGCACTCACCCCCCACCTCAAATGGGCCGAGGTCCTGGAGAGCGAGGACCCGCCGGTGCAGCGGCTGGTCCTCAACTGCCTTCGCTACATGTACCTTTCGGGCGAGTACGGCAGCGGCGTCCGGTTCGCCGCCCCCGCGATGGAGTCCTGGCAGACGCTGCTGGGCCCGGCCCACCCCCGGATCTGGGACCTGCGCCACCACTACGCAAACCTGCTGCGGGCCCTCGGCGACTACCGCACCAGCGAGGCCGTGGAGCGCACCACCGCCGAGTACCTGGCGGCCGAGCGCGGCGAACTGGACCCGGACCACCTGCGGGCCGCCGGCGGGCTCGCCGCGGATCTGCGGGGCCTGGGCCGCTACCGGGAGGCGCTGGAACTGTCCGCCTCGATCAGGGACCGCGACCGGGAGCTGCTGGGGCCGGACGACCCCCGGACCCTCAACGCGGAGAACAACCTCGCCGTGTCGCTGCGCCTGCTCGGCCAGTACCGACAGGCCCTGGAGGCGGACCAGTACACCCTGGAGCGGCGGCGGGCCGTGCTGCCGCCGCAGGCATCCGCCACGCTGTACTCGGAGATCAACCTCGCCATGGACCTGCGACTGCTGGGCCGGCACCGGGAGGCGGAGGTCGCGCTGCGGGAGACGGCCGGACGCCATCTGCGCCGGATGGGCGGCAACAATCCGCAGACGCTGCGCGCCCAGTACCACCTGACGCTCTGCCAGTACGCCCTGGAGGGTGCCGGCTCCGCCCTTCCGGCGCTCGCCGCGATCAGGGACAGCTCGCTGCGCCTGCTGGGCGAGCACGACCCCCTCACCCTGCTGATCAGCACGGCCGCCGCCGGCGCGGAACGGGAGGCGGGCGATCCGCAACGGGCGCTGCGGCTGCACGAACAGGTGGTGGAGGGCTACCGGCGGATGCTGGGCGACCGGCATCCGTACACCATCGGAGTCGAGGGCAACCTGGGGCTGATGCGGTGGGCCCTGGGGGACCGGGACCACGGCCACGACGAGATCGAGCGGGCCCGTACCCGGATGTCCTGGGCCGTCGGCGAGAACCACCCGTGGACGATCGGCTGCGCGCTCAACGCGGTGCTCATGCGGGCCCGGACGGGGCGGCCCGGTGCCGCCGTCGAGCTGGGACGGGCCACCTGCGAGCGGTCGAATGCCGAACTTGGCAGTCGCCACCCACTGTCCGTGGGCTGCTATGCGGCGATCGCGACCGTCCCGACTGACGCCGACCCGGACTTCTGGCCCTTCGAACCGCTCATCATCTGAACCCGGCGGCCCGACGCAACGCCGGGGGCCCGGCACCGCGACGGTCTCGCGGTACCGGGCCCCCGGTTCGTACTGTGCCGGTCAGGCCTCGAAGACCTCGTCCAGCAGCTGGGTCTGCTCGGCCTGGTGACGCTTGGCCGAGCCGACCGCGGGGGAGGAGCCGCGCGGCCGCGAGATGCGGCGCAGGCGCTCACCGTGCGGGACGTCGGCGCCGACGGCCAGATCCAGGTGGTCGATCAGGTTCAGGGCGATGAACGGCCATGCGCCCTGGTTGGCCGGCTCCTCCTGGGTCCACAGGTACTTCTCGGCGTTCGGGTACTTGGCGATCTCGGCCTGGAGCTCGGCACCCGGCAGCGGGTACAGGCGCTCGAGGCGGATGATCGCGGTGTCCGTCACGCCACGCTTCTCGCGCTCGGCTTCCAGGTCGTAGTAGACCTTGCCGGCGCAGAAGACGACCTTGCGGACCGCGTTCGGGTCGACCGACTCGTCGCCGATCACCGGACGGAAGCCACCGGTGGTGAACTCCTCCGCCTTCGACGCGGCCGCCTTCAGCCGGAGCATCGACTTCGGGGTGAAGACGATCAGCGGCTTGTGGTGCGGGTTGTGGACCTGCCACCGCAGGAGGTGGAAGTAGTTCGACGGCAGCGTCGGCATGGCGACCGTCATGTTGTCCTGCGCGCACATCTGGAGGAAGCGCTCCGGGCGGGCGGACGAGTGGTCCGGGCCCTGGCCCTCGTAGCCGTGCGGCAGCAGCAGCGTGACGCCGGAGGTCTGGCCCCACTTCTGCTCGGCCGAGGAGATGAACTCGTCCACGACGGTCTGCGCGCCGTTGACGAAGTCACCGAACTGGGCCTCCCAGATGACCAGCGACTCCGGGCGGGCCAGCGAGTAGCCGTACTCGAAGCCCATCGCCGCGTACTCGCTGAGCAGCGAGTCGTAGACGTTGTAACGGGCCTGGTCCTCGGAGAGGTAGAGCAGCGGGGTGTAGTCCTCGCCGGTCTTCTGGTCGACGAGCACCGCGTGCCGCTGGCCGAAGGTGCCGCGGCGGGTGTCCTGGCCGGCGAGCCGGACCGGGGTGCCCTCCATCAGCAGCGAACCGATGGCGAGCGTCTCGCCCATGCCCCAGTCGATGGTGCCGTTGTCCACCGAGGCGGCCCGGCGCTGCATCTGCGGCATCAGGCGCGGGTGGACGGTGACCGAGTCGGGGATGTTGACCTGCGACTCGGCGATCAGCTTCACGACCTCCGAGGAGACCGCGGTGGTCACGGCCACCGGGAACTCGGCCTGGACGTCCGGGACGTGCGGCTGGGACGGCGCGGAGGTGGCCTCGCGGACCTCCGCGAAGACCTTCTCCAGCTGGCCCTGGAAGTCCTGGAGCGCCTGCTCGGCCTCCTCCAGCGTGATGTCGCCGCGACCGATGAGGGACTCGGTGTAGAGCTTGCGCACCGAGCGCTTCTTGTCGATCAGCGTGTACATCTGCGGGTTGGTGAACTCCGGGTTGTCGCCCTCGTTGTGACCGCGGCGGCGGTAGCAGATGAGGTCGATGACGACGTCCTTGTTGAACGTCTGCCGGTACTCGAAGGCGAGCCGCGCGACGCGGACCACGGCCTCCGGGTCGTCGCCGTTGACGTGGATGATCGGCGCCTCGATCATGCGCGCGACGTCCGTCGCGTACATCGAGGAGCGCGAGGACTCCGGGGCGGCGGTGAAGCCGACCTGGTTGTTGATCACCACGTGCACGGTGCCGCCGGTGCGGTAGCCGCGCAGCTGCGACATGTTGAGCGTCTCGGCGACGACGCCCTGGCCCGCGAAGGCCGCGTCGCCGTGGAGCGCGACGGGCAGGACGGTGAAGTCCGTGCCGCCCTTGTTGATGATGTCCTGCTTGGCGCGGGCGATGCCCTCCAGGACCGGGTCGACCGCCTCCAGGTGCGAGGGGTTGGCGGCCAGCGAGACCTTGATCTGCTCGCCGTCCAGACCGGTGAAGGTGCCCTCGGCGCCCAGGTGGTACTTCACGTCACCGGAGCCGTGCATCGACCGGGGGTCGAGGTTGCCCTCGAACTCACGGAAGATCTGCGCGTACGACTTGCCGACGATGTTCGCCAGGACGTTCAGCCGGCCGCGGTGGGCCATGCCGATGACGACCTCGTCGAGGCGCGCCTCGGCCGCGGAGTCGATGACCGCGTCGAGCAGCGGGATGACGGACTCGCCGCCCTCCAGCGAGAACCGCTTCTGGCCGACGTACTTGGTCTGCAGGAACGTCTCGAACGCCTCGGCGGCGTTGAGGCGGCGCAGGATCCGCAGCTGCTCCTCGCGCTCCGGCGCGGGGCGCGGACGCTCCACCCGGTCCTGGAGCCACTTGCGCTCCTTCGGGTCCTGGATGTGCATGAACTCGATGCCGGTGGTGCGGCAGTACGACTCACGCAGCACACCGAGGATGTCGCGGAGCTTCATCAGGGTCTGCCCGGCGAAGCCGCCGACGGCGAAGTCCCGCTCCAGGTCCCACAGGGTGAGGCCGTGCTCGGTGATGTCCAGGTCGGGGTGCTTGCGCTGGCGGTACTCCAGCGGGTCGGTGTCGGCCATGACGTGGCCGCGGACCCGGTAGGAGTGGATCAGCTCGAAGACCCGCGCGGCCTTGGTGACGTCGTCGTCGTGCGAGGCGTCGATGTCCTTGAGCCAGCGGACCGGCTCGTAGGGGATGCGCAGCGCCTTGAAGATCTCGTCGTAGAAGTCGTTCTCGCCGAGCAGCAGCTGGGACAGGATCCGCAGGAACTCGCCGGAGGCGGCGCCCTGGATGACCCGGTGGTCGTACGTCGAGGTCAGGGTCATGACCTTCGAGATGCCCAGCTTGTTCAGGGTGTCCTGCGAGGTGCCCTGGAACTCGGCCGGGTAGTCCATCGCGCCGACACCCATGATGAGGCCCTGTCCGGGCATCAGGCGGGGCACCGAGTGGACGGTGCCGATGCCGCCGGGGTTGGTCAGCGAGGCGGTGACTCCGGAGAAGTCGTCCATGCCGAGCTTGCCGTTGCGGGCCCGGCGGACGATGTCCTCGTAGGCCTGCCAGAACTCGAAGAAGTTGAGCGTCTCGGCCTTCTTGATGGCCGCGACGACCAGCTGGCGGTCGCCGTTCGGCTTCACCAGGTCGATGGCCAGGCCGAGGTTGACGTGCTCCGGCTTGACCAGGGTCGGCTTGCCGTCTTTGGTGGCGAAGGAGTAGTTCATCGCCGGCATGGCCTTGAGGGCCTGCACCATCGCGTACCCGATGAGGTGCGTGAAGGAGATCTTCCCGCCCCGGGCGCGCTTGAGGTGGTTGTTGATGACGATGCGGTTGTCGAAGAGCAGCTTCACCGGGACGGCGCGCACGGACGTGGCCGTCGGCAGCTCCAGCGAGGCGTTCATGTTCTTCGCGACCGCGGCGGAGGGGCCGCGCAGCGTCACGTACTCCGGCCCGGCAGGGGCCTCGGCGGCCGGTTCGGCGGCGGCCTTGGCGGCCGGGGCCGGAGCGGCCTTGGCCGGAGCCGGAGCCGGAGCCGGAGCCGCCTTCGCCGGAGCGGCCGGAGCCGCCGGAGCGGCAGGCGCGGGCGCCGGGGCAGCGGGTGCTGCCGGGGCCGGGGCGGCCTGGGCAGCGGGCTGCGCCGGAGCGGCCGGGGCGGTGTGGTCGGTGGCGGTCGGCGCGGTCACGGCCGGAGCCGTGGGCGCCGCAGCCCCCGCGGCTGCGGCGCCGGGAACGGGCTTGTCCGCCGTGCCGGACGTACCCGGCTTGTAGTCGGCGAAGAAGTCCCACCAGGCGCGATCGACCGAATTGGGATCCTGGAGGTACTGCTGGTAGATCTCGTCGACGAGCCACTCATTGGGGCCGAACGCAGCAGCCGGGTTCGAACCCGGGCTGGCTTGGTCGGTCGAGATGCTCGAGTTACTGGGGGACTGAGACGACACGGCGGCAACCGCCCTCTTCCGCTTCACAAGGTGGTGGACAGCGGAAATCAAGGCTACGCCTCCCGGACCGTTCCATGCGGACCGGGCCGGTCTTCGTCGTGCAAGTCACATCGAAAGTCGGGTTTCGGCGCAGGAAATGGCGGGAAACAAGCTTGGTTCCGCATTGCTCCGGGTACGCGAGACCGCTGTTACGGCCCCTTGGACCGTACCCCTTGAACAGAACACGCAGAACGTGCCCTTCCGGTTCGAACCCTATGTCAACCTCGCGGTTGATGAATCCCCGGAAGAGTGACGCGGATGCGGCATCCGCGAGCCGATTCGGCCACACCGATCCGTCCGCCGTGCAGATCCACCGCCCAGCGGGCGATCGCCAGACCCAGCCCCGTACCGCCGTCGCTGCCCGGCCCGTGCGGGGACGTCACGTCGCCACGGTTGAAACGCTCGAAGACCCGGTGCCGCTCGGACTCCGGAATACCGGGGCCCTCGTCCACGACCTCCAGGTGCAGCGACTCGGGCTGGGCGCCGCGCCGGGCGCGCACCGTGACCCGGCCGTGCGGGGGGCTGTGCTTCACCGCGTTGTCGATCAGGTTCGCCACCACCTGGTGCAGCCGCTCGGCGTCCGCGTGCGCGGTCAGCTCGGGCGGGGACACGTCCAGATGCAGGTGGACGTCCTTACGGGTGGAGTTCCCGGAGCCCGAGGACAGCCGGCGGTGCCCGGCGGCCAGGTTCGCCTCCTTCAGCACCCCCGACAGATACGGCCACACCTCGAAACGGCGGGCCTTCAGCGTGACGACGCCGTTGTCCAGCCGCGACAGGTCCAGCAGCGTCTCCACCAGCCTGCCGAGCCGCTCGGTCTGTTTGAGGGCGGTGCGCATCGTCTCCGGATCGGGCGAGGACACCCCGTCCACGACGTTCTCCAGCACGGCTCTCAGTGCCGCGATGGGGGTGCGCAGCTCATGTGAGACATTCGCCACCAGCTCCTTGCGGTGCCGGTCCACGGCCGCCAGGTCGTCCGCCATCAGGTTGATCGTCTGGGCCAGATCGCCCAGCTCGTCACGCCGGTCGGCGCCGCTCACCCGTCTGGTGTAGTCGCCGTGCGAGATCGACCGGGCCACGGCCCGCATCTCGTCCAGCGGCGCGGTCAGGCCGTGCGCCACGAACTGGGTGATCAGCAGGGTCGCGATGACCGAGAACACCGTGATGAACCGCAGCTCGGTGCGCGTACGCAGGGCCACCATCAGCAGCCCGGTCGTGATGAAGACCGAGACCACGACGAGCGTGCCCAGCTTGGCCTTGATCGAGAACGGCCGCAGCCCCGGTCCGGGCGCGGTCATGGTGCCGGGGTCTCCAGGGCGTAGCCGACGCCGTGCACGGTACGGATGCGCTCCGCGCCGATCTTCCGGCGCAGCGCCTTGATGTGGCTGTCGACGGTCCGGGTGCCCGAGGCGTCCGCCCAGTCCCAGACCTCGGCCAGCAGCTGCTCCCGGGAGAGCACCGCACGCGGGGTGTTGGCCAGGCAGACCAGCAGGTCGAACTCGGTCGGCGTCAGGTGGACGTCGTCCGCCCGCACCCGCACCCGGCGCTGCGCGTGGTCGATCTCCAGCTCGCCGAGGCGCAGTATGCCGCTGCGCGGCGTCACGGCGGCCAGCGCGGCCCGCTCGACGCGGCGCAGCAGTACGTGCACCCGGGCCGCCAGCTCACGCATGGAGAACGGCTTGGTCATGTAGTCGTCGGCGCCGACCCCGAGGCCGACGAGCATGTCGGTCTCGTCGTCCCGGGCGGTCAGCATCAGGACCGGCACCGGGCGCTGGGCCTGCACGCGGCGGCAGACCTCCAGCCCGTCGAAGCCGGGCAGCATGATGTCGAGCACCATCAGATCCGGCTGCCAGGCCTCGGCCGCGTCGACGGCCGCGGGGCCGTCGAGCGCGGTCTGCACCAGGAAGCCCTCGGCCCGCAGCCGGGCGGAAATGGCGTCGACGATCGTCGCGTCGTCCTCGACCACCAGCACGCGGCGCTGAGCGCCCGGGGTGGCCGCGACACCGTTGTGGGTGGTGTGTGTCTGTTCCATCGCCCCGCCCCTGCCCGTTCTCGCGGGGGCCATTCCCCCGGACGCACGGTTATCGCTTGTGAATTTCGCGGGAGATCCCGTTATCGGTCAGCAGCGTAAAGGCAGCGGACGGTTTTCGGCTACGCAGGGTGCAAGGGCATGAGGGCGTACCGGCCATGCGAAGGAGGCGGAGTGTCGCTCTTGTGGCGCTTGGCCCCCGGGCGTCCCAGGGGCCCGGATACCCGGCGGGGGGTCTCAGTCGGTGCGAATTGCGAGATGGACCACGTCGGGCACACCTCGGGCAACCCCTACCTCTTCGGTCCGAACCCCCTGGAACCCGGCATCGCGCAGGGCCGCCTCGAACTCCGCGGACGGCTGCGCGGACCACACCGCGAGTACTCCGCCGGAGGTGAGGCAGCGAAGGCAGTCGGCCAGCCCGGCGGGGGAGTAGAGGTTGCCGTTGTCCTCGGTGACGGTCCAGTCCGGCCCGTTGTCGATGTCCAGACACAGTGCGTCGTAACGTTCCGTAGTGGTACGGAGGTGGGCTACGAGATCGGCGGTCAGGATCGCGGTCCGCGGATCGGCCAGCGCCTCCCCCGAGATCCCGGCCAGCGGCCCGCCCAGGTGCCAGTCCACGATGGCCGGCTCCCGCTCCACCACCGCGATCCGCCCCCACCGCGGCTCCTCGGCGGCCCGTACGAGCGAGAACCCGACGCCGAGTCCGCCGATGAGCACCGCCGGGGCGGTCCGGCCGGCGGGCAGCGCGGCGAGCGCGGCGTCGATCAGCAGCCGCTCGGAGCGCCCGTCCGAGGTGTCCATCAGGAAGCACCCGTTGGCGATGATCTCGAAGTCGTCGCCCCGCCTGCGCAGGACGGCCTCCCCGTACGGCCCCTCGCGGCGGTCGAGGGTGACGGGGGCGAGGGCGTCGGGGCCGTAGGCGTGGTGCATGGCGGGGGTCTCCGGTGGGTTGGTCGACGGGTGGGTCACCGCCGGTCGGTATCGCGTACATACTCGCCCGCCCGGGAGCCGCCGGGCCAGCGGATTGCCCGTTCGGGCGGCGGCCGGCGCCCTCCTGCCGAGGCCCGTCCGGGTCAGGGGCGCGGGGTCTTCTCGCCGTGCACCGCGACGTGCTCGGCCGCCAGCCACGGGGCCAGGTCGTCGACGAGCACCGACAGGACGGCCGGGTCGGCGGTCGGGGTGCGGCCCGTGCGGGCGGCGAGCCGCATCTGTTCCGCCCGTGCGGGCACGTGGGGGTAGTAACGGGCGAAGAGTTCGGCGCACTCGGTCAGATCGCTGGTCCAGCCGCCCCACCTCGGCATCACCAGCGTGAAGCCCGTCCGCACGATCCGGCGGGCGACGCCTCGGTTCATGGCGCGGCGTTCGGTGTCCGTCATGGCCCCGGCCGCCCGTTCGTGCCAGCGCGGCAGCAGCAGGCACAGGTCGCCGTTGGTCTCCCGGGCGAGCAGCGAGGTCGGGCGGTAGCGCGGCAGCAGTTCGGCGAGGTCGGCGCCGAGCAGCGGGGTGCACAGGCAGGAGATGAAGAAGCCCATGTCGTGGCGTTCGAGCTCGCTGAGCAGGGTGTCCCTGCCGGACAGCAGGATGCCGACGCCGTCGATCTCGTCGAACGACGCGTCGAGCCCGGCTTCGAGGGCGTCGGCGTCGGCCCGGTCCGCCCTGGTGGGTCCGGCGCGCAGGGAGAGCTGGATGTCCAGATCGGAGACGCCGGGGACGGCGGTGCCGCGCGGGATGCTGCCGTAGATGTACGCGCTGTCCAGCCGGTCGGGGCCGAACACCTCGGAGATCCGGGCACGGGCCGCCGCCACGACCGGTGCGAACCGCTCCGGCACGCGGTTCAGCGATCCCTCCCGGGCGATCGTGCCGTCCGGTTCCAGCCCTCTGTCCTCGTTCATACGGGCACTCTGCCCTGCCGGTGGGCCCGCGCCGAACCCATTTACCGTCGTCAGGGGCTTGCCGGGCGCTCTCCGGCGGGCTCCCGCGGTGTCCCCGGCGGCGCGGTGAACGTGACGTCCGCGGTCCGGGCGGTGACCTCCGCGTCGGCGCTGATCGCCCACGCCGCGACCCGGGACACCACGGCGGCCGGGACCGCGGCGCTGATGCCGGGGGCGGCCGGGATGTCCTGCGTCGCGTGGGCGTCGTACGGCAGGACGACCCGGTAGCCCAGGGCCAGGGCGGTGCGGGCGGTGGCCTGGACGCACATCTCCGACATCACCCCGCACACGACGAGCGACTCGGCCCCCGCGCCGGCCAGCAGCTCTCCCAGGCCGGTGTCCGCGAAGCCGTCGTCCCTCGTCTTGCGGATCACCGCCTCCGCAGGGCCGTCCCCGACGGGAAGGTGCAGCTCCCAGCCCGGGGTGTGCGGCTCGTCGCCCGAGCCGGGGGCGCCGTCGTTCTGTAGGTGGACGACCAGCGCACCGGCGTCGCGGGCGCCGGCGATCAGGTCCGCGACCCGCTCCAGGAGTCCGGCCGCGCCGGGCACCGCCCGCTCGCCCGTCACCCCCGCCTTCTGGACGTCCACGACCAGCAGGGCCTGCGAGGGGGGAGCGAATTCGTTCATGGCGTCATCCTGTCCGGCGTGGCCCGCGCCTTCCATGGGATTTCACGGGATTTCGCGAGCGCCTCCCGGTGTTGCACGAAGAGCACACGGAGGCAGTCGTCCCCTGGTCACCCGCTGATCGCTCACAGCGAACACCTCCCGGGGAACATTGAAAGGCTCAGGAGCATTGAGTCTGCATAGCTCAACTTGACTGCCGAAGGGGAGATCATGGCTACTGAGTCCAATGCGGTCACACCGCTCACCCTGCCTGTGCTGCCGCTCGACGACGAGGTCGTGCTGCCCGGAATGGTGGTACCTCTGGACCTGTCCGACACCGACGTACGCGCCGCCGTGGAGTCCGCGCAGTCCGTCGCCCGCGAGGACGGCGGCAAGCCCGAGGTGCTGCTCGTCCCGCGCATCGACGGCACCTACACCGGCATCGGTGTCATCGGCACCGTCGAACAGGTCGGACGGCTCTCCGACGGGGACCTCGGCGCGCTGATCCGAGGGCGCGGCCGGGTACGGATCGGCGCCGGGACCAACGGACCGGGCTCCGCGCTCTGGGTGGAGGGCACCCGGGTCGACGCTTCGGCCCCCGACCCCCTTCCCGGGGCCGCCGCCGAGCTGGCCAAGGAGTACAAGGCGCTCGCCACCAGCTGGCTGAAGCAGCGCGGTGCCTGGCAGGTCGTGGACCGGGTCCAGCAGATCGAGGACATCTCCACGCTCGCCGACAACTCCGGATACTCCCCCTTCCTGACCACCGCCCAGAAGGTGCGGCTGCTGGAGACCGCCGACCCGGTCGCCAGGCTGAAGCTCGCCATCCAGTGGCTCGGTGAACACCTCGCGGAACAGGACGTCGCGGAGTCCATCGCCAAGGACGTCCAGGAGGGCGTCGACAAGCAGCAGCGCGAGTTCCTGCTGCGGCGCCAGCTCGACGCCGTGCGCAAGGAACTCTCCGAACTGAACGGCGACTCCGGCTCCGGCGACGAGTCCGACGACTACCGGGCCCGCGTCGAGGCCGCCGACCTTCCCGAGCACGTCCGCGAGGCCGCGCTCAAGGAGGTCGACAAGCTGGAGCGCTCCTCCGACCAGAGCCCCGAGGGCTCCTGGATCAGGACCTGGCTCGACACCGTCCTCGAACTCCCGTGGACCGAGCGGACCGAGGACGCCTACGACATCCGCGGCGCCCAGGAGATCCTCGACGCCGAACACGCGGGTCTCCAGGACGTGAAGGAGCGCATCACCGAGTACCTCGCGGTGCGCAAGCGGCGCGCGGACCGAGGTCTGGGCGTCGTCGGCGGGCGGCGCGGCGGTGCCGTACTGGCTCTGGTGGGCCCGCCCGGCGTGGGCAAGACCTCGCTGGGGGAGTCCGTGGCACACGCCATGGGCCGCAAGTTCGTCCGCGTCGCGCTCGGCGGTGTCCGGGACGAGGCGGAGATCCGGGGCCACCGGCGCACCTACGTCGGCGCGCTCCCCGGGCGCATCGTCCGCGCCATCAAGGAGGCCGGTTCGATGAACCCGGTCGTCCTGCTCGACGAGATCGACAAGGTCGGCTCCGACTACCGGGGCGACCCGGCCGCCGCCCTGCTCGAAGTACTCGACCCGGCCCAGAACCACACCTTCCGCGACCACTACCTGGAGGTCGAACTCGACCTCAGCGACGTCGTCTTCCTGGCCACCGCGAACGTCCTGGAAGCCATCCCGGAGGCCCTGCTCGACCGGATGGAGCTGGTCAGGCTCGACGGCTACACCGAGGACGAGAAGGTCGTCATCGCCCGCGACCACCTGCTCCCGCGCCAGCTGGAACGGGCCGGTCTGGAGAAGGACGAGGTCACCCTCGACGAGTCGGCGCTGCGCAAGCTGGCCGGCGAGTACACCCGTGAGGCAGGGGTACGGAACCTGGAGCGGTCCGTGGCCCGGCTGCTGCGCAAGGTCGCGGCCCAGCACGAACTGGGCGACCGGGAGCTGCCGTTCACGGTGGCCGACGAGCACCTGCGCGCGCTCATCGGGCGGCCGCACCACGTCCCGGAGTCCGCGCAGGACCCGGCCGAGCGCCGCACCGCGGTGCCCGGTGTGGCCACCGGACTCGCGGTGACCGGGGCCGGCGGCGACGTCCTCTTCGTGGAGGCGTCCCTCGCCGACCCGGAGACCGGCGCCTCCGGACTGACCCTCACCGGCCAGCTCGGCGACGTCATGAAGGAGTCCGCGCAGATCGCGCTCAGCTTCCTGCGCTCGCACGGCGCGGAGCTGGAACTGCCGGTCGCGGACCTGAAGGACCGGGGCGTGCACATCCACTTCCCGGCGGGCGCCGTGCCCAAGGACGGCCCGAGCGCGGGCATCACCCTGACGACCGCCCTGGCCTCGCTGCTCTCCGGACGCCTCGTCCGCACCGATGTGGCGATGACCGGTGAGGTGTCGCTGACCGGACGGGTGCTGCCGATCGGCGGCCTGAAGCAGAAGCTGCTCGCCGCCCACCGCGCGGGCATCACCACCGTGGTGATCCCGCAGCGCAACGAGGCGGATCTGGACGACGTCCCCGCCGAGGTGCTGGACACCCTGGAGGTCCACCCGGTCACCGACGTCCGCCAGGTGCTGGAGATCGCGCTCGCCCCGGCGTCGGCTCCGGCGGAGCGCAGGATCCCGGCCGCCGCGTAGGCGCCGCGCAGTGACGGGCGCGGCACCACGGGCGCGGCCGGTACGGACGGCCCGTCCTCCCCTCGCGGGGAGGCGGGCCGTTTCGCGTGCCCGGGAGGCTCAGGGGCGGTAGATCGTGCCCGGCACCGGCTCGGCGGGCGCCATCAGCTGGGGGACCGTCACGAAGGTGTAGCCCTGCTTCTTCAGCGCGTCGATGATGCCGGGCACCGCGGGCACGGAGCCCTTGTAGATGTCGTGCAGCAGGATGATGCCGTCCTTGCTCGCCTGGTCCAGGATCCGCTTCTTGATCAGTGCGGAGTCCGTCGTCGAGTAGTCCTTGGCGGTGGCGCTCCACAGGATCTGGGAGAGCCCGAGGTCCTTGCTGATGTTGGAGACGGTGTCGTCCGTGCGGCCCTGCGGCGGGCGCATCAGCCTCGGCTTCTTGCCGGTGATCGCCGCTATCGCGTCCTGCGTCTTCTCCAGCTCGGCCCGTATCTCGGCGGGCTTCTTGTCCGTCAGGATCTCGTGCGACCAGGTGTGGTTGGCCACCTCGTGACCCTCGGCCTCGATCCGGCGGACGGTGTCGGGGTGCTTCTTCACGTGGTTCTTGCCCAGCAGGAAGAAGGTCGCGTGGACCTTCTCCTTCTTGAGTATGTCCAGCAGGTGGGGGGTGTCCTCGGCCGGGCCCGCGTCGAAGGTCAGGGCTATGCACTTGGCCTTGCGGCAGTCCACCGGGCCGAACGACCCCTTGGAGTCCGAGGCGGCGTCGGCGCGTGCGGAGCCGGGGGCGGTGGTCTCCATCGAGCAGCCGCTGAGCGTGAGGGTGAGGGCCGTCACAAGGGCGACGGCCAACCCCGTACCGATCGACTTCGTCCTACTGGGCAAGGCAGGTCACTCCCTCGTGGCTGAACGGCGCACACGGCGTGCGTCCGGACGGACTATACACACCGCGTATACATGGCGTGTATAGCGGGGCGTCCGCCTCCCTGTGAGAGGGAATGCCTGGTCAGGCGGGGCATCCGGGTCCGAGGCACGGTGGCGCGCGTTCGGTGAGCGGCGCGTCCTGGCCGTCACGTATCCCCGGGGCGGCGAAGGCGGCGCAGCCGCAGGAACCCGGCGACGGGGTGCGTCGCCGGGTTCTCGTGCGGGGAGGGTGCGCCGGGTGGAGACCGGCGCGTGGTGGCTCAGCCGTTGGCCAGCGCCTGTACGCGGTCGAGGGCGCCGTTGAAGTGGCTGTGGTCGCCGACGGTGGGGCCGGTCGAGGTGTACTGCCACATCGTGTAGAAGCCCCAGCCGGCCGGGAGCGCGCCGACCGTGGTGTTGTAACGGGCCACCCAGAGCGGGTTGGTGGTACCGAAGCCCGCGTTGTTGCCCGTGCAGGTCTGCCACCAGCTCGTCGCGGTGTAGATGACCGCGTCGCGTCCGGTGCGCGCCTTGTAGGTGTTCACGAAGTCGCGGATCCAGGAGACCATCGCGGCCGGGGACTTGCCGTAGCACTGGTCGCCGTACGGATTCCACTCGATGTCGAGGGCGCCCGGCAGCGTCCGGCCGTCCTTGGACCAGCCGCCGCCGTGGTCCACGAAGTAGTTGGCCTGGACGGCGCCGCTCGTCGTGTCCGGAGTGGCGAAGTGGTACGAGCCCCGGATCATGCCGACGTTGTACGAACCGTTGTACTGCTGGGTGAAGTCCTCGTTCGTGTAGTACGTGCCCTCGCTGGCCTTGACGTAGGCCCACTTGACGCCGCTGCTCCAGAGGGCGGCCCAGTTCACGGCGTTCTGGTGGCCGCTGACGTCCACGCCCTCGGTCTGGACGGCGCGGGTGTCGGCCGGCGGTCCGCCCCGGCCGTCGTGGGCGGCGACGCCCATGCCCATGGTGGCCGAGCCCCGGGCGGGCTTCGTGGGGTCGCCGGTGGCAGGGTTGCCCGCGGCGCCCGCGGCGCCCGGCAGGGTGATGAGGAGGGAGAGTGCTGCGAGCAGAGTTCCCGCGGCTGCGAAGCGCGAGCGGCGGGTGGTCATTGAGCCGGATCTGTGCACGGGCATTGCGTGCCTCCGAGGCCTCAGTGGGGGGATCTGCTGACTCAGGGACCGGCGGGCGCACCCCTGGTGACACGTCATGGTGTGAACATGCCATGCATGACGCTACGCACGTAGACCCGTGCGGCGGAAGAGGGCCAGGGCGGTGCCGTTGGTCTACTCCTGCGAAATACTGACGGAGCTGCGGCGATGACCAGCGGTGAAAGAAACTTTCAGCGGCAGGAAAGCTCATGAGGGGTGTTGACGTGCACGGGAGCGAAAGAGGGAGTGAACCCGGCGCAGCCGGGGCGAGTGGTGTGGACCACGAATTCCTTGCCCTGGAGCTGGAGTTGGCGGTGTTCCTGCGCCGGGCGCGGGCGAATTCGGGCGAGATGGCGCGTGAGGTCCACCCGGAGCTGGAGGCCGCCGCCTACGGACTCTTCGTGCGCCTGGAGTCGGCGGGGCGGCAGCGGGCCACGGACCTCGCCTCGTACTTCGGGGTCGGCAAGGCCACCATGAGCCGTCAACTGCGCGCCCTCGAGAACCTCGGACTGGTGGCGCGCGAGCCCGATCCGGCCGACGGCCGGGCCTTCCTCGTCCGCCTCACCGACGAGGGCCTCGACCGCTTCCGGCGCGTCCGCGACGCCCGCCGGGACCAGTACGTGCGCAAGTTCGCGGACTGGGACCGGGCGGAGGTCGCGGAACTGGCCCGGTTGCTGCATCACTTGAACGCCCGCGCGGAGGACTGAGAGCGGTACGTACCCGGCGCGGCGGGCGACCGGCCGCCTCACCTCTTACGGAAGCGCCCCGGGCCCGCTCACAGCTCCGCGTAGACCGCCGTCGCGTCGTCGTGCGTCTTGCTCCGCCGCAGCCGCGTACGGTCGGTGTCCGCGTCCTCCAGGGCCCGGACCCGGTCGATCAGCCCCTGGGGCCCCTCCTTGCGCAGCACCCCGAGGCAGGCCGTCCAGTCGCCCTCGCCGAACATCTCCGTCCAGCGGCTCGCGCCGTCCGTCATCGCGGCCACCGCCCGGACCTCGGCGCGGGGCGTACGCCCCGTCACCGCACGCTGCGCGACGGCCGGATCGGCTGCGGCGGTGAAGAAGCCGCCCTCCTTGTTCCGGACCTGCGCGTCGGCGATCGCGTCGGAGACGAGCGAGCCGGGCGGCAGCCGGTCGAGCCGGTCGTCCAGCAGGGCGCGCACGGCCCCGTCGGGTGATTCGAGGAGCAGCACGGAATCGGACAGGACCAGGTGTTCGATCCCGGTCGAGTCCCAACGCACCATGACGACGGTTGCCTGCGGTGTGCGTACGTGAGAAAGGTCACACAGGGAGCGGTGTGTGTCGGCGGTGCGCCGGATGGACTCCGCCAGGATCTCCCGGAGGGTCAGATCCCGCCGCGAACCCGACAGTTCGACCAGCGCGCCGCCGAGCCGTGCGGTGAACCACGGCACCGAGTGCACACAACCGTCCTCGCCCGGGGGCGGGGTGACCCCGTCGAGCAGGACGAGCCCTCCGCCCTGGCCGGCAGCGGGCAGCACGGTGGCCGCCCAGTCCTCGTTCGAGCGCCCGGGAATGCCGGCGGCGGTGGCGAGCTCCATACGCATCCGGTCAGTCTGCACGACGCCTTCACGAGGCGTGCACGGACCCGGGCCGACTCGTACTGCCAGGTCAGGCGGGCGGCTGGAGCGGAGGTAATCCCTCCGCCAAGTGTGCGGGCGGGCATCCTGCCAAAGCCTGCCCGGAAGTTCCAGCCCGGCGTCCAGGTGTGCCGCTGGGGCCCCGTGGGGAGAGTTGTTCGGCAACTCTTGATTGTTGTTCACTCGTTCGAGTGGCGGAGCGGTTGATGCGCGCCCCCCTCTCAAAAGCACTGGAATGGTCAGAAGCCGTACCAGGGGGCGGGGCGCTCGTTCATGTGGCCGTGCGTCACCTCTGCTTCAAGGGCGGACGAGTCAAGATTGCGAGCACCGGTGCAGAAGAAGCGGCCTCGGAGCAAGGGCGGCAAGAACAGCGGTTCCGAGGTGGCGTCTTCGGCGCCGGCCGAAGGCGGGCGCACCGTGCGCGTACGCAGTCGGCTGGTCGCGGGAGTCGCGGTCGTCGGGATCACCGTCATAGCCGCGGGGGCCCCGGCCGCCCTCGGCGCCTCGTCCGATCTGAACGACTCACAGCGGCTGGTCACCCTCGCGGAGCTGAACCAGCAGGCCATCGCGCTGGCGCACTCCCTCGCTGACGAGCGCGACGAGGTCACCGCGTACATCGCCGCCGGCCGGGAGGGCAAGCCCGGCACGACCGGCACCGCCGGGAGCCGGAGCGCCCGCGTGGACCAGCAGGTCGACGAGATCCGCGACGCGGCCCCCGAAGTCCTGCGCCGCGACCTCTCCACCATCCCCTCGCTGCGCCGCGACGCCATCAGCGGCAAGGGCTCGGCGCTGGAGGCCCATCAGTCGTACTCCGAGGTCATCGCCAAGCTCCACGGCCTCGCCGACGAACTCGCGGAGAAGACCCCGCCGCGCGCCGCCGGACCGGGCCGCGCCCCGCTCGCCCTCGGCCAGGCCACCGAACACGCCTCGGCCACCCGGGGGCTGCTGCTCGCCGCGCTCGCCGTTCCCCGCAGGGAACCGGTGACGCGGACCGACCCGTTCACCGGGCTGCCCGTCCAGACGCAGGACGAGGGCGGGACGAAGGACGACCGCACCCGTGACGAGCTGAGCGCCGCCGCCCAGCAGGCCAGGGTCGGGGAGCTCTCCTCACTGGCCGACTTCGACCAGGCGGCCGGCGCCACCGCCCGCGACAAGCTCGCGTCCACCGTCACCGGCCCCGAGGTCAACAACGCGGAGAAGTACCTCGCCGAGCTCACCGACCGCCCCGAGCTCTCCGACTCCGACCGGAAGACCGACAGCAAGAAGGCCGGGGCGGCGCTCTCCGCCCGGATCGACCGGATGCGCAGCGTCGAGTCGGCGCTCGGTACCGCCCAGGTCCAGCGGCTGGAGCAGCTCCGCGACGACGACGTCACCGCGCTCGAACTGCGCATCGCGCTGCTCGGCGGCTGCTTCCTGATCGCCGTCGGCGTCTCCACCGCCGTGGCCCGCACCCTCACCCAGCCGCTCGCCGTGCTGCGGATCGGCGCCGCCCGTCTGGCGGCGGAGCCCGAGACCGCCGAACCGGTCCGCTACACCGGCCGCAACGACGAGTTCGCCCAGGTCGTCCGGTCCATCAACGCCCTGCACGGCAGGCTGCACGGACTGCTCCACGAGTTCAACGGGCGGTTCGGAAAGCTGGAGAGCGAGCGCGCCGAGCTGATCGCCGGCCGCGAGGCGCTCACCATCCAGCGAGCCGAACTCCAGGTCCACACCGCCGACCTGACCGCCCAGCTGGAGAAGCTGAAGAACACCGTCCACCACACCTTCGTCAACCTCTCGCTGCGCAACCTCGGCCTCGTCGAGCGCCAGCTCGGGGTCGTCGAGTCGATGGAGGAGCGCGAGCAGGACCCGGACCGGCTCGCCACCCTCTTCAAGCTCGACCACATGGCCACGGTCATGCGTCGCCACAGCGAGAACATGCTGGTCCTCGCGGGCGCCGAGCACGGGCACACGCACCCCGGCCCGATTCCGCTGGTCGACGTTCTGCGCGCGGCGGTCAGCGAGATCGAGCGGTACGAGCGGGTCACCATCCAGTCCCTGCCGCCGCACGCCCAGATCGCCGGATTCGCCGCCGACGACCTCAGCCACCTGGTCGCGGAACTCCTGGAGAACGCGACCTCGTTCTCGCCGCCCGACTCCCAGGTCCAGCTCTCCGGCTGGCTGCTGGAGAGCGGCGAGGTGATGCTCTCCGTGCAGGACGAGGGCATCGGCATGTCGGCCGTGCGGATGGGCGAGCTCAACACCCGGCTGGCCGACCCGTCGCTCTTCGAGGCGGGCGAACAGAACGCGGACGGAGCCGGCCTCGGCCTCCAGGTGACCTCGCTGCTGGCCGCGCGCCACGCGGTACGGGTGCAGCTGCGCGAGCAGAAGGGCAACGGGGTGGCGGCGGTCGTCGTACTGCCCACGGCCCTGCTGCCGAAGGCGCCGCCGGCCGCCACCCCGCCGCCGGTCACCGCGCCCGGCGACGCGCCCACGCTGAACCTGCCGGGCTCGGTCGCGGAGGCCAACTCCAACGCACTGCCCAGCCGCACACTGGCGCTGCCCGGTGACCCGCTGATCGCGGCGGCAGAACAGACGATCGCCGAGTCCGAGTCCGAGTCCGAGTCCGTGGCCGACGCCGGGCCCGCGCCGGAGCAGGCCGTGGCCGCCCCCCAGCCGCAGCCCGCACCCGTGCCGCAGCCCGCACCCGTGCCCGCCCCGGAGTCCGAGTCCGAGTCCGAGTCCACGATGCAGGTCCGGCTCCCCAGGGTGCCCGAGTTCGACGACGTACCCGAGTTCACCCACGCCCCGGCCTTCGGGGACGGGCCCGAGCCCACGCTCGCGTCCGGCCCCTACGCCATCGGCCCCGACGCCCACGAGCGCGCCGCCGACGAGGGCCCGCAGCCGGGGAACACCCCCGCCCCGGTCCCCGCACCCGTCGCCACCTCCGTGGCCGACGCCGTGCCCGGCCCGCGCCACCCGGAGCCCGACCCGGTCACCGACAAGGGGCTGCCCAAGCGCACCCCCAAGGTCGTCTCGCCCGCAGCCGCTCCCGCCGCCGACCGCAAGGGCAGCGTGGACAAGGACGCCCTGCGCCGCCGGCTGGGCGGCTTCCACCAGGGCGCGAAGGACGGCCGCAGGGACGTCGAGGCGGAGATCGCCGGTTCCGCCACGCCGGGGACGGCCGTTCCGGACGGTCGCACCGCACGTACAGGCCACACTGAGGCGGCCGACCGTACCGACGGTCGAACCGACGAGACGGGGGACACAGTCGAGGAGGCACGCAGTTGACTGCGCCCAGCACATTCGGGCTGAGTACCGAGGCCCGGAACCTTCAGTGGTTGCTGAGCAATCTGGTGGAGGAGGTGCCAGGGGTCCACTCGGTCACCGTCGTCTCGTCGGACGGTCTGATGCTGCTCTCCTCCGACCCCGGCCACCAGGCCGCCCAGGCGGCAGGCAAACAGGACGGCCCCCGCGGCTCCAGCGCCGACCTGGCGACCATCGTCTCCGGTATCGGCAGCCTCACCATCGGCGCCGCGAAGCTGATGGAGGGCGGTGGCGTCAAGCAGACCATGGTCGCCATGGAGGAAGGCAGCGTCTTCGTCATGTCGATCAGCGACGGCTCGCTGCTCGGGGTGCACGCCACCCCCGACTGCGACATGAGCGTCATCGCCTACCACATGGCGCTCTTCGTCGGCCGTGCCGGCCACGTACTCACCCCCGAACTCCGCAGTGAGCTGCGCAAATCGATGGAGAGCGCCCAGTGACCCCCGCCGCCGAACCCGCCCGCAGGCTCCCCGTCCGGAAGGCCGACAAACGCCCCGCCCGGGTCCGCCCGTACTCGCTGACCGGTGGCCGCACCCGGTTCGGCCACGTCCTGCTCGTCGAGACGTTCGTGGCCGCGCTCGAAGCGCCCGACGAGCGACGCGAACTGACCAACGGCAACCTCGCCTCGCGCGTCATGCCGGAGCTCCGGGCCATCGTCGAGCTCTGCCGCCGGATGCGTACCGTCGCGGAGATCTCCGCGCTGCTGAAGATGCCGCTCGGCGTGGTCCGGGTACTGCTCAGCGACTTGGCCGACCAGGGAAAGATCCGCGTGTACGGGACCGGGCACGGCACCGGCCAGCCCGACCGCGCACTGCTCGAAAGGGTGCTCAATGGACTCCGTCGTCTCTGAGTCGCCGCTGTTCGCCCCGCGTCAGCCGGGGCCGAAGAGCCGGGCCGACGAAGGTCTGCAGGCCTGGCAGCTGGACCACACCAGGGCCCCGGTCGCCACGAAGATAGTGGTCGCGGGCGGCTTCGGCGTCGGAAAGACCACCTTCGTGGGCTCGGTCTCCGAGATCACCCCGCTGAAGACCGAAGCGATGATGACCCGGGCCAGCGAGGAGACCGACGACCTCAGCGCCACGCCCGACAAGGTCACCACGACCGTCGCGATGGACTTCGGCCGTCTCACGCTCGACGACGACCTCGTGCTGTACGTCTTCGGCACCCCGGGCCAGCAGCGCTTCTGGTTCATGTGGGACGACCTGGTGCGCGGCGCGATCGGCGCGGTCGTGATGGCCGACACCCGCCGGCTCGCCGACTGCTTCCCGGCCCTCGACTACTTCGAGAGCTGCGGGCTGCCCTACATCGTGGCCGTCAACCACTTCGAGGGAACCCCCGGGTTCGAGGCCGAGGACGTCAGGGAGGCCCTGACCGTGCCTCCGCACGTACCTGTTGTGATCATGGACGCGCGTAACAAGATCAATGTCGTCGAGGCCCTGCTGGCCCTGGTGGGCCACGCCCTCGAGGTAACCCCCGATTAGCTCGCACGTCACACACAACGGAGAACCGCGATGCGGAAGATACTCATAGTCGGAGCCGGCCAGTCCGGGCTCCAGCTCGCCCTGGGACTGCAGTCCAGAGGGTACGAAGTCACCCTCATGTCCAACCGCACCGCTGACGAGATCCGTTCGGGGCGGGTCATGTCGACGCAGTGCATGTTCCACACCGCGCTCCAGCACGAGCGGGACTACCAGCTCAACTTCTGGGAGTCCCAGGCCCCGCGCATCGAGGGCCTCGGGGTCTCGGTCGCCGCGCCCGACTCCTCGCGCGCCGTCGACTGGGTGGGCAAGCTGGACGGCTTCGCCCAGTCCGTGGACCAGCGCGTGAAGATGGCCGGCTGGATGGACACCTTCGCCCAGCGCGGCGGACAGCTCGTCATCCACGGCGCGGCCGTCTCGGACCTGGACTACTTCTCCCGCACCTACGACCTGGTCATGGTCTCGGCGGGCAAGGGCGAGCTGGTCTCCATGTTCGGCCGGGACGCGTCCCGCTCCCCGTTCGACGCCCCGCAGCGCGCCCTGGCCGTCGCGTACGTCCACGGCATGGGCCCGCGCCCCGAGCACCCCGAGTTCGACGCGGTCCGCTGCAACCTGGTCCCGGGCGTCGGCGAGCTGTTCGTGATGCCGACCCTGACCACGTCCGGCCGCGCCGACATCCTGTTCTGGGAGGGTGTGCCGGGCGGACCGCTCGACGTCTTCCAGGGCATCAAGGACCCCTCGGAGCACCTGGCCAAGACGCTGGAGCTGATGGAGCGGTTCACGCCGTGGGAGTACGCCCGCGCCACGAAGGTCGAACTGACCGACGCCAACGGCACCCTGGCGGGCCGCTACGCCCCGACCGTCCGCAAGCCGATCGGCCGGCTGCCCGGCGGCGGCCTGGTGCTCGGTGTCGGGGACGTGGTCGTCGCCAACGACCCGATCACCGGCCAGGGCTCCAACTCGGCGTCCAAGTGCGCGAACGCCTACCTGGACTCGATCATCGAGCGCGGCGACCGTGAGTTCGACGCGGAGTGGATGCAGTCCACGTTCGACCGCTACTGGGACACCGCCCAGCACGTCGTGAAGTGGACGAACGCGATGCTCGGCGTCCCGCCGGAGCACGTGCTGAACCTGATCGGCGCCGGCGGCCGGCTCCAGCCGGTCGCGGACCGCTTCGCCAACGGGTTCAACGACCCGGCGGACTTCGACAACTTCTTCTTCGAGCCGGAGAAGACGAACGCCTACCTCGCCTCGGTGTCCGGGGCCTGAGCGCTCTCCACCCGCTGGACGGACCCTGCCCGGCCCGTCCAGCGGGTGCGCTGTCATCCGGTGGGCGCGGTGGAGACGCTGTACCCCTCGTCCGAGCCTCCGGAGGCTCCCTGGGGCAGCTCCGGCGCCTTGTACGTGGCCTGCGGGGCGCTTTCCGGGTCCGGCCGGACCGCGCCCAGCAGCGGATTCGACGCCAGCGGCGAGACCTTCACCAGGGAGCCCGGCCGGGGCGCCTGCACCACCAGCCCGTTGCCGATGTACAGCGCCACGTGTGTGGCCTTCGGGAAGTAGATCACCAGGTCCCCCGGGCGCAGCGCGCTCACCGACACCTTCCGCAGCTGCCGCCACTGCTCCTGCGACGTACGCGGAATGGTGCGGCCGGCGCTCGCCCAGGCCTGCGAGGTGAGCCCGGAGCAGTCGAACGAGGAGGGCCCCTCGGCGCCCCACACGTACGGCTTGCCGATCTGCCGGACCGCGTACCGGACCGCCTCGCCGCCCTCCTCGGACGGCGGCCGGGTCGAGGACAGGGCGCCCGAGGTGACCAGCTTCTCCTGGGCCTTCGCGGTGCCCTGCTCCTCAAGGCCCGACAGTTCGGTGAGCTGGTCCGCCGAGAGCGTGGCGAGCATGCCCTCGACCTCCTTGAGGCGGCCGCGCACCGAGTCGCGTTCCTTCTTCTGCCGTGCGGCCAGCACCTGTTGCCGGTCGAGCACCTTGCGGGATTCCTTCGCCAGCTCGTCGGCGCGCTTCTCCGCCCCGGTGAGCCGCTTCACGGCCGCCACCCGCCCGGCGGCCAGCCGCTGGATGACCTGCCCCTGGTCCAGGGCCTGCGCGGGGTCGCGGGACAGCAGCAGCCGCAGGTACGAGGAGAAGTCGGAACGGCCCTGGTACTGCTCGCGGGCCAGGCGCCCGGTGGCGTCGCGGCCGCGCGACAGCGAGAGGCGGGCGGTGACGAGGGCGGCGTCCAGCTTCTTCGCCTCCGCGGTCCGCTTCTTCAGTTCGGCCGCCGTCCCGTTGTAGGTCTCGGTGGCCTCCTCGGCCTGCTGGTACAGCTTCTGCAGTTCCACCAGCAGCGCGGCGGCGCCGGCGGGCGGTTCAGCCGCTTCCGGGGCGGGGCCGGCCGCCGCGTCGGCCGCCGGGGAGGGGGCGGGCGAGGGGGAGGGTGCGGCCAGCGCGGCGGCCGGAGAGGTCACGACGACGGCCGCGAGCGCCGCCGTGCAGACGGAGCGCAGAACACTGCCCGGCACGACATCACCTCCGATAGCGGGGTGAATCGTGGGACTACCCCATAAGTGAGCGCAATGCCTCTATACGCTCACCTGCCGTCAGGTGATTCAAGAACCGAGGTGCGTGGCGGCGGTCCGGTCCCCCGGAAGGCGGCGGTCGCGTGCCGCCTTCCGGCCCTGCGGTCAGTCGACCGGGAACGCGTAGACCGCCCGGCCGCGCCGGACGAGGGCGGTCTTCCCGTAGGGCAGTACCTGGTAGGCGGCGGTGACCGTGGCGCCCTTCGGGTCCTGGTCCCCGATGTCCTGGAACTTCCACAGCCGCCGCCCGTCGGCGGCCGCGAACGCGGTGACCTGTCCGGAGGTCGCGGCGAACAGTGTCGCCCCGCCGCCGCTGACGGTGACGGTGGGCGCCCGGCCGGGGCCCGTACCCTCCGTCGACCGCTGCCAGCGCAGCCGGCCCGTCTCCCGGTCGACCGCTCCCACCTCCAGCTTGCTGTTGGTGGTGTGCAGCAGCTTGCCTGCCTCGACCGGGGTCCCGAAGCGGGAGCCGCCCGAGCCGTTGAGGGTCCACCTGGGCTTGCGGTCGGACAGGCCGAAGGCGCGGAGATCGTCCCCGACCGCCGCGTACAGCACGCCGTCCTCGTCGCCCACGGCCGCCGCGTCGGGGGTGACGCCGCCGAACGCCTCGGTCGACCTGGACTTCCCGGTCTTCCGGTCGAAGCTGCGGAAGATCCCCTTGCCCTTGGCGGCCTTCACGTCCGCCGGGGTGAGCGACAGGTGGTCCTGGCGTACGACGAGGTCGTCCGGCCCCGCCGCGATCAGCCGGTACACCGGCGCCGCCGGGCCGCGACCGGTGGGTACCGCCGTGCGCCACAGCTCCTTGCGCTGCTCGATGTCGTACCCGAACAGGTAGGACTTGACGACCACCTTGTCCTTGCCGCGCTTCTTGCCCTTCTTGGGCTTGGGCGCCTTCACGGTGGACTGGGTGGAGCCGGTGAGCCAGACGGTCGATCCGGACGCGCCGACGAGCGTGCGCACCTTCAGGCCCGGAGCGCCTTCGAAGCCGTCGGCGTACGCCAGGCGGTGGGCGACCTTGCCGTCCTTCGCCGACAGCCACAGGAACTCGTCCGGACCGGCGATGAAGCAGAGGTCCTTTCCGGCGGGCAGGGCGGCCTGGCCCTTGGCGGCGTCCGCGTTCTGCCAGACCCGGCGGCCGGTGCCCAGGTCGATGGCGGTGGCGTGGGCCGCGTCGGTGAGCACCAGCAGCCGGTCGTTCCAGAGCGCGGCGGTCAGCGGGACCGGCTCGGACGCCGGGTGCGCGTGGACCCAGCGCGGCTGCGGCGGCAGTCCGGCGACGGTGGCCCCGCTGCGGCTCGGGGCGGGCTTGGCGTCGTCCGTGGTCTTCGAATCGTCGCCGGAACCGAGCGCGGCCACCGCGCCACCGCCGACGAGGAGCCCGACGACCCCGGCCGCCGCCCCGATCAGCAGGTTCCGGCGGCCGGGCGAGGGGCGCTCGGGAGCGGCCTGGAGCGGGAAGGGAGCGGGGAGGGGCGCGGGCTGGGGAGCGTAGGGCACCGGGAGGGCCGTGCTGGGGAAGGGCGCCGAGGGGCCCGAGTAGGGCTGGGGCTGGGCGTTCTGGGGCGCCTGGGGCGAATGAGGGGGCTGCTGCTGGGGCGCCTGACCGGCCGGCGGTCCGGCGGGGCCGGGCAGCTCACGGTTGAGCGAGAGCTGGGCCGTAGCCAGATCGGGCCGCAGGGAACGGGGGTCGATGATCCCGAACTGGGCGGTCCGGGTGTCCCGGTGGGGCGCGGACTCCTCGGCCCCGTTGCCGGCGGGCAGCGCCGGCGGCACGGCGTCCTGGATATCGGGGACATCGGTGGCCGCGGGGACGTCGGTGGCCGCGGGGACGTCGGTGGCCGCGGGGACATCGGTGGCCGCGGGGACCTCCGGGGCGTCCGGGGCCGCCTGGGCTTGTGCGCCGGCCGTCCCCGCCGCGTCCGTCACCGGCACGGTGTCCTCGATGACGGGCGGCGCCGTCTCCAGCGCCCGCGCCCGCACGCCCTGTTCCGTCACGGCCGCCGAGAGCGTGGCCGGCAGCCAGTCCCCGCCCTTCGCGAGCCCGGCCGCGCCCTCCAGGGCCAGTTCCGCGGCCACCGCACCCGCGGTCGGCCGGTCCGCCGGGTCCTTCGCCAGGCAGCGGCCGATCAGCTCGCGCAACGCGTCCGGCACGGAGGCCAGTTCGGGGTCGGTGTGGGCGATCCGCTCGGCGGCCTCCGTCGCGGGGCCGTCCGCCAGCGGGGTGCTGCCGGTCGCCGCGTACGCGAGCAGCAGGCCCAGCACGAAGAGGTCGGAGGCCGGACCGGCTTCCTCGCCCTCGATCTGCTCCGGGGTCAGGTACCCGAGCCGGACGGAGAGCTGTCCGCCCGGCCGCGCCTCGGCGTCGGCCGCCGCGCCCAGCGGGCCGAAGGCGGTGAGCCGAGGCCCGTCCTCGGCCAGCAGCACCGTCCTGGGGGCGAGCCCCTGCAGCACGGCTCCGGTGGCGTGCACCCGGGAGAGGGTCTCGGCGACGCCCGCGCCCAGTATCCGCACGGCCCGCTCGGGCAGCGGCCCGGCGGTCTCGATCGCCTCGGCGAGCGTCAGCGCCGGCACGTACTCCGCGGCCGTCCACAGCAGCTCGTCGTCCTGGTCCCCGTCCGTGCGGGTCTCGAGCTGCGCGGCCACCCAGCCGCCGGCCAGCCGGTCCGCGGTCCCGGCCTCCGCCTGGAAGTGCCGCCGGAAGGCGGGCAGAGCGGCCAGCTCGGGCCGCGCGGCCGTGATCACGGCGAGGTCCTGCGGGGTCGCCCCGCGGGCGAGGTACTGCACCGCCGCGGCCGTCTCACGCAGCCGCACCAGCGCCGTGTACGGGCCGAAGCGGTGTGGATCGTCCTGACGCAGCGCCTCCATGGCGCACCCCCTATGTGACCGTCCTCGGACCTGACCGTCGATCTTAGACCGCCCGGCACCTGCTCGGTCCGGCCGGTACACGGGCCGCCCGAACCGTTCCACCCCTGCTCACCCGGTACCGCTCAGCCAGGCTTCGACCAGGGCCACTTGGGTCCGCTGCGCTCACGGCCGCCGGGGGCGTACTCGTAGACCCAGCCGCGCTGGATGCCCAGCCGTTTGGTGTACCCGGCCGGGACCCGCCGGTAGGAGTGCACGGTGGCGGGTCCGCCCTCGGCGTCCGGGACCGGGACCTCGTACCACTTGGGCGGGTGGCCGGTGGCGCCGACGAGCACGGGCAGGGCCCGCCCGTCCAGCGGGCCGCCGGTGAAGGGGACGTTCTCGCTTCTCACCGCCCCAGTCTGACCGATCAGCCCGGGGGCAGCAGATGCGCCGCCTCGCCGACCACCGGGATCAGCCGCTCCGCCAGCCGGCCGGCCGGTCCCGCCGCCGTTTCCAGGGGCAGCAGCTCGGCCACGGCGGCCGCGGTGGCCGGGTCGGTGGCCGCGGTCACCGCGAGGAGTGCGATGAACTGGTCGACGAGCCAGTCACGCAGCTCGGACGCGGCCGGCTGCTTCTTCTCGTCCAGCCAGATCAGCGAGGCCGCCTCGACGGCCGCGATCCAGGTGCGCACCATCATCCGCAGCCGAGGTCCGGGCTCGCTGCCCGCGCCCCGGCCCAGGTGCAGGAGGATCTGGTCGGCGGCCGCCCGCCGTACCTCGTCGACGATCGTGCCGGTACGGGACGTCTCGGCGACGCTGCCGCCGCGCAGCAGCGCGCTGAACCCGGCGTCGTGCTGGTCGACGAAGGCGAGGTAGCGGTCCAAGACGCGCGTCACCCGCTCCGTGGGCGGGCCCACGGGCGGTTCGGCGAAGCACAGGATCAGTTCCTCCGCGGCGGACCTGAGGGCCGCCTCGTACAACTGCTGGCGCCCGCCGGGGAAGTAGCGGTAGACCAGCGGCCGGGAGACGCCGGCCACCGTGGCGACCTCGTCGAGCGAGACCTCGTCGGGGGCCCGGTGCGCGAAGAGGGTGAGAGCCGCACCGAGGAGCTGGGTGCGCCGCTCCTCGACGCTGAGCCTTCGGTAAGCGCGCTGCGGCGGCGCGCCTGCGGCAGGGGTCATACCCGCAACCCTAAGGGCTGTCCGGTCACCGTCAACGTCGCTGTCACCGCCGACGTCGCCGTCACAGCCACAGCCACAGCCACAGCCACAGCCGCAGTCACCGCCGTCAGGCGAGCAGGCCCGAGTTCTTCCACAGCCTGCGGCCCACGCCGTTGAGGACCCCGATGTCGTCGAAGAAGTCGGTGAGCCGCTTGGCGCCCGACTGCATGACCTCCGCGCGGTGTCCGCTCGCCCGCACCTGGGCCACGGCCTCGTGGCGGTCCAGGCCCACGTTCTCGTACACCTGGGGGTTGACGAAGCAGACGGAGAAGACGCGGGCCGCCTCGCCGCAGCTGACCCGGGTGAGTTCGCGCTCCCAGCGCGGCGCGGTCACCATCTGGCGGCGCAGTTCCTCGCGGGCGTACCGGACGTGCCGGGCCTCCTCGATCACATGGATGCGGGTCACACCGCGCACCAGGGTCTGGACGCGCTCGTCGGGGAAGGTCAGCCGCTGCATCCAGTCGAGGATCTCCTCGCCGAGCAGGGTGGCAGCGAAGGAACCGGGCGTGGTGGAGATGGTCTTCAGCACCCGGGCGAGGTTGTGGTACCTGCGGGGGACCGGGTAGCAGGGCGCCCCGCCCCAGGTGATCATCCGGCCGAACATCATCGAGTGCCGGCACTCGTCGGCTATCTCGGTGAGCGCGTAGCGGACGTGGTTGCTGACCACCGGCTTGTCGTAGATGTGCCGGACCAGCAGCTGCATCAGGATGATCTCGAACCAGATGCCGAGCGAGGCGAGCGAGGCCGCCTCGTGCCGGGCCAGGTCCTGTTGCTGCTCCAGCGACATCTTCCGCCACATCGGGGTGTCGTAGAGGGAGATCAGCTCGGGCGGCCAGAACCACTTGCCGTCCTCGACCGCCGAGTCCCAGTCGATCTCCCTGTCGGGGTCGAAGGAGTGCTTGGCCGAGGCCTCCAGCAGCCGTTCCGCGATCTGCTCGCGGTCCCGGAGCGGGCCGAGTGCGTCACGGAGCAACTGCACATCGCGTTCGGTCACTGTCGTCATGGCTGGAGGCACCTCACACCTGGGTTACCGGCGGTCACTCCTTATGAGACCTTCTGTCAGCAAGCTCGTCAATCCCTTGCGCACGACTTGTTGACCCGGCGTCTACCAACATGTGAACCTGCCAACTGAGCCAACCGGCAAGTGAATTGTCGAAGCATGCGAGGCGAAGGAGCCGTCCATGTCGACCCACGACCTCTACACCACCGCCCCGGACCAGCCACTGTGGACCGTTCCCGCCTCCGGAGCAGCGCGCTTCAGCTGGGACTACGACGACGGCCGCGAACGCCTCCTCGCCCTCTACCAGAAGGGCAAGGACAAACAGTGGGACGGCAACAAACGCATCGACTGGAGCCTGGAGGTCGATCCCACCGACCCGCTCGGCACCCCCGACGAGGCACTCACCCTGTACGGCACCCCGCACTGGTCGAAGATGACCGAGAAGAACCGCGGGGAGCTGCGCCGGCACTACACCTCCTGGCAGTTCAGCCAGTTCCTCCACGGCGAGCAGGGCGCGATGGTCTGCGCGGCCCGGATCGTGGAGTCCGTCCCCGACCTGGACGCCAAGTTCTACTCCGCGACCCAGACCATGGACGAGGCCCGGCACGCGGAGATCTACGGCCGGTTCCTGCACGAGAAGATCGGCATGCTCTACCCGGTCAACGACAACCTCCAGGGGCTCCTCGGTGACACCCTGCGGGACTCCCGCTGGGACATGCCCTACCTCGGCATGCAGGTCCTCATCGAGGGCCTCGCGCTGGCCGCCTTCGGCATGATCCGGGACACGACGACCAAGCCGCTGCCCAAGCAGATCCTCGCCTACATCATGCAGGACGAGGCCCGCCACGTGGCCTTCGGCCGGATGGCGCTGCGCGACTACTACAAGCAGCTGAGCGACGCCGAACTGCGCGAGCGCGAGGAGTTCGTCATCGAGGGCTGCTACCTGATGCGCGACCGGCTCAGCGGGGTGGAGGTGCTGGAGAACTTCGGCATCGGCAAGCAGGAGGCCAAGGAGCTCTCCGAGCACTCCGAGTTCCTCCAGCTGTTCCGCAAGCTCCTCTTCAGCCGGATCGTTCCGTGTGTCAAGGACATCGGCCTGTGGGGCGAACGGCTCCAGAAGGCGTACGTCGACATGGGCGTCCTCGAACTGGGCGACTCCAGCCTGGACCTGCTGATGGCCCAGGACGAGGAGATCGCCGAACAACTGGACCGGGACCGCTTCGCGGTCGAGGAGCAGGAGCGGGTGGCGGAGGTCGCGGAGGCCATCGCGGACGGCGGGGCGGCGGGTCCGACGGAGTCGTGACGTCCTGACTCCCCGAACGACGCCCTGGAGTCGGCCGTATGAGCGAGGAGACCGATCACGCGGCCGGCCCGGCGCCGGAGGATGCCACCGTTGCGGACGGAGACGTTCCGGTCGAAAACGGCTGTACGGCACCGGACCGGGGGACCAGGATGGCTCCATGGCCCCAACGACCGTCGAAGCAGACCCCGTCGCCGCCCGCCGCAGTCTCGAAGCGCTGGCGCTCGGGGACGCCTTCGGGGAGCGGTGGTTCCCGCTCTTCCGGGCGCCCCGGCAGGCGTACAACGAGGTCAGGGCGCGCCGCACACCCCCGGAACCCGTGTGGAACTGGACCGACGACACCGCCCTGGCCCGTGCGCTCCACCAGGTGCTCGACGAGTGCGGGGAGGTCGAGCAGGACCGGCTCGCGCTCTCCTTCGCCCTGGCCTTCGACGCCGACCGGGCGCGGGGGTACGGCCACGGCATGCACATGCTGCTGCCCCAGCTGCTGACGTCACCGGGCGACTGGCGGACGCTGGCCCCCGGGCTGTTCGAGGGCGGCAGCTTCGGCAACGGCGCGGCGATGCGGGTCGCACCGCTCGGGGCGCGGTTCCACCGGGACGTCGGCCACGCCGCCGGGCAGGCCGCGCGGCAGGCGGAGGTCACCCACGCCCACCCCGAGGGAATCGCGGGCGCGGTGGCGGTCGCGGTCGCCGCCGCACTGGCGGTGCGGGGTGAGTTCACGCTGGACGAGGTCGTGGCGCGGACCCCCGCGGGGTCGGTGCGCGAGGGGCTGGCGCGAGCCGCCGGACTGCCCTTCGACACCGAGCCGTGGCGCGCCGCCGACCTGCTCGGCAACGGGAGCCGTATCCGCGCCGACGACACGGTGCCGTTCGCCCTGTGGACCGCCGCCCGGCACCGGGACGACCTGGAGGCGGCGCTCTGGGCGACGGCCGAGGGGTTCGGGGACGTGGACACCACCTGCGCCATCACGGGCGGGGTCGTCGGCGCCGCGGTCGGGGTCGGCGGCGTGCCCGACGAGTGGCTCCGGCGTCGCGAGCCGCTGAACTGAACCGGCCGGCCCCGGGGTTCGAGAGTTCGAAATGGTGTTCGTGCGCATGACGTAACTTGGGCGCCATGACCACGCCGCCGCCGCCGCAGCCGCCGCAGGGCCCGTACGGAGCACCGCAGGGCCCGTACGGGCCGCCGCCGCAGCCCCCGCAGAACCCGTACGGCCAGCAGGCTCCGTACGGTCAGCAGAGCCCCTACGCCCCGCAGGGCCCGTACGCCCAGCAGCCCGTCCCGGGCCCGCCGCCCTTCGGGTATCCGCAGGGGCCGCCGCCGCAGCAGCCGTTCGGCTTCCCGCAGGGACCGCCGCCGCCCCGGAAGGGGCGGACCGGGCTGATCGTCGGGATCACCGTCGGCGCGCTGGTGGTGGCCGGCGGCATCGTGTTCGGGGTCTCCAAGCTGGCCGACGCCGGGCAGGCCGTGGCCGGCCGGGGTTTCCCGGCGGCCGAGTACCGGCTCACCGTCCCCAAGAAGCTGCTGGACGACGAGTACACGCTGCTCAAGGACTCCTCCTCGACCGACGGCCGGGAGATCGAGGAGACCTACGACCCGAGCATCCGCGACGCGAAGGCCGTCGTCACGCAGTACACCTCGTCCTCCGGCGGCACCCTGATCGTCTCCGGTCTGTGGGGACGGATCAAGAAACCGGAGTTCTCCCGGGACAAGATCCTGGAGGGTGCCACCCAGACGGACGGCATGACCGTCGCCGTACCCGCCAGGGAGTTCACCCCCGACGGGTACGGAATCACCGTGTCCTGCCAGGTCATGCGGTCCAAGGGCGGTGGGGTCACCAGCACTCTTCCCATGTGCGCCTGGGGCGACGGCAACACGGCCGCGTTCGTCGCCGTCGTCACGCCCGAGTCCGCGAGCCAGGACCCGGAGAAGGTCGACCTCGGCAAGGCGGCGCTGGACACCGCGCGGGTCAGGGCCGAGTCGCGCAAGCCGATCACCGCCGCCGGGGGACCGGCCGGATCACCGGGCAGTTCTGTCGCGGGGTGAACACCCTCGGCATGGAGCCGTGTTCACGCGGGTGTGACGGGCGGCCGGCGCGCGGGGCCCGGAGGCCGGGCCTCAGTCCGTCCCCAGCGCCGCCTCCATGACGGACCGTGCGATCGGCGCCGCGCTGCCGCCGCCGCTGATGTCGGCCCGGTCGGCGGCGGCGTCCTCGACGACCACGGCGACCGCGACGGCCGGCCGGGCCGAGTCCCGCGCCTGCGCCCAGGAGATGAACCAGGCGTACGGGGTGCCCGTGTTGTCGATGCCGTGCTGGGCCGTGCCGGTCTTGCCACCGACCGTCACCCCGTCGATCGCCGCGTTGCCGCCGGTGCCGTCCCGCACCACGTCGATCATCATCTGCCGCAGCTCCGTCGCCGTCTGCGGATCCATCGCCCGGTGGTAGGTGCGCGACCCCGTGGTCCGGACGGTGGAGCCGCTGTGCGTGGTCGTACGGTCCACCAGGTGCGGGTACCTGAGCTCGCCGCCGTTCGCCACGGCCGAGGCCACCATCGCCATCTGGAGCGGAGTCGCCGTGGTGTCGAACTGGCCGATCGAGGACAGGGCGAGCTGGTCGTCGCTCATGTCGGTGTCGAAGTTGCTCTTCGCCACTCCGGAGGGGATCTTCAGCCCGGTGTCGTTGAAGCCGAACTTTCCGGCCGCCTCCACCATGCCGTCGAGCCCCACGCGCACGCCGAGCCGGGCCATCACGGTGTTGCAGGAGACCCGGATCGCCTCGGCCAGGGACGCGTCGGCGCAGCCGCTCGCCTCGTCGGGCAGGGTCGTCGAGGTGCCCGGCAGGACGTAGGGGGAGGGGGAGTCGGTGGCGGCGTCCGGGTCGGTCACGACCTCGGCGTCCAGCGCGGCCGCAGCCGTCACGATCTTGAAGGTGGAGCCGGGCGGATAGGTCTGCCGGATGGCCCGGTTGAGCATCGGCTGACTGGTCTGCGCGTTGAGCTCCCGCCAGGCGTCGGTGACGGACGAACCGGTGCCGGAGAGCCGTCCGGGGTCGTACGAGGGCGTCGAGACCAGTGCCAGGATCTTGCCGGTCGTCGGCTCGACGGCCGCGACGGCGCCCCGCCGGCCGCCGAGCCCCTCGTAGGCGGCGCGCTGCATGGAGTCCTTGACCGTGGTGGCGACATCGCCGCCCGGCTGCCGGCTGCGGGTGATCTCGTTCCAGAAGGGGATCGGGGCGAGCATCGGGTCGGTGCCGGAGAGGATCTCGTCCTCGGCGTTCTCGACCAGGGTGGTGCCGTACGTCTGTGAGGCGTATCCGGTCACCGGGGCGTACAGCGGGCCGTGGCGGTAGGTGCGCTCGTAGGCGAGCTGCTCGCCGGTGTCCTTCGAGCCGGTGACGGGTTTGCCGTCGACCAGGATGTTGCCGCGCGCCCGGTCGTAACGGTCGATCGTGTTCCGGCGGTTGGCGGAGTTGTCGTCGAGCGAGGGGGCCTCGAAGACCTGGACGCGTGCGGCGTTCAGCAGCAGCGCCACGAGCAGCAGCAGACAGAAGGCGGCGGCGCGCCGGATGTAACGGATCACGGCCGGGCTCCCCGGGCGGTCGGCGCGTACGTCGGTGCGTACGGGATCACAGCTCGTCCTCCAGGATGGGCGCGATGACTCCGGTCTCCACCTGGTCGGGGTGGGGCCTGCGGGCCTGGTCGCTGACCCGGATCAGCAGCGCGATGATGATCCAGTTGGTGACCACGGACGAACCGCCCTGGGCGAGGAACGGCATCGCCATACCGGTCAGCGGGATCAGCCCCATCACGCCGCCCGCGATCACGAAGACCTGGAGCGCCAGGATCGAGGCGAGGCCGATCGAGAGCAGCCGCCCGAACGAGTCGCGCAGCGCGAGCCCGGCCCGGTAGCCGCGCGCCACCAGCAGCGCGTACAGCATGAAGATCGCGGTCAGCCCGGTCAGGCCGAGCTCCTCGCCCGCTGTCGCCAGGATGAAGTCGGACTTGGCGGCGAAACCGATGAGGATGGAGTGCCCGAGGCCGAGCCCGGTGCCGAGCATCCCGCCCGCCGCGAAGGCGAACAGCGACTGGGCGAGCTGGCTGGGCCCCTGGCCCGCGTCGATGGAGGCGAAGGGGTCGATCCAGTCCTGCACCCGGCTGTGCACGTGCGGTTCGAAGGAACCCACGGCGAACGCGCCGACGGCGGCCAGCAGCAGCCCGACGGCGATCCAGCCGGTCCGGCCGGTCGCCACGTACAGCATGATCACGAACAGGCCGAAGAACAGCAGCGAGGTGCCCAGGTCGCGCTCCAGGACCAGCACGCCGACGCTGAACAGCCAGATCGCCACGATCGGGCCGAGCACCCGGCCGGTGGGCAGCTGCAGCTTCCAGATCCTGCGGCCGGTGTACGCCAGGGCGTTGCGGTTCGCCGCGAGGTAGGCGGCGAAGAACACGGCGAGCAGGATCTTGGCGAACTCGCCCGGCTGGAAGGAGAATCCGCCGACCCGGATCCAGATCTTCGCGCCGTTCACCGCGGGGAAGAAGATCGGCACGATCATCAGGACGAGAGCGGTGGCGACCGAGAGGTACGCGTACCGCTGGAGCACCCGGTGGTCGCGCAGGAACACCACCACCGCGATGAAGAACGCGACGCCGAGCGTGGACCAGACCAGCTGCGTCGTCGCGGCCTGGTCCTTCGGGGTCTCCAGGTCGAGCCGGTAGATCAGCACCAGGCCCAGGCCGTTGAGCAGTACGGCGATGGGCAGCAGCAGCGGATCCGCGTACGGGGCGCGGAAGCGGACGGCGAGATGGGCGAGCAGGGCCAGCAGGCCGAGGCCGCCGCCGTACCCGGCGACATCGGGCGGGACCGCGTCGTTCCTGGCCAGACCGACGGCGGCGTAGCCGTAGACGGAGATCAGGACGGCCCCGAACAGGAGCGAGAGTTCCACGCCGCGCCGCTTGGGCAGGCGCAGCTCGGGCGGGGGTGCGTCCGCTGTCGTTGCGGTCATGCCACGCAACGTAGCAAGAGGTGGGGACTATTTCCCTTATGTCCCAGCATGGAGGTTCGCGGGGTCCCGCAGCGGCGGTGGTCAGGACCCGGGTTTTGGTGGCGGGCCGTCAGGACCGGGAGCCGGGCGGCTTCTCGGCCTCGTCGTCGTCCTCCTCGTCCTCGCCGGGTACGTACTCCGGCAGCGTCAGCCGCGCGAGGGCCCCGCCGTCCGCCGCGTTCTCGAAGACCAGCCGGGCGCCCATCACCCGGGCCTGCCCGGCCGCGATGGTCAGGCCGAGGCCGTGCCCCTTGCTGCCGCCCTCGGTACGGAAGCGCTGCGGGCCGTCCTGCGTCAGATAGGCGGGGAAGCCCTCGCCGTGATCGCGCACCGTCACCACCGGCCCGTCGACCGTCAGCACGACCGGCGGGCGGCCGTGCCGGTGCGCATTGCTGATCAGGTTGCCCAGCACCCGCTCCAGCCGCCGCCGGTCCGTCTCCACGCGCACCGGCGGCCCGTCCTCGACCACCTCGGCCCCGGTGCCGGTGTCCGACGCGGCGACCACCCGCCGGGCGAGCGGCGCCAGTTCGTACACATCCAGATCGACCTGCTCGGTGCGGGTGTCGAGCCGGGAGATCTCCAGCAGGTCCTCGGTGAGGGCGCGCATCGCCTGGACCCGGTCCTGGACCAGTTCGGCCGGGCGGCCGGGCGGCAGGAGCTCCGCGGCGGCGGACAGGCCGGTCAGCGGGGTGCGCAGCTCGTGCGCGACATCGGCGGTGAAGCGCTGTTCGGTCAGCAGCTTGCGCTGGAGCGCCGAGGCCATCGTGTCCAGCGCACCGGCGACGATCGCCACCTCGTCCTGCCGCCGCGAGGGATCGGCCGTACGGGGGTCGTTGACGCGGGCGTCGAGGTCGCCGGCCCCGATCCGGCGGGCCACCCGCGCGGTCTGGTGCAGCCGCCGCGTCACCCGGGTGACGGCGAACCCGCCGGCCAGCAGTGTGGCGCCGATCGCCAGCAGCGAGGAGCCGATGATCGCGCCGTCCAGGCCGTTGATCGTGCGGGCGCTCTGGCTGTAGTCGATCCGGGTCGCCAGCGCGTGGCCGTCGGCCGGGGCGGCGGCCCACATCGTCGGATGGCCGAGGCGTTCGGCGACCATGGTGCCGCGTTCCCCGGCCACCGCCAGCTCGCGCAGCGACGCGGGCAGGCCCGGCGGATCGAGACCGGCGCGCGGCGGCAGCGCCTCGCCCGCCTCGTAGGCGGCGGTGACGTCCGCCAGCCGGGCCAGCGCCTTCTCGCGGGCGTGGCCCACCGTCTGGCGGGTGACCGCGGTGTGCACCAGCACGCCCAGCAGGGCCGCGAGCACGCAGCACATCACGGTGATGAAGACCGCGGACTTCCAGGTCAGCGTCGCGGTCCAGGCGGGCATCCGCAGCCCGCGCCGGCCGGGGGCCGCCCGCCGCCGGCTCACCGGCGCTCCACCGACACGGCCGCCGAGGGCGCCGCGGTGGGTGCGGCGGTCGGCAGCGCGGTGGGCGGCGCCGCCGTCGGGGCGGCGGAGGGCAGCTCGCCGGGCCGTTCGGAGGGGCGGGGGCCCGGCGGCTGCCGCCGGCCGGGCTCCGGCTGCGGGGTCATCCGCAGGATGCCGTCCTGGGTGGGCAGCATGGCGCGCTGCCTGCTGTCCCAGGACCAGGCCGTGCGGTACTCGTACCCGGTGATGGCCGACGGCGCCCGCATGATCAGGTCCCGGCCGGCCAGCTCCACGCTGATCACCGCGTCCGAGGTGGACATGATCCGGGTCAGCCCGCTCGGCTCCGGCATGTAGACCCGCACGGACAGCTGGCGGTCGGCCAGCTTGACGGCGAGGACCAGCTCGTCCTTGCCGTCGCCGGTCAGATCGCGGTAGTACGGCGCGAGCACCGGGCAGTCGTCCGGCGCGGTCCGGCAGGCGTTGATCCGGCGGACCGCCGAGGCCGGGAGCTCGTCCGTACCGCTGGCCCGGTCGGGGCGTGCCTTCAGCCCCGCCCGCACCACCGCCACCGGGTCCAGCCGGTGCACGTCGCCGCCCGGAACCGTGATGCCGGGGATGTGCGCGGTCTCGCCCTCGCCGTAGTCGTACGGAGCGGCGGAGGCGGGCGGCAGCTCCGGCCAGAGCCGGGCCGGGCCGATGGCGGCCGGGGCCGGCCCGGTGCTCTTGAGCCCGCCGCCGGTGCCGCATCCGGCCAGCAGGGCGGCGCCGGCCAGCAGCGCCGCCGCGCGGGGCCGCGCCCGGTGCTGCGCACGCATGGCTTTCTCCGTTCCCGAGGTCCGTCGAGCCGGTGGGCACGCGCTCGCGCACGGCCCCGGCTCCACCGACCTTATTCGGAAGGAAGTCTCTTATGCGTATTTAGTGCTGATACGGGTTCTGGCCCTGGCCCTGCGCTCCCGGCACCGAGCCCGGCTGCTGCTGCGACTGTCCGAACGGGTTGCCGCCCTGCGACGCCACGTGCTGGGCCATCAGCTGCTCGGCCTGCTCCTTGGGAATCTGCTGCTCACCACCGCAGAAGGTGCACTGCGTGGCGAACTTCGTCGAGAAGGGGAACAGCGGCACGAAGAACAGCGTGAACTTCGTGACCCGCTTGCGCAGGGTGTGCGCGGACGGGTTCCCGCACCAGCCGCAGACCATCGTCATGACGGCCAGTTGGTAGAGATAGCCTCGCGTACCGAAAATGATCATGTTGTGGGTCCCTTCCCCGTATTACCCATGAGCGCCCGGCGGCAGAGCGCCAGGAGCTTCTCGTCCTCGTATGTGTCATGGCTGCCGTAGCCGCCGTCCATCGCGTTGTGACGGCGTACGGAGGCGAGCTCGGCGCGCAGCACGTGTGCCGCGTCCGACCCTGCACCAGCGGCCCCCATCCGCGCCAGGCATTCGGCCACCCGAACCCTGACATGGCGGTTCTGCTCCCAGGCCGCCAGGAGTACCGGAACGGACTCCCGGGCCCGCCCGGAAACCTCCCACAGCGCGATCGCCGCGTCCACCCGCAGCCACAGCTCCTCGTGCCCCAGCAGCGCCCGCAGACGCGGCGCCGTCACCTCCGCCCGCGCCCCGAGCCGGCCCAGCGCGCTCGCCGCCGCCCGCCGCTCGTGCGCGTGCTCCGCCTGGAGCCCCTCGATCAGGACCGGCAGCACGGCCGACGCGTCCCCGTCGACCGCCCAGAGGGCCTCGGCCGCCTCCGTGGCCGCCGAGGTGCCGGGACGCCGGATCATCGCCCGCAGCTCCGGCACCGCACAGCGCGCGGCGGGACCGAACGAGCCGAGCGCCCGCAGCGCCGCCGTGCGCAGCCACTCGCCGCGGTACTCCGGAGCCCCGCGCAGCACCCGCAGCACCTCCGGCGCCGCCTCGCCCGCCCGCAGCGCCGTCAGCCCGGCCAGCAGCGGGCTCGCCCGGTCGTACGCCCCCTCGTCGAGGCCCACCTCACCGAGCCTGCGCCGCAGCGCACCGGCCAGCGGACGGGCCGCCGCCCCCAGGTAGCCGATGGCGAACCCCACGTCGTGCGGCACCTCGGGCCGCTCCAGCGCGGCGGCCAGCGCGGGCACGGCACGGGCGTCGCCCAGCCGCGACAGCGCCTTCACCGGGCTGCCGAGGCCGGGCGGCCCGCTCGCCCACTCCTTCACCCAGGCGCCCGGATCCGCCGCCACCCGGGCCGCCAGCGCGTCGGCGGCCGGTGCGGCCAGCCCGAACAGCTCCTCCAGGACGTGCGACGCGGCCTCGGCCAGCCTCGGCTCGGCCGCACCGAGCTGCTCGCCGACCAGCCGCACCAGCTCCGAGTAGGAACCGCGCCAGGCCCGGATCAGGCCACTGCTCATCCGCACCGCGTCGATGCGCTGCCAGCGGTCGGGGCTGCACAGCTGATCGGTCAGCAGCGCCGTCCGCTCGGCGACCCGGTCGTCGAGACCGACATGCAGGGTGCGCAGCAGATCGGCCGTCCAGGGCGCCGTGCGGCCCGCGCTCTCCTCTGCCGACATCGCCCGCAACTGCCCCACCAGCGTCACCGGCGCGGCCCGCTCCTCGGTCCCGGCCGGCTCCGGCTCGCTGTGCGCCTCCGTACCCCGGCACCCCGGCTCCGTGCCCCCCGCCGGGGGCGACGAGCGCAGCTGGCGCAGCAGCCCAGCCACCACCCGCACCACATCGCCCGGCAGCGCCTGCGGTGCGCAGCGTGCCAGCTGGGCCAGGGCCGCCAGCCGCAGCCCCGGCGGATGCGCCTCGGCGGCCAGCCGGCTCAGCCAGTCCGCTATCTGGTCGGTCAGCGGGCGGTGGCGCAGCGCGACCCGCCCCGCCGCCTCGACCAGGGCGAGCCGCACCTCCTCGTCCGGTTCCACCGCGAGCCGCTCCCGCAGCAGCGACAGGACCCGCGCGGGGTTGCCGTGCAGGGTGGCCAGGGCCAGCGGGGCGGAGACCCGCACCCCCGGGTCGTCGTCGGCCATCAGCGCGAAGAACACCCCGGCGCCCGCGCTGACGGCCGCCGCCGCCATCGCGTAGTTCGCCGCGCCCTCGATCTCGTCCTCGTCTATCTCGTCCTCGTCGTCCTCGTCGAGGTCGATGCCGCCGATGCTGGTGAGCAGCTCGACGATGCCTCCCCGGTCCGGGACCGCCGGGTCCACGACCAGCTCGAAGAGGAAGGGAATGCAGGCGAGGGTGCACGCGTAGACGTCACCCTGGTGGTGCACGGCCCCGTACATGCCGTCCAGCGCCCCCTCGCGCTCCGCCGGATCGGCGGACGCGAGGCCCTGGAGCAGGCCGGGCACATCATCGGCAGGCCCGTAGGCATGCTCCATCGAGGCCCAGTCGACCTCGTCGATCCCCGCGAACACGCCATCGCCTCCCCACGCCTTACAACCTCACCCACGATGGCCGGCGGCGTCGCGGGTGAGGCCGTCACCACGAAGCAGTGTCTTGCGCAGAGTGTGCACCACCGCTACGACAATCCACCCGCCACATGCGGCCTTTTACCATTGGACATGACAACAATGGCAGTGGTGCGGTATGCCCCGGGGCCGCGGCGCTCCGAAGCTACGCCGTGTCCGGAATCGGACGCCCCCGGCCCGGTTCGTTGAGCGGCCCGAGCAGATCCCCGTACCGCGCCAGCCGTTCCGCCATGTCGCCGGCCAGGAAGACCAGCTCCCCGGGCTCCCGGCACTCCTCGATCTCCGCCCAGGTGACCGGGGCGGACACGGAGGGTTCGGCCCGCGCGCGCAGCGTGTAGGGGGTGGCGGTCGTCTTCGCGGCCGCGTTCTGGCTGAAATCGACGAACACCTTCCCCGGCCGCAGCGCCCTCTTCATCCGGTGTACCACCAGGTCCGGAAGCTCCAGCTCCGCCTGCACGGCCAGCCCCTTGGCGTACGCCGACACCCGTTCGGACGGCGTGGGCTCCAGCGGTACGAGCAGGTGCAGCCCCTTGGAGCCCGAGGTCTTCCCGTACGCCTCCAGACCGTCCCCGGCCAGCCGCTCCCGCAGCCAGCGGGCGACCTCGCAGCACTCCACGACGCTCGCGGGCTCTCCCGGGTCCAGGTCGAACACCAGCCGGTCGGCCACTCCCGGCGACCCGGCCCGCCACTGCGGGGTGTGGAACTCCACCACCAGGTTGGCCGACCACATCAGCGAGGCGAGATCCCCCACGACGGGCTGCCTGGCCGCTTCGTTGCCGTGGTGCGGCACCGGCGCCGTCCGTACCCAGGACGGCGTACCGGGGGGCGGGTTCTTGGTGAAGAAGCGCTGCCCGTCCGGCCCGTCCGGATAGCGCAGGAATGACACGGGCCGCTCCCGCAGATGCGCCAGCAGCGCCTCGGCGGCCGTGGCCGCGTAGTAGTGCAGCACCTCGCCCTTGGTGGTGCCGGTGGCCGGATACAGCACCTTGTCCAGATTGCTGAGCGTCAGGCGTCGCCCCTCCACCTCTGTGATCGGCGTCATACGATAAGAATCACATGTAATCCGTCAATCCGGATCTGTGGCGGCTTGTACACATCAATGACTGTCTCGGCGGAATTGACTGTCCCGGCAGATATCGCGGACGCAAGGGGTGACCGGTGAGGTCCATATGGAACGGCGCCATCTCCTTCGGCCTGGTCAGCATCCCGGTCAAGCTGATCAACGCCACCGAGAACCACGCGGTCTCCTTCCGCCAGATCCACCTCACCGACGGCGGCCGGGTCCGCTACCGCAAGGTGTGCGAGCTGGACGGGGAGGAGGTGACGGCGGCCGAGATCGGCAAGGGCTACGAGGACGAGGACGGCTCGGTGATCCCGATCACCGACGAGGACCTCGGCTCGCTCCCGCTGCCGACGGCCAAGACGATCGAGATCGTCGCCTTCGTGCCGGCCGATTCGATCGACCCGCTCCAGATGGACGCGGCCTACTACCTCTCCGCCAACGGGGTCCCGGCCGCCAAGCCGTACACCCTGCTGCGCGAGGCGCTGAAGCGGAGCCGGAAGGTCGCCGTCGCCAAGTACGCGCTGCGCGGGCGCGAGCGCCTCGGGATGCTGCGGGTCGTGGACGACGTGATCGCGATGCACGGCCTGCTCTGGCCGGACGAGATCCGAACCCCCGAGGGGGTCGCCCCGGACACCGGCGTGAAGGTGCGCGCCGCCGAACTCGACCTGGCCGACGCCTTGATGGCCACGCTCGGCGAGGTCGAGATGGACTCGCTGCGCGACGACTACCGGGAGGCGGTCGAGGAGCTCGTCGCCGCCAAGGTCGCCGGCGAGGTGCCGCTGCGGGCGGAGCCCGAGGACACCGGCGGCAAGGTGATCGACCTGGTCGCGGCCCTGGAGAGCAGCGTCCGGGCGGCAAAGGAGGCCCGCACGGGCGGGGCGCAGGGGGACGGCGAGGACGCGCCGGTCGCGAAGGTCACCTCGATCGCGGACCGCAAGTCGTCGGGCGCGAAGAAGTCCACGGCTGCCGGGACGACGGCGAAGAAGACGACGGCGAAGAAAACGACGGCCGGGGGCGCGAAGAAGTCGACGGCGAAGAAGACGGCTACGGCCAAGAAGACGGGGGCCAAGAAGACGGGGGCCAAGAAGACGGCGGCGAAGAAGCGGACCGGTGCGAAGAGCGCCCCGCGCAAACGCACCTCGGCCTGACCTGGCCGCCTCACCGGCCACGCCGACCGCTTCCCGGACGGCCGAACGGCCGTCACAGGGCTCGCGCCCCGGGACGGCCGTCCGTGTACTCGTCCGTGTACTCCCGCTCCCGCTACCTGATCAGAGGATCAGTGCTTGCGGTAGGAGCTCACGTATCCGGGGGCCGGAGTTCCGACACCCGTCACGTCGTCGTAGCCACGCACCGCCGACAGCGAGGCGTCCTTGCCGAGGCTCCGCACCGAGGTCAGCAGACCGTCGGCCGCGTCGTACCCGTTGGCGAAGTCCACCCGGGCGACGGCGAGGCCGTGCCCGGCGCCCAGCGGGTGGTCCGTCACGTCGTGGTACGCCTTCGAGAAGTACCGGTCGTAGATCGCCGGGTTGGCGAACCCGAGCGGCCTGCCCCGGTTGGCCTGCTGCGAGAGGGCCTGGACTCCGGCGATGACCGGAGCGGCGAGCGAGGTGCCGCCGATGCGGTACTCGTCGTAGCCCAGCGATCCGTCGGGCATCGTCTGGGTCTGGCCGACCAGGAAGCCGGTGTTCGGGTCGGCGACGGCCGCGATGTCCGGAGCGGTGCGCATCCGGGTCTTGCCGTTGGCCTTCGCCAGCGAGTCCGGCACGACGCCGCGCTGGTAGAACGGCTGCTCCACGGTGGAGCTGGTGCCGCCGCCCGCGCCCGAGGTGTAGGCGCCGGGGAACCCCTTCCAGCTCTTGCCGTCGGCCGACAGGGGAGCGTTCGTGGTCCCCCAGCCGGTCTCCCACTTGTAGGCGTCGTGCTTGCCGACGGCCAGCGACGTACCGCCGACCGAGGTCACCCAGGCGGAGTTCGCGGGGACGTCGATCTGCTTCGTGCCGGTCGAGGCGACGTTGTCGCCGGCGTCACCGGAGGAGAAGTAGAAGCCGATGCCCTCGATCGCGCCCATCTGGAACACCTGGTCGTACGCGAGCGCCAGGTCGGGGGTCTGGTTGGCCTCGACATCGCCCCACGAGTTGGAGACGATGTCCGCGAGCCGGTGGTCGACGACCTTGTTCAGCGAGTCCAGCAGATCGTTGTCGTAGCAGGACGCGCCGCCCACGTACACGATGTCCGCGGCGGGCGCGACGGCGTGCACGGCCTCGACGTCGAGGGTCTCCTCGCCGTACCAGCCGGAGGCCCCGCACTCCTCGGTCTTCGTGTAGTCGTCCGGCAGCACCTGGCTGAACTGCCCGCGCTTGTACCGGGCGTCGCCGTTGCGCTTGGCGTACTTGGCGGCGTCCTCGGCGATGGTGGGGGAGGCGTACGCGTCGGTGATCGCGACGGTCACGCCCTTGCCGGTGTAGCTGCCCGCCCCGTACGCGGCGCGCAGCTGCTTGCCGGTGTACCCCTTGACCGCGTACGGCACCTTGGACCCGTACGCGCTCGGCAGGGTGGAGGCGGTCTTCGACCCGTAGTACGACGAGGTCGGACCGGAGTTGCGGAACACAGCGTCCGGCGGCGGGAGCACCTCGTCGTGGCTGGACTTGTGCGGCGCGTTGTCCAGACCCGATACGGCGAGCACGTCATCGCTCAGCGCGGCCGGCACGGAAGCGGTGGAGGCCGGGGCGCGGTAGGTGTGGGCGCCCTTGCGGTAGTTGCGCAGCTGGGTGCTGAACGCCTTCTCGGTCCGGGCGACTTCACCGGTGGCCGAAACGTAGTGCTGGTTGGCGCCCGTGACGGTCAGGCCGCTCGACTTCAGCCACTTGCTGACCCGGTCGATCTGGTCCTGGGTCGCCCCGAACCGTGCCTGCGCCTGCGCTGCGCTCAGGTACTTCCCGTACGACGCCGACTGCGGGTCGGAGACGGCGGCCGCGTAGGCGGTCAGCCCCTTCGCGTCCCGCCCGGCGAGATGGACCCGGACGGCGACCTTTCCGCTGTCGGCCGTGGCGCCCTGGTCGGCCGTGGCGGTGGCCCAGGCCGGCTTGGTGCCCTGCAGCGCATCCCTGCCGCTCGGTGCGGAGTCCGCTGCTGCGTTGGGTATCCCGAGGGCGAGCGCTCCGGCGAGCAGTGGCAGTGTCGCTGCCATGCTCAGCCCGGCGCGTCGTCCGGCGCGGCTGATTCTCAAAGTAACCCCCTGCGATGTGGGTCTCGCGTGCGGAGCATGTGCCGAATGATGTGCACATGTAATGCGCCACTCTGGCGAGCAACGCCTCATGTACGGGGCATGTAATGACCAAGAATCGGCCAAAGGCCTTTCCGGTGGGGGAGGTTCGCACCGTATGGCCGGAGATCAACGGATCCCGCCGGGTGTCTCCGGACAGTGCCGGGCGACCCCCGCGCCGGGGCCGGCCGGAATACCGGGCCCCGGCGGCCGCGGCCCAGTAAGGTACGGAACGCCGCGACTGGCGCGTACCCCTCACCGGGGTACTCAGTGGAATCGACCACGGGGGAGCGGCACCCCCCGGGCCCGCCCGGGGTGTCATCGCCGGAGAGCCGTCCGCCTGGGCATCCGGGTCCACGCCGCAGCACGCGGCCGACCCGGGAGGATCCCGTGACCGCATCCGTACCCTCGAACCCCCGCCACCCCGCCCTGGCGGCGGCAGATCCGGAACTCGCCGCACTGGTCGCCGCCGAGGAGCGGCTCCAGGCCGACACCCTCCGCCTGATCCCCAGTGAGAACTACGTATCGGCGGCCGTGCTCGAAGCCTCGGGGACCGTGCTCCAGAACAAGTACTCCGAGGGCTACCCCGGCAAGCGGTACTACGAAGGCCAGCAGATCATCGACCAGGTCGAGACGCTCACCGCCGAACGGGCCAGGGCGCTCTTCGACATGGACCACGCCAACGTGCAGCCGTACTCGGGCTCACCGGCCAACCTCGCCGTCTACCTGGCCTTCCTCAAGCCCGGCGACACCGTGCTCGGCATGGCCCTCCCCATGGGCGGCCACCTCACCCACGGCTGGGGCGTCTCCGCCACCGGCACCTGGTTCAACGGTGTCCAGTACGGGGTCCGGCGAGACACCGGCCGCGTCGACCTGGACGAGGTCCGAGACCTGGCCCTCACGGAGCGCCCGAAGCTGATCTTCTGCGGCGGCACGGCCGTCCCCCGCGAGATCGACTTCGCCGGGTTCGCCTCCATCGCCCGCGAGGTGGGCGCCGTCCTGGTCGCGGACATCGCCCACATCGCCGGCCTGATCGCGGGCGGCGCCCACCCCTCGCCCGCGCCGCACGTGGACGTCGTCTCCACGACCACCCACAAGACCCTGCGCGGCCCGCGCGGCGCGATGCTGCTCAGCCGCGCCGAACACGCCCGCGCCATCGACCGCGCCGTCTTCCCGGGCCTCCAGGGCGGCCCGCACAACCAGACCACGGCAGCCATCGGCGTAGCCCTGCGGGAAGCGGCCACCCCGGAGTTCCGGACGTACGCCCACGAGGTGGTGGCCAACGCCCGCGCCCTCGGTGAGCAACTGGCCGCCCGCGGCTTCGACCTCGTCTCCGGCGGCACGGACAACCACCTGCTGCTCATCGACCTCACCACCAAGGACGTCCCCGGCAAGGTGGCGGCCAAGGCCCTGGACCGCGCGGGCATCGTCGTGAACTACAACGCCGTCCCGTACGACCCCCGTAAGCCCTTCGACCCCTCGGGCATCCGGATCGGCACCCCGGCCCTCACATCACGAGGCATCCCCGCCTCGGAGATGGCCACGGTCGCGGGCTGGATCGACCGCGCCGTCACCGCGTCCCGCACCGGCGACGAACCGGCCGTCGCCAAGGTCCGCGCCGAGGTGAAGGACCTGATGGACGGCTACCCGGCACCGGGGCTGCCGGTGTCGTAACCCGTGCCCGGGACGGGGCGGCGCCAAGAACGGACCCGGCGCCGCCCCGTCCCGGGAGGCGTGGCTGGCCCTGTCGGCCGCTGCGAGCGGCTCAGCCCAGCCCACGGACGAAGGCACGCCAGGCGCCCGCGGTGAAGGCGATCACGGGACCGGCCGGACGCTTGCTGTCGCGGACAGGGACGAGGTGGGGGGTGTTTTCAGCGACTTGGACACACTCGTTGTTGCCGCCGCTGTACGTGCTGGTGCGCCACCTCGCGCCCGAGAGGTCCGGCGAACTGTGGTGTGCGCTTTTCATGCTCTGTGCTCCTTGGCCCGACGATGGATGATGGTGCGAGACTCTGTCGGGGAGAGAGCGGACGTACGCGCGGCATCAAAAAGGTCCTGGTAGCGGGCGACGTCCGCTTCGCGCTCCAGCCACATGGAACCCGACGGGTTGTCCGCCAGAACCACATCGAGCGCGCCCTCCTCGGGAAATCCCAGCAGTACGTACGGGCCGAACATACTCGCATGGGCTCCACGGGAGAACGGCAGTACCTGCACGGTCACGTTGGAGTTCTCGGAGCTGGCCAACAAGTGCTCCAACTGCGCGTTCATGACTTCCGCTCCCCCAACCTGCTGGAGGAGGACCGCCTCGGAAAGTACAGCCCACACGTGCAACGGCTGTTCGTCCGCCAACCGTTCCTGTCGAGCCAGGCGGACTTGGACGAACTTGTCGATCTCGTCTGCTGTCTTCCACTGCTGTGAAGCTACGGTCACGGCCCGAATGTACTCGGGGGTCTGAAGCAGTCCCGGGACGAGCTGTGCCTGAAACGTACGAATCGAACCGGCCATCGCTTCCAGGGCGATGTAGTCCCGGTAGGTGTCGGCCAGGACTGATCCGTATTGGTTCCACCACCCCTCGCGGCGTCGACGGTTGGCCTTGCGCGCCAACGCGCTCAGGCGGTCGGCAGTTTCCGGATCAGACACCTCGTAGGCGTGGAGCATTGCTGCCAGGTCGGGCAGCCGCACCGCGACGCGGCCGTTCTCAATCCGGCTGATCTTGCCCTTGGTGCAGTCGAGCGCCTCTGCTGCTTGGGCAGTTGTCAGCCCTGCAGTCTCCCGGAACCGTCGTAGCTCCTCGCCAAGTTGGCGCCCAAGGACGGTCGACGGGGTGGCAGTGGTGCGTTGCGCAGGCATGAGGACACCTTTAGCAAAGTGGCGGCTCGGAGGAGGTGAGGTTACTCGAAAGAGGGAAAATCGGCATGATGTCGGTTGGCAACGTTGCAGAAACGCATGTTGTCAGGCCATTCTGCTGGCTACGGGGATGGCGCTGCTTGATCTGAACCAGCCCATCTCTCCAGGGGATTCCGGCCGACGTCGACCTTCTTGGAGCTGCCATGGCTACACCGAAAGAAGTGACCTTCAGGCTCTCGCGCTGCCGCAGCAGCGTTCCCAGGGCCCGGGCGGCACTGAGAGCCAAACTCGGGGAGTGGCGGGCGGTCCAGGCGGCAGCAGCGGACGCCGAGTTGATCCTCTCGGAGCTGGTGACCAACGCCGTACGGGTGCCCGTGCCCGGTGACCGGATGGTGGGCGTACGCATCGAGTGCCGGGGGAGGGGCGAACTCCTGCGGCTGGAGGTGAGCGACGCGGGGGCGGGCCGGCCGGAGGTGCAACGGCCCGGCGAACTGGACAAGGGCGGGCGCGGGCTCCTGCTCGTTGAGGCGCTGGCACACCGCTGGGGCGTGGACGAGCGCCGGGCCGGAATCGGCAAGACGGTGTGGGCGGAACTCCTGGCGCCGGGCGCCGACCCCGCCCCCGCAGAGGCCCGGATCGCGGCGGTGTCCGTCCGGCCCGGCCAGTGCGTACGCGCATGGGGCGCCTGGCACACGGTTCGCGCGGTACGGAGCGAGCGGTACGCATCGGGAGGACTGGCGGTCCTCATCGTCCTGGCCGACGGAGGCCCGGCCCTGCGCCTGCACGCGGCCGAGCAGGTGACCGTACGGACAACAGCACCGGCGGCCGAGAGCCGGGGCAAGGCGGCGGCGGGCCCGGTGGTCTCGTCGTGAGGGCGCTCTGGAAGAGGCTGCTCCGGCGCCGGGTACCTGACCGGCTGCCGCGTTTCACTGGCACACTGACGCAGCTGACCGATGGCCGGCTGATCGTCATCAGCAGGGCGGGTCAACCGGTGGCGAGGAGGCTTCTGCCGCCACCGCCACCCCCGAGGCCGCAACCGCAACCGCAGTGGCGGCGGCCGGGGCGGGGTTCGCTGCGGGGCCGTATCCGTATCCCGGCGGACTTCGACGATGCGCGCGCCTCGGTGGCGGAAGCGCTGGGGATGCGCTGATGCGACTTCTTCTCGATACGCGCGTGGTCATGTGGTGGATCGCCGACTCACCACAACTGCCCGCGTCATGCAAGGAGCTTCTGGAGACCGCGCCCGCCGTGTATGTCAGCGCGGTGTCGGCTTGGGAGATCACCGTCAAGCAGTATCTCGGCGGCTTCGAGGGTCCCGGAGACCTGGCCGAACAGGTGCGGGATCTCCAGTTCGGCGCCCTGCCCATCACAGCCGCGCACGGCGTCCGGGCGGGCCGGCTGCCGATGGTGCACAGCGATCCGTTCGACCGGATACTGATCGCCCAGGCGCAGGCCGAGGGGTTGGCGCTGGTCACCCGGAGCCCGTGGATTCCTCAGTACGACGTACAGGTCATGCCGGTCTGGCGGGTCTGACCTGCCTGTTGCGCGGGCGGGCGGGCCGGCCGGCGCCAGTACCCTGAACCCCGTTCGCACTAGCTGGGGGAGACATGGCAAGCAGGTTCACCGAGTTGACCGTTGACTGCCACGATCCGGAGAGGCTGTCGGCCTTCTGGTGCGAGGTCCTGGACTTCAAGGTGATCGACCGGAGCGCGGGCCAGGTCGAGATCGGCTCCTGGGAGCCGACCGTCGAGGATGTCCGGGCCGGTCAGATGCCGCCGACCGTGGTGTTCATTCAGGTGCCCGAGGACAAGACGGTGAAGAACCGGCTCCACCTCGACGTCAGCCCGATCGACCGCGGCACCGAGGACGAGGTGAGCAGACTGCTCGGCCTCGGCGCCACCAGGGCGGACGTGGGCCAGGGCCCGGACCGGAACTGGGTGGTCATGGCGGACCCCGAGGGCAATGAGTTCTGCGTCCTGCGCACGCTGGCCCCGTAGAACCAGGGCCTGTTGCCCGCAGAGCGCCATCGGCCCGCACAACGAACTGTCGCCCACGACGACGTCCGAATGCCGCCAGCAAGATCATCCCGCGTCGAGCACCCTGGCGGCATGACGATGCCATCCACCGCAGACTCGACGACCGTTCTCACCGGCATGTACGCGGCTGAGGCGGAGTACCTGGCGGCAGGCGGCCCCGACGAGGCCTCGTTCGACCTGCTCGCCCCCTTCTTCGCACCGGACGTCGAGCTGCACCAGGCAGACGCTCTGCCCTACGGAGGTACGTGGCGTGGGCACACGGGCATGGCGCAGTTCTTCCGCGTGATGGGGGAGGTGTGGGAGTCGTTCGAGATGGTGAAGCAGGAGTTTCTCGCCACCGGCGAAACTGCGGTGGTGCTCACCCAGGTCCGTGCTCGCGTGCGTGCGACCGGCCGCGAGCTCAGCTTCCCGATTCTGCAAACGATCACGGTCAAGGGCCGGCGGATCACCGAGGTCCGTCCGTTCTACTGGGACACGCGGGCCATCGCCGACGCCTGCTCCGGGATCACCATTCATGAGAACGGCCGTGCGTGACGTCCGCGGCCCATAGCCCCTGGCTCACGACATCGCTGCGGCGCGGTCCAGCGTGAACCAGAACGTCGGGACCGGGTTCGTACCGGGCGTCACGTCGGCCAGCCGCCACCCGGTGAACCTGGTGGCGAGTTCGTCGGCGGTGACGCCGGAGATCGGGTCGTCGAACGCCTCGGGCCCGTAGCCGAACATCAGCAGTCGTGCGCCGGGGGCGGCACGCTTCGTGAGGCCGGCGGCATAGGCGTCGCGGCGGTGCGGCGGGATTCCGCAGTAGCAGCTCAGATCGAAGAACAGGTCGTACGGGCCGGGCACGTCCATCTCGTCGAGCCGGGTGGCGTCCCCGCACACCACCGTGACGTCTGCTCCGGCCTCGGCCGCCTTCTCCCTCGCCTGCCGGACCGCGCGGTCGACCAGGTCGACGGCCGTCACCCGCCAGCCGTGCCGGGCCAGGTACACCGCGTTGGTCCCGGTGCCGCAGCCGAGTTCGAGTGCCCGGCCGGGCATCGGCGCGCCGGGCCCTTCCACCAGGGCCACCAGTTCGGGCGGCGTGACGCCACTGTCCCACGGCGGCTCACCGTTCCGGTAGTAGTCCTCCAGCATGCGGCGCACGGCCGCCTCCTGGTCGAGCTCCGCAGCCGTCCGAGCCTCGTTCATCGCTACCTCTCCAAAGGCTAGAGTTCAGCTCTAGTGATTAACTCTAGAGATAGACTCCGGTCATGGATGGAGTCAAGGGATCCGACGGAAGCGTCAAGCGCCCCGGTAAGCAGGCCGAGCGCTCGCGGCGCACTCGCGAGAAGATCGTGGCGGCGGCGCGGGACCTGTTCGTCGCGCAGGGGTACGGCGCGACGAGCCTTCAGGAGGTCGCGGATCGCGCGGGTGTGGCCGTACAGACCGTGTACTTCGTGTTCCGCAACAAGCGCGCGCTGTTCAAGGACGTCGTCGACACATCCATCGCTGGGGACGCCGAACCGGTCGCCACGATGGACCGGGACTGGTTTCGCGCCGCGTGCGCCGAGCCCACCGCAGCCGGTCAACTACGCGCTCATGTACGGGGTGTACGCGACATGCTGGGCCGAGTCGCCCCGATCGTGCCGTTGATCGCCGCTGCCGCGGCCACGGACCCGGAGATCGCCGCGCAGTGGCCCGCCGACGCCGACCCGCGCTATACCGTCCAGCACGCCGCGGCGAAGGCACTGACGTCCAAACCCGACGCTCGCCCCGACGTCGACACCACCCGCGCCGCCGACCTGCTGTACGGGCTCCTCAGCCCCGAGCTGTACCTGATCTTCGTACGCGACCGGGGCTGGTCCCCCGACGCCTGGGAGGAGTGGGCCCGCACGGCCCTGACCGCCGACCTCTGCACCGACGGCGAGTAGGCCACGACCCCCCTTCGGCGGCAGTCGCCGAAGCAACGTCAACGGCCGGCAGCTGCCGCTGTTGTGGACGTCGGCCCCACCAACAACTCTGCTGGACAGCCCTTAGGCTGCCTGGCCAACCGTCAGGTCAGCCCATCGCAAGGAACGTGATCAGCTCTTCTTCAGCTCCTCGGCGAGCATCACAAGGATGCCGCTGGGGCCACGTAGGTACGTGAGCTTGTAGACGTCCTGATAGGTCGCCACACCGCGCAGCGGATGGCATCCGTGCTTCGCGGCTGTCTCAAGGGCCTTGTCGATGTCGTCGACCGAGAAGGCGACGCGATGCATGCCGATCTCGTTGGGAAGGGTGGGCTCCGTCTCGATCGCTTCGGGGTGGATGTACTCGAAGAGCTCAAGACGACCCTGACCGTCCGGTGTCTGGAGCATCGCGATCCTGGCGTGATTGCCGTCAAGGCCGACGGCGGTGTCGGTCCACTCACCACTGACCGTGTCACGGCCGAGGACCGTGAGGCCGAGGTCGGTGAAGAAGGAGATCGCCGCTTCGAGGTCGCGAACGGCGATGCCGACGTTCTCAAGTTTGATGCCCATGTTTCGCATGCTACCGAGCCGTGCTGACAGGGGCCGTCCGTCAACGACACGGCCGAGCTGTCGTGCGGGCCCGGCCGCTCATTCGCGCGTAGTCGTAAACCGGGGACCAATCGCCAGGGTCGCCCATACGATCGAATACCTACTGAGGCGCCGGAAGGATCCAGATGCAGGCTTCCGAGTTATCCGCTGCGGCGGTCAGGGTGCTGACCGGGTCCACGCCGGCCTCGGCAGAGCAGGCCACAGCGGTTCGCGAAATGATCTGGGGCCGGCTCGGACGGACCGCGCTGGGGTCTTCCGCCCTCGCCCGCCTGCACGAGCAGCCCGGTGCGGGGTCGTCGGGCATCGTCGAATCCGTGATCGCAGACGAGTTGCTGGCGGACCCGGAGTTCGCCGACCGGTTGCGTGCAGCCCTTCAGCCGGCTCCCACCTCGGCGACGTATGACCACTCTCCCGACGTCACCGCAGGACCTCCGCCTCCTATGGCACCTGCCGGACCGGCTGTGCCTCCGCTCCTGGGCGCCCCGGACCCCGCAGAGGTGCGGAAGGTGTGGCTCCTGGGACTCCCGCAACTCCTGCTGTGCTACGTCGTCCTGTTCCTCCTGAGTGCGGCCGGATTGAACGGACTGGCCGGAACTCTTCTGTTCCTCCTCATTTCCGGTGGCCTGGCCGCCTACGGACTTCGGTGCGGTGCCACCCTCCTGCGCTACACACGAGGCCCCTGGCTCATCGCCGGAACAGTGCTTGCCGGCCTCGTACTGATCCGGATGGTTGTCTCGCTCCTCGCACTCCTCACTGTCTGAGCGCCTCACCGGCAGAGCCCCAACACTGCTGCCGATGGCCCAAGTTGGGTAACCCAGCTCAGGATTCCATGCTGACAGTCAGCCCCGGGGCCGGAACACAGCTGACCACATCTCGTCGTTGCTCCCGAGAACGACTCCTGCCAGTCTGCAATGCAGGTTCGACAACGGGGTTGATGCGGCGGCTGTGCCTGCCCGGCGTTCGACGCGGCCGATTTGGCCGGCAGGCCTGCTGTCGAAGGGAAAGAGGGGCACGAGTACCCAAGCCATAACATGACATGCAGATGCTTGAAAGGCGATGGAAAGTAGTTCCGTGATTAAGATTATCTTCTCGGTGCGATCAGGGCAGGGAGAACCGAGTGGATTCGATCTCGGTGACATCATCTGCGAGGGAGAAAATGGAACGGCGAGGTCTTCCGGTCATACTCCCGACCAAGGAATGATGATCTATCTTTCTGTGACTCTTCTGCTTGACTCCCTGAGGCTGCTTTTCTCCGGAGAGGAGAGGAGGGCCTCGTTCACGGGTGCCGATACGTCATTTCGACTCGATTTCAGGCGAGACAAAAGGGGAATCATATGGGTGTCGACAAGAGATGAATTGCTAGGTAAGTCGAGCCTGGATGAGCTCGCACATGCGGTTCTCCGTCCGGCTCTAGAGCTCGCTGATGGGTACACATCGGATCCCTCGGTGAGGGACTCGGTGAGAAGTGACTATATTTCAGCTGTGCAGGATTTTGGCGCGACAATTTTATGAACCTCTTCCGATCTTAGGCCGAAATGTGGTGAAGGAGGGCGATGGTCTTCAGGGTGCCGGGTCCAGGAGTAGTGCGATGAACGGATACTCGATATCTCGGCAGGGATCGACGGATTCGCCGACTACGGATGAGGTGTGGTCCAAGCTCGCCCCGTCGATGCTTCACAGCATCTCTCAGTGCGACACCCACCGATTGGAAATCGAGCGAGATCGGGTTGCGCCCAAGTTTCGCGAGCACATAACGGATCCGTTGTATTCCGTCAGGAATCGCTTCTCGTTCTGGGAGCATCTTGTCCGCAGGATGGAGTCTGACTGGCAACTGCCGGGGCAGTACCTGATCAGCGATTACGTCAATGATCTGGATTCCCGCTATGGCTTGCAGATTGCCATAGAGCTCGTAACACGATCTTGTTGATGTTGGCTGGTGAGGCGTAACCGGTGTGATGATTCGGCCGTTCGTGAGGGTGTGGGTACTCGACCGTGGA
>NZ_JBICXG010000033.1:0-80377 GCF_043200175.1 Streptomyces sp. NPDC048462
ACGCCTCGAAGAACCGCGCCTTCAACACCGCGAAATCCACGATCCCCGCAACTCCCTGAACTCCAGGGTGTTGCGGGGATCGATAGAACCCGCCGAACGGAACCGGGGCAGCGGTCGCTTCACGTCACGGACCTCGCGTCACGAGGACGTCGCGGCCGGCGGCTCAGTGAGCGACGACCGGGATCCTGACCTCGTCCTCGACACCGTCGGCGGAACCGGAGCCGGAACCCGTGCCACCGGACGTCGTGGTCATCGAGGGACGGCCGGCGTTGACGAAGGTCGCCGCGATCGCGGAGGCCACCACCAGGATGCCGACGGCCCACCAGATGGCGCCGGTGAAGCCGTGCACCATCGACTGGAGCTTCAGCTGCTCCGGGTCGGTGGCACCGAGCGCGGCGTGCGAGGTGGCGTACGCCGTGGCGGCGGAGGCGGCGATGGTGTTGAGCAGCGCCGTACCGATCGCCCCGCCGACCTGCTGCGAGGTGTTGATCATCGCGGAGGCGACACCGGCGTCACGCGGCTCGATGCCGTGCGTGGCCAGCGACATGGCGGGCATGAACGCCGTACCCATGCCGAGACCCATCAGGAGCTGCCCCGGCAGGATGACCGCCGCGTAGGACGAGTCGACCTGCAGCTGGGTGAGCAGCAGCATGCCGACGGCAGCCGTCAGGAAGCCGGGACCCATCAGCATCCGGGCCGGGACCCGGGTCATCAGCCGGGCACCGATCTGCGTCGAACCGGTGATCATGCCCGCGATCATCGGGAGGAAGGCGAATCCCGTCTTGATCGGCGAGAAGCCCTGGACGACCTGGAGGTAGTACGTGAGGAAGAGGAACAGGCCGAACATCGCGATGACGCCGAGGCCCAGCGAGAGGTAGACGCCACCTCGGTTGCGGTCCATCAGGACGCGCAGCGGGAGCAGCGGCGACTTGACCTTGGACTCGGTGAGCACGAAGGCGAGCAGCAGCACGCCCGAGGCGACGAACGTGCCGATGGTCAGCGCGTCCGACCAGCCACTGGACTCGGCGCGGGTGAATCCGTACACCAGCGAGACCAGACCCAGCGCGGACAGGACGACGCCCGGGATGTCGAGCGCGGAACGGTTGCGGCTGCCGGACGGCTCGCGGATCACGAAGTACGCACCGGCCGCGGCGACAATGGCGAAGGGGATGTTGACGAAGAACGTCCAGCGCCAGTTCAGCGTCTGGGTGAGGAATCCGCCGAGGATCAGACCGACGGCGCCGCCGCCACCGGCGATCGCACCGTAGATGCCGAACGCCTTGGCGCGCTCCTTGGCATCGGTGAACATCACCGCGAGCAGCGAGAGGGCAGCCGGGGCGAGCAGGGCGCCGAAGACACCCTGGAGTGCGCGCGAGCCGAAGAGCATGCCCTGGTTCTGGGCCGCTCCGCCGAGCGCGGAGGCCAGCGCGAAGCCGATCAGTCCGACGACGAAGGTGCGCTTACGGCCCCAGAGGTCGGCGATCCGGCCTCCGAAGAGCAGCAGTCCGCCGAAGGCGAGGGCGTAGGCCGTGATGACCCACTGCTTGTTGGCGTCCGTGATGCCCAGGTCCGTCTGGGCGTGCGGCAGCGCGATGTTCACGATCGTGGCGTCGAGCACGACCATCAACTGAGCGAGCGCGATGAACGCCAGTGCTTTCCAGCGACTCGGATCAGGGAGTCGGATATCAGGTGTTTTTGACATGGGAGTAGCCACCTAAGGGCGCGTTCGGGCGCGCGAAGTCGTGAACCGTGGATCGGGCCGTGAACCGTGGATGCGGCGAAGGCTCGTGAAGGCGTGGGTCGGGCGTGGATCAGGGGTGGGAAAGGGTGGTCGAGGCGGGGCGGACGCGCGGCGGGGCAGCCGTTTCAGCGGCCCGGAGCGCTGGTCAGGTCCGGCTCCGCAGGTCCTCCAAGGTCGCCGGCGTTCCGGGCAGGACGGACCGGGCCGGGGCCTCCAGTCCGTCCAGGAACAGCTGGATGTGGCGGTGGGTGAACCGGTCGATGTTCATGCAGGCGATGCCTGGCAGCGGCCGGGTGAGCTGGGAGAGGGCGACCAGTACGTCACCGACGGCGATGTCGGTACGCAGGCGCCCCGCGGACATGGCGCGCCCGACGAGCCCTTCGACGGCCTCTTCGAGGCGCCGGCGCTCGGCGAGCAGTTCGGGGTGGTCCTTGTCGAAGCCGCCGGACAGCATCGGGCACAGGGCGCCGATCCGTTCGTCGGCCGCCGCGTGCACGAAGCGGCTGAGCGCGACGAAGGGGTCTCCCCCTTCGTTCGCGGCCTCCTCGGCGCGGTCGGTGGTACGGGAGGTGACCGCGAGGACGACCTCGTGGGTCAGCGCGGCCCGGTCGGGGAAGTTCCGGTAGAGCGTGGCGTTGCCGACACCCGCGCGGCGGGCGACCTCGTCGAGCGGCACGTCCGGCCCGAACTCGACGAACATCTCGCGCGCGGCCGTCACGATCCGCTCCCGGTTGCGCAGCGCGTCGGCCCGCGGGCGGGGCGTACGCGGCTGCGCGGTTCCGGCGGCGGCGGGGGCGACGGTGTCCACGGCGGCACTCCTTCTCTTCCTGATCCTGCGGCCTGTGCTGTTCGTAGGTGCGTTACGTACTCGCGTTACTCGGGCGACCTCTCCGCTTAACCGGGGACCGCCTCCCCGGTTTCGCGGGGACACGAGTTCAAACGGGGAAACGGTCCCCGGTTATTTCCCGGCCCAATGTGACCTGAGTCACACCCCAGTGAATCGGGAGAATCCCACCCCTTCGGCGCACCCAACGCGCGGCGCCGCACCACCCGACACAGGCTGATCCGCAGAGCGCAGTCAGGGTCGGCCGACTGCCGCGGCCCCGAAGGCGCCTTCATGCAGCAGCCCCGCCACCGGATACGCAAGCACCGCCACCCGGTCGTCCTTGGCGCGGCAACAGCCCTGGTCATCGCGGCGCTGGCCTCGGCCAGCAACACGCTCCCCCTCCCCAGCCGGGCGTCCGCCGGGCCGGTGTCCAGCACCGGGACGGCCGGGATCGGCCCCTGCCGGATATCGGCGGCCATGGGCGTACAGATGTCGGAGGGCATGCCGACACAGCCGGGCTACGCCCGCTCCACCGGTCAGATCCACGCCCTCAACCTGATGGTCGACTTCTCGGACGCGCCGGGCACCGAGCCCGCCATGGACCGGCTCGCGGAGTTCTTCCCGCAGACCACCGACTGGTTCCGCACCAGCTCCTACGGGCGGCTCACCTACGTACCGGAAGCCCCGGTGAAGTCCTGGCTGCGGATGCCGCTGCCGTTCTCGGGCTACGGGATCGAGCGCGGATCACCGTACGAACCGGGCTACCGCCACCTCGTCCAGGACATCGTCGCCGCCGCCGACCCGAAGGTGGACTTCAGCGCGTACGACCTGGTCAACATCCTCGTCAGCCCGAACGCCGGGCCCTCCGCCCTGGACACCGTGCTGTCGGTGACCTTCTCGGGCAACGACGACGCGCCCTACGCGGACGGGGTGCCGCTCGCCAACACGTCCTTCGTCTACAGCCGGCAGGACGACGGCTCGGGGTCGTACGCCCAGACCGGATACCGCGTCCTGCCGCACGAGAACGGCCACGTCTTCGGTCTCCCCGACCTCTACACGATGGAGGGCGGCGGCTCGGTCGGGCACTGGGACATCATGTCCGAGGACTGGGGTGCCAACAACGACCTGCTGGGCTGGCACAAGTGGAAGCTCGGCTGGCTGGACAACAACCAGATCAGCTGCGCCTCGCGGACCGGCACCAGTGACCACGTACTGGAGCCGCTGGCCACCCGCGGCGGCACGAAGCTGGCGTTCGTGCCGCTGAGCGCGGAGTCCGGTTACGCGGTGGAGGTACGGACCCAGACGGGCAACGACCAGGCCGTCTGCCGGCCCGGCGTACTGATCTACAAGGTGAGCTCGGACGTCGACACCGGTCAGGGGCCCATCTCCGTCGCGGACAGCACCAAGGACAGCAGCGGCTGCACCCGGCTGCCCAATGTGCACGCGGAGCTCTCCGACGCCCCGTTCCAGCCCGGCCAGACCTTCACCGACCGGGCCACCGGGATACGCATATCGGTGGTCGACAAGGACTCCAAGGGGGACTACCGGGTACGCGTGACCCGCCCCTGACCCCCTCTCTGCCCCCTTCCCGGGCCCCCTTCCCGGGCCCCCTCAAGCCCCGCGGACCTCTTTCTCGACGGGCCCGCGCAGCTCGCGCTTGAGGATCTTCCCGGTGGCGTTGCGGGGCAGCGGCTCCCCGGTGACCAGCACATGGGCCGGGACCTTGAACGCGGCCAGGCTGCGTGCCACGTGCGCCCGCAGGTCATCGGCCGTGACGACGGCCCCGGCGCGGAGCCGGACGACCGCGGCGACCTCCTCGCCCAGCACCGGGTGGGCCACGCCCAGGACCGCCGCGTCCTGGACATCCGGATGGCCGTGGAGCACGCCCTCGACCTCGACGCAGTACACGTTCTCGCCGCCCCGGATCACCATGTCCTTGATCCGGTCGACGACAGCGACCCGCCCCTCGTGGACCACGGCCAGGTCCCCGGTTCGGAACCAGCCACCGCTGAACGCCCCCGCCGTCGCCGCCTCGTCCTGCCAGTAGCCCCGGACCAGCGCCTGCCCGCGCAGCCACAGCTCGCCGACCTCGCCCTCGGCCAGCTCCTCCCCCGCCGGACCGGCGATCCGCACCTCCGTGGCGGGGGTCGGGCGGCCGACGCTGCCGGGATGCGCGCGGTACTCGGCTCCGAAGTTCGCCAGGACGCCGCCGCTGGTCTCGGTCAGCCCGTACCCGTTGCGCGGCTCGATCCGCTCCCCGTAGCGGGCGGTCAGCCGGGCCACCAGATCCGGCGGGGCGGCGGCCCCGCCCGTATTGAGCATCTGCAGCCCCTCCAGCCCGTCCTGCTCCTGGGCGTCCTGCTTCTGCTCGTCCTGCTTCTGGGCGGCTGCGGCGAGGAGTTGCAGCGCGGTGGCCGGCACCCCGGCGTAGTGCGTCACGCCGTGCTCGCGGATCAGCCGCAGCGCCTCCTCCGCGTCCCACTTGTGCATCAGGACGAGGGCGCCGCCCGCCGACATCGCGGCGTAGAAGCTGGTGAACGCGGCGACGTGGAAGAACGGGAACGTGAGCAGCGTGACGGGCGCCGGCCCCTGTCCCGGGATGACCCCCCGGCCGAGCGCGGAGGCGGCCGCGTGGAAACCGGGGTTGCGCGCGGCACCCGCCTGCGCGAGCTGCGTGGCGACGGCCCCCTTGGGCCTGCCGGTGGTGCCGGAGGTGTAGATGATCGTCGCGTCGTCCTCGGGCCGGATCTCGACCTCGGGCGGCGCGGCGTACGGATCGGGCGCGGGCAGGTCCTCGTACCACTCGACCCCGCCGGACGGCTCCGCCCCGCGCTCCTCGTCACGGAAGACGATCACCCGCGCCCCGGCGGTCCGGGCCCAGCCGGCGACCAGCGGCAACCGCTCCCCGTCGACGAGGAGCACCCGGGGCCCGCAGTCGTCGAGCGCGTACGAGAACTCATCCCCGGTCCACCAGGCGTTCAGCGGCACGGCGACAAGACCGGCCAACTGGGCGGCCCAGAAGGCGATCTGCCACTCCGGATGATTGCGCATCGCCACCACGGCCCGGTCCCCCGGCCGCAGCCCGTACTCCCCGTTCAACCGGCACGCCAGCGCGGAGGCCGCCGCGAAGAACTCCCCGTACGTGTAGCTGCGCTCCCCCGAGATCAGGAACGGCCGGTCCCCGAACGCCCAGGTGGTCTCCACGAACTCCCGCAGCGTCCGGGGACCGTCCACGTACACGAGCGAGCCGGCCGACGGCCCGTCCTCGGAACGCACGACGGCGAACGGGGCCCCGGGCCCGGCCAGCGCGGCTACCACGCCGGCGGATGCGGATGCGGCTGCGGATGTACCGGGAGGCTCGGATGCGGATGTGGCTGGGGTCGGGTCGGTGTGCGGCACGAACGACCTTTCTAAGCGCTTGCTCAGGGCATTCGCGACGCTATGCCCGGACCTGCCCTCCGTCAAGAGAGCCAACCGCGCGGCTACGGCCCACGGCCACCCGCAACGTCAGACCGGCCGCGACTCCGGCCACCAGGCCGCAGACAAGAGCAGCCGAAGAGAAGCCGGCCAAGGCGATCGGCCGGCTGAAGGCCAAGCGGCTCGGCAACTCCGAATACGAGCCGACCCCCTCCAACCGGAGGGCGGCTGCTGCGGCTCGCCCTGATCCGCAATTCCACATCCTCGGAGCAGGTCCGGTCCGCGAACCCCTCGTGCACCGGACCTGCGGGGTTGCGGAGCGCCCCCGAGGGTGGGACCGAGCCGACTTTCTGACCGGGCCGGTCAGGTATCAAGCACCAAGCCGTGCGACTACCCGCTACTCATCCCTGGGACTGGTGGAGAAAGATCTCCCGCACATCGGCCAGCCATTGACGCAGCCGTACGCCTCGTGGCGGAAGAACGCCGAGCCCCAGCGTCGACGCCGACTCCTTGAGCGACCGGTCCGATTCGTTGATCGTCAGAAAATCGTGGATCTCGTCGGCCACGCTTCGGAGCTCGCCCTCCGAAGCGTCCGAAACGTAGTCGTCCAGAGCCTCCCTGTGCGAGGAATACTCCGACGAGAAATCTTGATGGAAGTACGCCGCCAGCAGGTTTCGGAGTCCGGGAAAACGCTCTCTCCATTCCCATGCGGTTTGAGGAGGCGACTGGGGGGGAGTCTCCGACTCTGCGAGGAAGTTCCGGAGGTGCCCGCCGATGACGGCGAGGCAGCTCTCCACCGTCTTCCCGTGGGGCGGGTTGATGTGAGGCAAGAGGTCGACGTCATCCGCGATCTCTTCGTTGAACAGGCCTGTCCCGAGGAGGTCGTCGACCTCTGCCGCCGCCTCGGCTGCACGTGCGGGATCGAGCGCGACTTGCCTGAGGTAGGCACTGAGCGCAACCCCGCGCCGGCCCTCCGTGTCATCGAAGATGAAGCCGGTCACTTCATAAGAGCGCAGAAGTCTGCGCAGCTCACGAAAACGATCGGTCGACGGTGTCACCTGTTCACGCCTTACTCTCGGGCTATGCAATGGGATACGAAGTGAGGATGCGGTAGCCGTTCGCCGCGGACGGATCGCGTTTCAGGACCACTTGTACTCCGTTTACCCACTGTGCGGCGGTTCCGCGCTTGAAGTTCTCCCGGGTCAGACTCATCCCGGTCGCCTCGTCGAAGTACTCAGAAAGCGCGAGCTTCTTCTTGGGGCTGGCGAGCCATTCGCCGATCTCCTTCTGATGCTTGAGCATCGCCGCGTCAGAGAATCTCTGAGCCGACCCCTCGTCTATGTACCTGGATGCCGCGTCCATCCCGGGACTGCTTCGAAGACGCGCACGCAGGTCTCGCGTCGTCATCTCCACGTGCCGCTCGATGGTATGCGAGCCGTTCTTGCCTTCGTCACCCGCGATATCGCCACGGTACTTGGGACTCAAAGGCCCCTTGCGCTTGTTGCGCGGCCAGGCGTTCGGCTCTCCGTCTCGAAGGAGCATCCCGAGGTCGCCGGCCTCGCCCCCGAGCCCGCTGGGCAGCGCGAATTGCGGCGTGAAGCCCGGCAGACGGGCACCTCCCAGGAGGCTGGTCCAGCCACCCCCCTCACTCGCGAGCTGGAACGTCTTCCCGGCTCCTCCGAAGGCTCCACCGGTGAGGGCTCCGTAGAATCCTGCGTCCTGCGCCTCGTCGAGGTTGAGGCCACCGGTCTGGAGACCCGCGGCAATCTTGAGCGGCTGGGCGACCGCGAGGTCGACGGTCACGGATTCGATGCCCGCGATGGCCGCGGTCGCGAAGACCGTACCGGCAATGGTGGCGACTTCCGTCGTGAGGGCTACGCCCACCGTCGCGGCCAACTCGACGATGGTGGCGGTGGCCGCCGCCGCGGCGACTTCGGTGGCACCAAGGGTGAAGAACGCCAAGGCTGTGCCGGCGACAATAACGGCGCCCGCGATCTCCAATTCGCGGTCGAGTTTCTTCTTCGCGTCCGCCACGGCATCCGCGTACTGGTCGATGCCGTCCGCCAGGGAACGGGGGCCGCCGACGAGATCCTGGAGCCACCCCTTCTTCTCCCCGTAGTACCGGGCCCAGAAAGGGTCGGCGAACGCGGAGATGGCCTCGCCGGTGTTGTGGTGAATCAGCTCCTGCGCCGCCTTGTTGGAGGCCGCTGCGACGTCTTCCATGTCGTCCGCGAACTTCCGCCAGGCTTTCGCGATGGCGCGCAGCTTGCCCACGTCGGCGGCGGGCCACTCGATCCCGGTGACGTCGGTGACGATCTCCCGGACTTTGTCACCAGTGCTCACTGCTGGTGCTCCGGGCCATCAAGCCCTCCGTGTGGCGGGGGGTGTGTTTCCGGAACATGGCTCCGACCAGGTCATCGTTGTCGATGTGGCCGTCTGCCATGTCGACCATCGCCATGTGGATGCTCATCAGGCCGTCCTTGATGATGCCCGCCGACTTCTCCATCTGGGCGACGATCGGCCCGTACTTCTCGTGGAACTTCTTGCCCGATTCGTCGTCTCCCCAGGCGGCTCCCTCTTTCTCCAGCGACGCGGTAAGCGTGCTCAGAGCCGTGCCCAGCGCCTGCCCCTGGGCGTGGAACACCGGTCCTGCCGTCTTCAGATCAGCCGTCCTGATGTCAAGGATCTTGCCCTCGTCGCCCACCCGTATCCCCTCCAGTTACCTCGCATCCATACGACCCTAATCGCGACCGATCGTTCGCAACTGCGGACGAATCAAAGAACGGGCAAAGGTCGGCTGGCGCTACCCCGGCCGTCTCGGGGCGCATGAGGCGACGAACCACCTGATGCCGTCTCAGCAGGGAGGTCAGTCCGGCCAGCCCGCCTTTGACGCCAGGACGCCTGCCTCAAGACTGCTGCCGGCGCCGGGGCGCGGTTTGACCTCGCCACCTTCGCCCCCTGTGGCCGCGGCCCTGGCCGAGCGCCAGAGCTGGCGGGTGACGTACGAGGGTCCTCGCCCGCGCCGTCCACGGCAACCCCACCCCTCCTGCAGGCCACCGCCGTCACGGGCCGCTGGGCCGCCATTCGCTACGGCCGCCTATCCGCCCTCTTCGGCTCTCCGCCTCACGGCGCCGCGGCGCTGGCTCCCTGGGCCGGAGCTGCGCTTGCCTGCTCCTCGGCGGCTACCCACGCCTGTTCGCAGCCCTGGCAGCCGTCTCGCTCATCACGGCAGCATTCACGGCCTACCCTCAGCCAACCAGACAAGTTCGACAAGCAGTTGGGACCCGATAGGCGGCGTGCAGCCCTCATCGGTCCCGGGTCGCGCGGATGACACCGCCTAAAGCGTGCTGCACGAGCTGCTCCAAGAGCCCGGCATGCCCGCTCGCTCGTACGTGGTCCGCCCGTTCCTCCATCGCGTTGCCGAGCCAATACTTGAAGGCGAGCACACACACGGCGAGCGTGATCCCGAGCTCAAGCGCTTTCCGGCGACGGGGCGGTCCAGGACGGGCTGCGGCGACGACCGCTGCCGCATAGATCAGGGCAATCACGAACTCGAAGGCCGTAGGTGGGCCGAAGACGTGGCCCTCAGCGATTTCCTCCGTAGTAAGGGCGAGCCATGCCGCCGTTCCCAGAACGAGTAGACCTCGTCGGAACCAAGCCCGCGCAGCAGACCGGTGGCGAAGGAATTCCGATACGCCCCTCGGTCGACCAGTACCAACCGCAAGCATCACTGGCAGGACCAGGACCACCAAGAAGCCCAGGAAGCCGAGCCGGACGGCAAGCCTGGTCAGCAGCTCCGTCTTGCCGATCCCCAGCTGCTCGGGCGTGATGCCGAACCGACCGTAGAAGCTCTCCAGCGCGTAGTACTGCAGGCCATACAGCACCAGGACCACCGCGGCACTGCTGGCTGCCGCGTACTGCATGCTCACGCCGCGTGGCAACCGGAGCCTCGTCGGTTGGGTCAGATCGCTCCAGGGGACAGAACGGTCCTGCACCCCTGCCAGGGTCGGGCCACCACCCCCGTCGATCACGACAAACATGCTGGTCAGAGCCCATCGTGCAAGCCAGAATAGGGACGTGGCACCCCTGGTGGATCGTCATCCGCTACCCTGTTCACTGGTCGGTCTTTGGCGTAGCTCATATCGGGCAGCGTTGCTGCTCAGCAAGGTCCACACCACGTCTGACCAGAGGGCTTGGCGCTCTTGTTGAGATCCATTCACTGGATTTCTCCAAGGTTTTCTCCAAGCCCCCGCCTCCGTAGCTCAGGGGATAGAGCACCGCTCTCCTAAAGCGGGTGTCGCAGGTTCGAATCCTGCCGGGGGCACAACGCGTTACCGCTCTGACCTGGGGTTTCTCCCCCAGGGAGGGGTCTTACTCGGCCTCGGACCTCTCGTCCGGGGCCGTTTGCGTGAGCGGTGCGTGAGCGGACGGGCCGCCAGGGCCGGAATTTCTCCCGCCTGATCAGCATCAGTCGGCACAGACGCCGCCGTCGTGTCGGACGAGTGCCCTCGGCAGCCCACTAACTCCCGGCGATCTGCGGCGAGGGGGCTCCTAGCTCGACTAGGCTTCCCTCGTTGCCGGAGCAGTACGGGGAGGGGCAGCAGTGGCGCAAGTGGGGCGTGAACATTTCGTCGCCGTCGTAGAAGAGCTCACGGCACGGTGGCTTCAGGGCGGCGAGCGAGAACTGCCCGTCCGCACGCGTGCGGAACTGATCGGAGAACGGGCCCTCGACTCATACGAGAGCACGGCGCCCGAGGGCGCTCTCCCCGACGCCCTCGCGGCGCTCGGTGCAGCCAACGCCCTCGGCTCCAACCTTCCGGCCCTGCGGCAGCGGCTGGGGCACCTCTCCGACGCGGTCAGGTATGCCCGGCCCCAAAATGCAGAGCTCCGCGACCACTCCGAACCGGATGTGACCCGGTTTGACGAGCTGCACGAACTTCTTCGCGTACAGGCCAGTGAGAGCCGAACCGCCTACCGGGCTCTCCGGCCCAGCCTGGAAACCGCCCGCGGCTATGAGAGCGAAGCCCCCGGTTTCGCCCTGCTCGTCTACACCTGCCAGCTACGCGACGCACTCGACACCCACCTGGAGGAGGTCAGAAGCACCACGCCCATCGAACACATTCAGCTCTCCCCTAATGACCGCGCTCGCCTCCTCCAGGCCGTCCGCACGCGAGCCTCTGCCGTACTGGACCAAGCGGTCGACGGGTTGCAGACTGCCGTCGACGCCAGCACCAACGACAGGCATCCTCAGGGGCGGAGCTACGCGCTCGGCGATCTGGCTCAGGCTCTGCTGCTGCGCTACGAGGCCCTCAAACGACCTTCTGACCTCGAACATGCGGTGAGCAATGCCAGGGCAGCGGCGCGGCTGGCTCGGAGCGTCAACGATCGAGACTTGTCCGTATTGTGGACGGGTGTGCTCGGGGTTGCGCTACGGATGCGGCACGATGCCGACGGCGACAGCGAAGATCTGAAAGCTGCCGCCGACGCACTATGGAAGACCAATGACCTGAGCAGGCTGACCATCGAACGGGGCGCGCTGGACGGGTGGTTGCGAGCGGTAGGGGCCGTGCAGCGGCACTACTACGCCGTCTCGCATGAAGTTTCCTATCTGGAGAAAGCGTTCGAGACCCATCTCGGCCTCTTGCAAGCGCACGCATCGCTCGATCTACGCGATGCTCGTGGCACCTCCTCATCCGCGATGTACGCCAGTTTCGGCTACAGCAGCCTCACCATGTATGAGCACTCAGCCGAGCCGGACCTGCTTAGCAGAGCCGCGCATGCCCTGGACAGCGCCTTGGACCGGGCAGCTTCCGAGGAACGCGGCCCGGTCGAGTGGACCGAGTGGACAGGAGCTCTCGCCACAGCTCTGCGACTCCGATTCGAACAGCAGGGCGACTCCGCGTCCCTAGAGCGGCTGGTCACCGTCCTCACCCTCGGCCTGAAGTCCCCAGCCCTACCGGAGTCGAGCCCAGACCGTACGAGGTGGCGCAACAAGCTCGGTGAGGCATTGCTGTGGCGCTATGAACTCACCGGCGCCGCCCCGAACTTGCACGCCGCTCGCGGCCTCCTGAACCATGCCCACTCAGACGCTCTGCTCGCCGCTGCACATTACGCTGAGTATCTACGCGCCAGCGACCTGCGAGCTCTGGACAGCGCAGTCCTGGCCGCCGTCGCAGCGGTTCGAGCTGTTGTGGGGCCGGAAGGTGCACACCTCCCGGCAGCCTTCCAGCTCGCTCAGTGCCTGCTCGCCCGCGCAGATGTGCTGAGTGCGCCAGACGACGCAAAGCACGCAGCCGATCTGCTTAAACACTGCCTGGGGTGGTCCGACCAGCCATCCGAACAGCTAGCACTGCAGACCGTCGAGTACGGACACGCACTACTGACGCTCTATGAGGCACGGACGTCCCCAGTATCGGGCCACGAGGGGGGCGACCCCCCGGATATCAGCACCCTGGAAACTGCAGTTGTGACTCTCACGGAGGTGCTGGTTAATCCCGGCCCTCGGGAGAGGGTCAAAGCACGGGCTGCCAGCCTTCTGGAGCAAGCCGTGTCACTGGACAGGGAGCGCCGCGCGCGTTCCCTTCGACGGGCTGAGGACGACTACGACAGTCATCTTGGCGCCGACGCGCGGCGGCAAGCTCACGCCGTCCTGGAGGAGCGGGCCACGGACAACAGGCGGCCACGAGCGACGGACGACCTCCGCGGCAACCTCGCGGCGATCCGGGACGAGCTTCACCATCGTGTCGTCGATGTGGTGATGGAACACCCCGACGCCGGGCCAGTCGTGCAGGCCCGGTTGGTTACGGCCAAGGCCGACGTTCTTGCTCGTTGGTGCCTGGAGGCCGGTGAGATCCACGCCGCCCTCGAAGTCACGGAGTCGGGTCGGGCTGTGCTGGCGGCAGCGGCCGCAGGAGCAGACATGATCGGAGACCGGATTGCCCTGCGGGCCCTTTCCTCCCTACAGGAGCAGGGTATGGAAACCCGGGTCGCGATCGATGCCGCGGAAGCCGGCCGGCTGGCCAACGCCGACCCACGCCATGCCCTACCCGAGGTAGTCTCCGGGCGCAGTCGCCTTCCCCTGCCAGAGAGCATGCGGGAGTCTGTGCGTGCTGCCCTTCATGACGTCATTCCCGCACCCACGGCGCACGACATTGCGGAGTGGTGTGGTTCGCTGGGCATCGATGCCGTGGTGCATCTCTTCGCCGGACGGCACTGTGGCTGGGCTCTCATCACCCTCTGGGATGGGCGCATCGCTTCTCTACGGCTGCCCCTCCTTCGACTGAACGCAACCGAGTTGGTTCATTTCACGGCAGCGCACGACGGCCAGCTACGTGTTCAAGGCGCCGGGAACCCGCCAGACGATCTCTCCCGACGGACGGCTATGCGCAATGTCTGCGACTGGGCCTGGAAGGCTGCGATCGGGGCACTGCACGAACATCTCGCCACCGTAGGAATCGAAGGTGTACCGCGCGTCGCCCTTATTCCGGCCGGGCCCCTGGGCCTCGTGCCATGGCACGCGGCCCGGCACCGTGTGAAGGAACCCGGCGGATGGGGACACCGCTTCGCGATCGAATCGATGGCATTCACCTACGCGCCGTCAGCACGAGCTCTATCCTGGTACGCCTTCCGTGCCCTCCTGCCACTCACGGGAAGCGGCGTGGTTGTCGTCGACCCAACCCGGGACCTACCGCATGCCCGCCAGGAGGGCGAGGACGTTTACCGCTGGTATTACTCCAAGGGTCGACGGTTCAGCGGATCCGGCGAGCCCGGCTCGGTGCCCGCTACTCCGCGAGCAGTGCTGTCCGCACTGAGTGATACGTTCGACGACCTTTCACCCGCATACCCGGTGGCCCATTTCGCTTGCCATGCGCGCAGTCTGGCACTCGCTAACGAGTCGCACCTGGTGTTGGCGAACGAGCAACGGCTCAGCGTCGCCACGGTTCTCGACCAACTCCGATGGGATAGCCAAAGGCCGGGTCTAGCACCGCTAGTCGTGCTGTCCGCCTGTGCCACGGCCGTACCGGGAGCGCACTATGACAGCGCCTTGAGTCTCGCCACAGCATTCGGGGCAGCAGGCGCGGCGGCCGTAGTGGGGTCGTTGTGGGCGGTGGACGACGCCACGACCGCTGCTCTGATGCGCGACTTTCACACACTACTCAATCTGGAGGGACTGCCGCCCGCCGAGGCACTGCGCACGGCGCAACTACGTGCTTTGCGGGAGGCCCGGGCCCGAGCACGAGGGAAGAAGACCAAAGCCAAGGCTCTGGCTGGAGACCCTTCGTCCTGGGCCGCATTCGTGCATCAGGGTCTCGGAAACGCATCGGCCACTCAGGACTCGGTCGTCTCCTCAGCTGTTGCCAGGCTCCCAGAAAGTGACGATTCGGCGTCTGGCAACCCGGGGCTTCGTCTGCCGATCTTCGCAAGCCTCCCCGGGCCAGATCCATCCGCCATCGTATGGAAGTGTCCTTTGGACGACTGCATCCAGCAGGCCGACGGCGATATGGACTCCCCGTTCGACGCCGACTGCTGCCCGAGCCACCCCGACAACGCGTTCATTCTGGCTTAGGGGCAGAGTTGGGCGGCCTTGTCAAAGGACTCCTCGAACCCATCGCGAAGCGGTGGAGCGCGGTCATGGGTGGCCCCCTGCTTCTGTTCTGGCTGGCGGGTGCGCTGGCCGTGGTGTGGCGGCGGGCTTCAGGCAAGGGCCTATGTCGCCTGCATGAGCTCCACACCGACGTGCTGTGCACGATCGCTGCGCAGAGGCCGTTGGGGCCGATCCTCTGGGCTGCCGTTGCGACCGCGGTGATCGTGATGTCGGCGTGGGCACTGTCAGCGTCCGCAGGGTTCGCACTCGAGATACTCGCCGGCCGTTGGGGTACCTCAAAGATCGCCCTCGCGTATACCCGGCACCGCATAGCCCGGCATCGCGCCCGCCGCAGTGACCTCGCTACTTGGCGTCAGACGCCACCCGCCGGCCTGAACAGCGAAAACCTTGATGCCTGGCACAGTCAGAACGGGTGGCGCGCCACCCGAAGGCGGGCCGCGTATGCGCGCTACCCACGGATGACCGACTCCCACCAGCTGCTCCCTACGTCTGTGGGCAATGCCCTCGTTTCCGTGTCGGCCGAAGCACGTCGCACATACGGACTCGACCTCGCCGTCTGCTGGGACCCGTTCGTAAAGGCCCTTGAAGCACCCGTACGGAGCGAACTAACCATCGCCGCGACCCGCGTCTTTGCCCGGGTGCAAGGGCTTGTGTGCGCGGCGGGGGCCGCTCTCTGGGCGGCCGTGATCCCGGGAGTGCTACCGCGGCTGCTATGGGTGGCGGTATGCGTACTGCTCGTCTGGGGCGCGCACCGTTCCATTCGGGCTGGCGTCGACGCGTACTGCCGTCACGTGGCCAGCCTCTTCGCTATTCATCGTGTGCGGCTCTACCGGGCGCTGGGATTTACTCCGCCGGCGACCGCACAGGCCGAGGCGGACTGCGGCGCAACCCTAAGTGCCGTACTGTCCCGTAGCCTTCCCACCGGCGCAGACCCGGTGCCCTATGAGTGGGCCTCGCCAGGCGATTCGGGCGCTTAGCAGGGCGGTTTCAGGGCAAGTCAGACTGCAGAGCACGCGAGAGTTACGAAGAGCTAGACCCGAGCGAGACCTCAGTGGTCGGCCTTTTCACCGGTCGCGGGTACACCTAAACGCATCACGGCAGCGAATGCCGCAGATTCGGATCCGTCAAGGCAGAACGAATTACCGATCTGGCCTGGGGTCTAGGTAGCAGATTCATCCGTCCTCGAACTCCTCGTTCGGGGCCTATTGCGTGGGTGGACGGCGGCCGGATGTCTGAGGATCACCCAGCTGATCGGCACCATCTGGCACAGGGCTTTCCGCTTCTTCGGACTGAGGATCTACCTCGGACCCGGTGTCCCAGGATGCGACCCGGGCCCGCGGCACGAGCCGGGCCGCAGCCTCCGCGATCGCCAGATCCGCCTCGGGGAGCAGGCTCGTGTACGTGTCCGACGTGATGGTGATCGAGGAGTGACCGAGCATCTCCTGGATGTCCTTCAGGCCGGCACCGGCCGCGTGAGCCAGGGTGGCGGCACCGTGACGGAGGTCGTGGAGCCGGATCGGCGGTAGCCCGAGTTCCTCGTGCAGCTCGATGAACCGCCGCGTGACGTTGGCAGGGTGGAGCAGCTCTCCGTTCTCACGGGTGAAGACCCTTCCGGTCTCCACCCAGGCGCTCTCCCACTCCTTGCGGTCCTTGTCCTGCTGGGCACGGTGCCGTGTCAGGGACTGGACCGTGTCGGAGTCGAGGGCGATGGTGCGCGCTCCGGCGTCCGTCTTCGGATCGTCCTCGTACACCTCCCAGCCGTTCACCACGAGTTGCTTGGCGACCGTGAGGAGCCCGGCGTCCAGGTTCGTGTCGGTCCACCTCTGACCGCACGCCTCGCCTCGCCGAAGTCCGCGGAAGGCGACCAGGTGAAACAGCGCGTACAGCCGGTCCTCGGCTACATGGTCGAGGAAGAGCCCGGTGTGTTCCGGCGTCCAGACCATCACCGGCGAGGGCTTCTCTCCGGTGCGCTTCCAATGGAGGATGCGCTCCTCAGTCCACACAAGCGCCTTGGGGCGCCTGCCGGCCTCCAGCTCGACGTGGGCGGCCGGGTTGAAGGTGATCAGCTGCTGGGCGATCGCCGCGTTCAGCGCTGCCCGCAGTGTGGAGCGAACACGTTGCCGCGTCGCCGGACCGACAATGCGGCGGTAGGGATCCATCTCGGCGATGGCCGCTTTCATCGCCTTACGGCGGGCGCGGGGCTCGCGCCCCTTCCAGGCAATCTGTGCGAGATCCTCGAACGCCTTACGTCGTACGGCGTTCCCCTCGGCAATTACGACGTTGGCCTCGGCTATGGCCTCGAACATCTCCGAGAGGTGAGTGACCCGAAGGCGGTCGAGCCGTACGTGCCCGATGCGCGGCTGAAGGTGGACGCGAATATTGCTCTCGTCGCGGCTGATTGCACTCTGCCGCCCCTTCTTGCCCGCCAGCCAGACGTCCAGCCACTCGCCGACCGTGAGGCGGCTGGTGAGGTCCAGGCCGTGGCTCAGGCGCCGACGGGTCGCCTCGATGTCCGGTAGCGGAGCCTTCTCGTCTGCCACCTTCTCCAGCAACTCGGCGATCTGATCGAGACCTTCGGAGTCATCGGAGTCGGCGAGGCCGAGAAGCGCGCGTATGTGGTCGAGGTCGGCTTGGGCGGCCTTGATGCTCTCGTAGCCGGCACGGCTGAAGGATCGGCGTATTCCATCGGCTCGGGGTGGGAGCTCCTGGCGTATGGAGTAGGAGCCGTGCTTGCGGCTGGTGAGCTTGGGGCACTTCTTGCCGAGCGGCTTGCCGGTCTCGGCGTCGCGGCAGTAGCAGCGGCGGTGGGTGGATCCCTTCAAGGGCGTTCCTCCGTGGTGGTATCGGGGGCCCATTCGGGCGGGTCGACGTCGTGGAGTGCGGGTGGGAGGTCGGGCGGGACGGCTCCGTCGTCGAGCAGGTCTCGGCGGAGGTAGCGAAGGTTGTACTTCGCGGAGACGGCCCGGTCGGCGTACTCGATCCGCTTGCGTTCGGCTTCTTCCTGCTGGGCGCGGCTGGTTGCCGTCTTGGCGGCAAACCGTGCCTGCTCTTCTTCGTCGAGCGCAGCCAGGGCGGTGCCCACGAGGCTGGCGTGAATCTCGAAGTCGGGCACGAGGCCGGCATCGTGCCCCGGTACTTCCTGCTCGCCGGTGAAGCGCCGCAGGGCGTCCCAGGTCGGCACTAGGTGCTCGAAGGGGAGTTCCTGGATCTGTTCGACGTAGCCGACCGGGAAGATCAGGCAGGCCGGGTACGTCTCCAGGGCAGCGGCCAGGACCAGGACATCCACCAATGGCAGGCCGGCCCTGCGGCCGGACTCCATGTTGGCGATCACGTTGCGCGGAATCGGGTGCCCGAGCTGCTCGCACCGGTCGGCGAGTTCCTGCGCGCTCCACCCCATCTCCTTTCGTCTGCGGCGGACTTCGCCGGCCACGTTCGCCTGGACCCGGTCCACCCACTCCGGGAAGTCGTCCGCTTCATCATCCACACCACGTTGTGTCATACAGACACATTAGCTTGTGGATTCTTATTGGTGGCTGCCTGGAGTCGGACGTGATGCCCGCGTTCGCCGACGGCTGTACCGAAAGGGGATGCGCATGCGCGAAAACACCACGGAGGGATCGCCGAAGGGGATGAGTCGTGAGGACCTGCTGGCCCTGCCGGTGGCCGTTGACCTCGAAACCAGCAACCGCGCCCTGGGGCTCGGGCGGAGCAAGGGGTATGAGCTGGCGAAGCGCGGCGCGTACCCGTGCAAGGTCCTGCGGCTGGGCAACGCCTACCGGGTTGTGACCGCGGATCTGCTGATCCTGTTGGGTCTGGCCGCGTGAGAGGGCGGAAGCGTAGCAAACGGTTCTGCGCTGAGCTGACACAGAAACGCTGGACTGTGGCCGGGCGTGACCGTACTGTCCGTGGTCCCTCGCGGCACCCCAGTACCTGCGGGAAGGGGGAGAGCCCCCGGCGGTCCAACGCCGGAGGCCCCATAGCTCCCCAGCGATCCGATGAGAACCGACCCGGCGGAAAGGGCGGGCGAGCCCGCCACCGCCAGACGAGGAACTGCCCAGTGGAACCCGACAACCCCAAGGACTATTCCGAACCCGCCAAGGCGAACTGGCCCACGACCGCCATCCCAGGCCGGCCGGGTGCCCACCTGGGCGCCGCCCAGCCCGTGGACACCGATCCGGGCCTGACCGGCGGTTCGGCCGCCGACAGCGGCGCTGAGGCTCAGGCGCCGAGCGGGCTGGAGGACCTCCCCGATGTGGAGCCGACGCAGGGCTCCGTGCTGCTGGATGAACTCCACTCACGAATAGCCCAGTTCGTGATCCCGCCGTCAGCGGAGGCGCTCGATGCGATCACCTTGTGGGTGGTGGCCACGCATCTGCAGCCCGCGTGGCAGCACGCGCCGCGTCTGGCGGTGGTGGGGCCGGCGAAGCGGTGCGGCAAGTCGCGGCTCCTGGACGTGCTGACCGAGACGGTCCACGAGCCGATGCTGACGATCAACACCACGCCGGCGGCGATCTTCCGCTCGATCACAGAGGAGGAGCCGCCGACCCTTCTGGTGGACGAGGCAGACACCATTTTCGGTACGCCAAAGCAGGCGGAGCGGAACGAGGAGACGCGTGGCCTACTCAACGCCGGTCACCAGCGGGGGCGTTACGTGACTCGGGTCGTCGGCAACGACCACACCCCGCACAAGTTCGCCACCTTCGCCATGGCGGCCATCGCGGGGATCGGCAACCTACCCGACACGATCATGGACCGGTCGGTCGTGATCCGGATGCGTCGACGGGCCGAAGGGGAGAAGGTGAAGCCCTTCCGCTCCCGCCGTGACATCCCTGCCCTGCACGAACTGCGCGACCGGGTCAACGCGTGGGCCGGGCCGCTTCTGGAGGAGGCGGCCATCCTTGAGCCGGACATGCCGGTCGAGGACCGCGCCGCCGACACCTGGGAACCCTTGGTGATCGTCGCCGAGCTGGCCGGTGGGTCTTGGCCGCGCCGGGCTCGAATGGCGTGCGCACGCATGGTCGCCGCCGAAGTGACAGCCGAGGAGGACAACCCCGGCGGCGCACGGATCCTCGCCGACATCCGTCGGATCTTCGCTGCCCAGCGGGAGGTGGACAGCCTGTCCACCGAGGAACTCCTGCACCACCTGCGCCAGGACCCCGAGAGCCCCTGGGCGGAGTGGGGGCGCGGCGGGCTGAACGCCCGTGAGTTGGGCAGGCTGCTGCGAGGCTTCGGCGTGGGGCCGGGCAACGTCCGGATGGCCGACGGAACGCAGCGCAAGGGCTACACGCGCAACAAGTTCCTCGACAGCTGGCGGCGGTACTGCCCCACCGTCCACCCCGTCGGCACCCGCCCCGCCCCCGACAGGGGCTGAGGCCCGTCGCCCTGGTTGCCGTCCCTGCCGTCCCTGCCGTGATCTCGCAGGTCATACGGCCTGCGAGCGAGACGGCGACCGGGGCCAAGACGGCAACGCGATCACGGCCACCGGCGTGGCCGTCCAAGACGCTGTCCGGATCCGTCTTGCACCGTCTCCCGCGTCCTTGCCGTATCGGTGCAGGTCACAGCCCTGGCCAGTGAGACGGAAGACGCAATGCCGATGTCCCGACTCGGGACAGACGCCCCTGTCCCGAGCAGGGACAGACGCCGTGTCCCGACTCGGGACAGGAGCACCCCGGTGGGGCACTGGCGCGGCGAACCGCCTAGCGCCTACTGCGACAGAGCTGAAGACGGCTGGTGGCACCACCGAGACGGACAGCCGAAGCCGCTGCCGTACCGCCCTGACCTGCACTTGCAACGGCCAAGACGCCAAAGACGCCCCACACCACCATCCCAGGAGCACCCGCTTGCCCACCCCTCCCCTCTCACCCCCGCACCACCAGCCGGTCAACCGAACGACCGAAGGACAGCCCGCAGCGCCCGGTGGCGCTGCTGAGCGCTACGCGCTCATCGCGGCCGGCATCGTCATCGTCGCCCTGACAGCCGGAGCGTTCTGTCTTTCCTACGCGCACCTGGCCGACGTCGCCGGGCAGCACGGGCTGGGAGATTCACCGGTCCGCCGCTGGGCGTGGCCCGCCACCCTGGGCGCTTTCATCGTCGCGGGTGAGCTGCTCATGCTCCGCGCAGGGCTGCGCCGGGTCACCGACCGATGGGCCATCGCCGTGACCGCTATCGGATCTGTCGGCTCCATCGCCCTGAACGTTGCCGGGGTCAGCGGCACACGCGAAACCGGTGACGTTCCGTTCCTCGACTACGTGGTGGCCGCGGTTCCACCGGCAGCCGCGATGGTGGCCTTCGCCGTATTGATGCGGCAGATCCACCAGCTCGTGGACCAGCACCCGACCGCAGGTTCCGGGCAAGTGCTGAGGGCATCGGTCACGACACCCCTCCGGGCCGCCGGAATACCAGCGGAGCCAGCAGAACCCGGCACGCTCACCGAGCCACCGGCCGCCGTGCCCGCTTGGTCTCCGCAACCTCCTGCGGACGTTGCGGAGACCAAGTCCCGTGGTGGCCGCCCGCCCGGCGCCCCGCTCGGGGATCTCGTGGAGATCGGCAGGGCTGCCTGTGCTGAGCAGGGAAAACTCACCCGGGCGACTGTCCGGAAGGCAGTTGAGGACAAGGGCCTTCCGATTTCCAGTGAGCGGCTGACCGAGGTGACGAACGTCCTCCGGAACGAACTCACAGCCTCCGCCGAAAGCGGTCCAGCCAGCGGCTGACCAGGAACCCGCCGGGTGACCGGAACCCGTTCCGGTCACCCGGCCAGGCCGGTCACTACTGGCTCACCACACCCAAGGACGGGTCCGTGTGACCGCTCGCAGCACACGGGCCCTCCCGAGAGCCCGCCCCACCCCCTCGTCTGGAGAACCGCTCATGACGCACGATCCACACCACCCCAAGGAACAGATACCGCTGACGAAGCCGCCTGCGCTGACGGAACGTGTACGGCAGGCATTCGGACGGGCTGCTTCAGACGGAGCAAGTTGTCGGGTAAGGAGTCCTTACCCGACCTCCGCCCCAGGGGAGGCGGAGGCATCCGGCGCCGAGGCGGCACCGGAGTCGGCCGGCCTGGGGGAGCCGGCCGGGTCAGGAGACACCAAGCCATCGTCGAGCGTGCCGCAGCAGCCAGCGCCGCGTCGCCGCCTGCGTGACAAGCAGTTGCGCGAGCGCCGCGTCCACCCCCGCTACAACGATCACGAGTTCGTCCTCGTCAGGAACGCCGCCGCTCTGAGCGGCATGGCGACCGGTGGCTACGTGGCCGAGTGCTCCCTTGCCGCTGCCCGTGCCAGCGATCCCACCGCAGCTGTCGCCGACTATCGCGCCATGGTGAAGACGCTCATGGCCGCCAACGGGCAGCTTGGCAAGATCGGCAGCAACCTCAATCAGCTCGCCCATCACCTCAACAAGGACGGCGCCTGGCCCCACCCCGCCACCGTCCATAGGCTCCTGGCCCGCGTCGAGGCGTCCATCGACGAACTGGACACTGCCATCGCCCAGGTCACTGAGGCCCGGTGAGCCGGTGATACCCAAGATCATTCTCGGCGCGGGCCCGAAAGCCACGCAACGGACCATCGCCTACCTCTTCGGCATGGGGCGGTCCAACGAGCACACCGACCCACACCTGGTGGCTTCCTGGAACGGCTTCGCCCCAGACCCCGGCCGCAGCCCCCACCGCAACCCGAAGGACGTGCAGGCCCAGCTCGTCGCGCAACTGGATCAGCCCGTGAAGATGCTGGGCGACAAAGCACCCAGGGACACCGTGTGGCACTGCCCCGTCCGCGCCGCGCCCGAAGACCCGATCCTCAGCGACGGGCAGTGGGCGGACATCGCCCGCCGGATGGTGGCCGCCGCCGGCATTGCCCCCGAAGGGGATGAGGAAGCCTGCCGCTGGGTGGCCGTCCGCCACGCCGACGACCACATCCACATCGCCGCCACCCTCGTACGCCACGACGGCCGCCGTCCCGAGCGCGGCTACGACCAGCGCGCAGTCCAGCGTGAGGCCCGCTCAATCGAGGCCGACTACGGGCTCCGGCGGTTGAAGCCGGGCGATGGTACGGGCGGCAAGCGGCTCACCAGCAAGGAGTACTTCAAGGCCAAGCGCCTGGGCCAGGGCGCCGCCGCCCGTGACGTCCTGCGTTTGCGGGTACGCCGCGCGGTTGCCGCCGCGTCGGACGAGGCCGAGCTCTTCGCACTGTTGGAGAGCACAGGAGTGGCTGTGCGCTTCAAACGCGGCCCCTCCGGTGATGCGCTCGGCTGCAACTTCGCCCTGCCCTACGACACCAACGACAAGGGCGAATCAGTCTTCTACGCGGGCTCCACGCTCGCCCCCGACCTGTCTCTGCCTAAGATCCGCAAGAGCCTCGCCACCACCAGTTCCGAACCGGTCACCGTCCGGCCGGGCAACCCATGGCACCAAGCCACCGCCGCCGCGGAACGCATCTCCCACCACCTCACCCGCGGCGACGACCAGACCGCCCAAGGCCAACTGGTCCTACTCGGCGCGACGCTGGATCTACTGCCGATCAACGCACCGACCGCGGCGAAGGCCGAACTGGAACGAGCCGCTGTCGCCTTCGAGCGCGCCACCCGCTCCCGCATCGCGGCCGACCTCGCCAGCACCCACGCTCTGCGGCGCGGAGTCCAAACGATCTGGCGAGACCGGCCCTCGGACGGCGACGGGTCCGGTATCGCCATGCTGCTGGACACCGTGCTCACGGCAGTAGTGCTCGCCATGCACTGGCACCGCACCCACCAGCACGCTCAGCAGGAAGCGGCAGCAGAACAGGCTCTCGTACACCTTCAGGTCGCGTACGCCCAGGTCGCCGAGCCGGTATTGGCCGGCCTCGCGCAACGCGCCCCCAGCCCCCAGATGAAGCACCGCTACGCCCACCACCTCCGACAGGCCGTGCCGGAGCACGCCGAGCGCATCCTCGACGACCCCGCCTGGGACGCGCTCACCGCCGTGCTCTCCGAAGCAGAGGCTGCCGGACACAACGCGACGACCGTGCTCGTTCAGGCCCTCGGCCAGCGCACCCTGGACGACGCCCACAGCCCCGCCCGCGCGCTGACCTGGCGCATCCGCCGTCTCGGTGACCGTCATGCCCCCGGTCCCCGCGCACAGGCGGCCAGGGCGCGCAGCACCACGCACCGCGCTGCTGCCCCGATCCACTCGGCAGCATCGCCACCGCCGCCGCAGGCGCCGTCGGCACGGCGACGCTGATCAGGCCGGTGCGGACAGCGTGGGAGTAAGCAGCTCCAGCGCCTCTTCCCAGCGGTACTGGTCCGCGCCACCGCCGGCCTTCGGCTTGTGGGGCTCGTACGAACCGATCAGGACGCCCATCTCGCGCAGCCGATCCAGGCTCTGGCTGTATGCGGGATGGGCGGCCTGCGCCGAGTTCAGGTACGGCATGACGGCAGTGGGGATGCCGAAGCCGTACGCCTCGCACAGGATGCCCAGCGCCAGGGTGTCCGAGATCCCGGCAGCCCATTTGTTGATGGTGTTGAAGGTGGCCGGGGCCACCGCGATGGCGTCGGCGGGCGGCAGCGGCCGTGGGTCGCTGGGCGAGCGCCAGGCCGAGCGGATCGGGTAGCCGGTCTGTGCCTCGACCGCCTCGGTGTCTATGAAGCCGAGGGCCTGCGGGGTGGCGACGACGCCCACATCCCAGTTGGCCTTCTGGGCCGCGGTGATCAGGATGCCGACGTCGCCGGCGATGCCGGAGGCGCATACGACGACATAGAGGAAGGGCTTCTTGGTCTGCCGGTCCGGCTGATCACTCACGCGGGGACTCCCAGTTGACGGCTGAAACGGTGCAGTTCCGGCAGCGTACGACGGCGGTCGCGGGCGGCCATGTCGGCCACCAGCTCACGGACGGCCGGGCGACGGATGTCCTGGGCCGCGCAGCTCTCGGCGATGCGAAGGGCCTGGTACCCGTCCGCCAGGCGGCCCTGCTGGCTGTAGGCGCGGCCGGCCTCGATCCACAGGGCGGCACGACGCTCGGGGACGGGGATGTGGCGGCGCATGAGAGGCCGGGCGGTGTCCAGGGCGACGCCCGCGTCGCCGAAGGCCACCGCCGCGCTGAGTCCGTGCAGGGCGACGTTCGTCGGGCTGAAGTTGGCCCAGGCGTCGGGGCTGTCGAGTGCCACGTAGCGGGCGACTTCCTTCGCCTCGGTGAGGAAGTCCCGGGTGGCGGAGCGGTCGCCGCCGCTGCTGGCGGCGGTGACCCCGCGCAGAAGCAGCAGTCCGAGTGCCGCGAGGTACTTCGGGGAGCGCTGGTCGTACGAGCCCGTGAGCTGGTCGGCGGTGTGCCGGACGAGGGTGACGGCTTGAGCGGTGTGGCTGTCACGGGCCAGGGCGTGGGTGTGAACGCGGACGCTGGAGGCGAGGACGACGGGATCGCCGGAGCGTTCGGCCTCGGACATGGCGTGTCCGACCGCGAGCCAGGCATTGCCCTGGTCGCTCTGCTTGAGCAGCAGGCTGGCCGAGGTCTGGTACACCGTGGCGAGGAGCCCGGACAGGTCGCTCGATCCGGGACTGTCGCTGATGGCCTGCCGTAACTGCCCGATCAGGACGGGCAGCGTTCCTTCCAGCTTTGTGTAATCGCAGGTGTAGAAGAGGCGTCGTACACCTGTGACTTGGTCTCGCATGCTCTGGAGATCCGGCACCGGTTCGGCAGTCACACGGGCTGTTCCAGGCAGCAGGGACTGGACCAGGTCCTGATGGGCGGTGCTGGGGAGGGTCGGTGCCGCGAGCGCGGCGATGCCGGCGGCGAGAACGGTACGGCGGTGCATGTCCTCTGTCTCGGGTTCGGAGTGGTTGATGTCCGAGGTGGCGGCGATGCCGAGGCGGTGTGGCGGGATCGCCAGCACGCGCGAGACCTCGCGCAGCATGCGGATGTCGTCCGTGCCCCTGCCGCCTTCCAGGCGGCTCACCTTGGACTGGTGATAGCCCAGGGCGGAGGCGACGTCCTTCTGCGAACGCCGCTGCAATACGCGGGCCTGACGGATCACTTCACCGATCCGTCTCGCTTCGCTGTGCTCTTCGGCCATCTGTGCCACGGCTCCTCCTGCCGTCGCCGATCCTGCCTTCCCAACCGAGCGTAAGGGACCGGCAGTGCACCGTGATGCAGCTCCTGCATAGACGATGCAGCACCCGCACACGCCCTGGTCCGAGAGGCCCGTCCGGCGGTTACGTGGAGTGGCCGAACCGATCAGGAGGCCGCTCATGGAAGCGCACCACATCCGGATTCCCGTCCCTGGCACACCTGCCGGCGCCGCGTCGGCGCGCCGGCGGATCGCCGAGGAGATACGAGATTGGGGTGCCGCTCTCGGACCTGCACTCCTGGATGCGGCTGTGTTGGTGGCCTCGGAGCTGATCACCAACGCGGTACGGCACGCACACAAAGGACCGATCACAGCCGGCGCCGACCTCAGCGACGAGGCGCTGCGGATCGCCGTGATCGACACCAGCTTCGACATCCCGGAAGTCGGCCTGCCGGATGCGGAAGAGGAAAACGGACGCGGCATGTTCCTCGTAGCCGCACTCGCCGACCGCCACGGATTCGACCCGCTGCCTTCCGGTAAGCGCTGCTGGGCCGAGCTCGATCTCAGCGCTCCGCTTCCAACCATCGCCACACACGTGCCCCAGATGAGGAGCTGACTGTTGCAAGCCGTACGCATTCCCCCAGTCGCCGCAGAAGTGGTCGCCGTGCGCCCGAGCGTTCCGCTCGCCGGGGCCGTGACCGTAGACGGGTCGAAGAACGCGGCCCTGCCCCTGCTGGCCGCCGCCGCAGCCATGCACCGCCCGGTGAACCTGAGCAACGTCCCGGCCAACACGGATGTCGGAACGATGCTCACCCTCCTCCAGCAGTCCGGCTGGCACGCGGCCCGCCCGGTCAGCGATCCACACACCACGGTGATCCTGCCGAGCGACAAGCAGCGGCCCGATCCCGACCCCGAGACCGCCGCACGTATCAGGGCCTCGTACTACCTGGTCCCGGCACTTCTCGGCGCCTACGGACGGGCCCGGCTGCCGTGGCCGGGCGGCTGCGCCATCGGAGAACGCGGGATGGAGCAGCACTTCAAGGTGTACGAGCGGTTCGGTGACCGCTCGACCGTCGATGACCGCGGCTACCTCGTGGAAGCAGCCACTGGCGGACGCGGGACGGTGTCGATCATGCTCCCCTTCCGGTCCCGCGGAGCGAGCATCGCCGCTGTCCTGCGTACGGTCGTCGCCCGACGGCCGCTGCGACTGGGCCAACCGAACCTGTCACCCGAAGTACTCAGTGTCGTAGAGGCGTTAAGGCTCTCCGGGTGGGAGTGCCGGGTCAGCGAGGCCGTCCTCACCCTTCAGCCACCTCGATCCGTCTCCGGCGAGGAGATCGCGTGGCGGGTGCCCGGCGACAAGATCGAAGCCGGCACCCTGGCCTGCGCAGTCGCGGTAACAGGCGGCAACGCGCACATCCTCGGCGTACGCCGCGATGACATCACCCCCCTGATCACCGCGCTGCGCTGGCTCGGCATTCCCGCCGACGCCGAGGACGGCACCCTCATCGTGCAGGCCCAGGATGCTCAGCCCACCGGCCGACCGCTGCGAGCCGTTGCCTCTCTGTCCCCCGGCGGTCTGGACGCGGACTTCGAGCCGGCGCTGCTGGCTCTGGCCCTCACCTTGCCCGGCACGCACCTGTTCGCCGACGACATCAACCCCGGCCGCCACCGCAACCTGCTGCCCCAGATCGGCCGGCTCGGAGCCACGATCGACGAGCTCTCGCCCACGCAGTGCCGCTTCGCCGGGCCGCAGCAGCTGACCGGTGCCGGGGTGGAGGCCACCGACATCCGCACGGGCTCCGCCCTGCTCATCGCCGGCCTCACCGCTCGCGGCGTGACCACCCTCGGCGGCCTCGAACAGCTCCGGCGCGGCCACGCCGACCTGCCCGTCAAGCTGCACGCCCTCGGAGCCGACATCTGCGAGGTGATCCCGTGAACCGGCAACTGCGACAGATCATCGCGACGACCGACGTCCACTCCGCCTTCGACGCGGCCGCTCCGATGCTCGCCCACCTCCACGCTGCGAGGCCCGACAGCCTGATCGTGGACTGCGGAGACTTCTTCGAGGGGAGCGGCTACTACCACCTCGGCGAGGGACGCATCGAGCGCGAAGTCCTCACCACCCTGTACGACCTGCTCGCGCCCGGAAACCACGGGTGGCCGCACTACTTCGAGCCACAGCTTCACCGGATGACGGTGTGCGCGAACACGACCGACGACTGCGGCACGCCGCTCTTCGACCGCGTACGCATCCAGGACATCGGAGGACGACGAGTCGCTGTCACCGCGGTGCTGGGCCCGCAGGCGTTCAACGCCATCCCTGCCGACCAGCGCGCCGGCCACCGCATCAGCAACCCGGCACAGGCTCTGCACCAAGTGATGCAGGAGAACCACCACCGCGCCGACGCGTGGATGGTGCTGTCCCACTCCGGCTTCGAGGAGGACCTGAAGCTGGCCGCAGCCTGCCCGCGCGCCGATGTCATCTTCGCCGGGCACTGCCACAGCGACAGCTTCGGCCCCGTGCACGTCGGCGACACCCGCGTGGTCAAGGGCCGCGAACTCGGTGTCGGATACGCCGCAGCCGAGCCTGTCGGCAGCGGCTGGGGCGCCCGCATCGGATCCTTCCCCGATGCCCATTCCGTTCCACACGAACTCACCTCGCTGATGGAAAAGATCTCAGCCATCGGACTGCGGCTGAGAAGCCCCATCGGCGCTGTGAACGAGCGCCTCCGCGATGCGCCCTTGGATCGCCGCAGACTGCTCGAAGAGATCGCCGGCCGACTGCACTCCGGCCTCGGCGCTGACGCGGTCATCCTCAACGAGACCGCCCTGCGTCCCACGCCACTCGGCGCCACGCTGACCCTCGGCGACCTGCTGGCCATCGAGCCCTTCGGCAACCAGCTCGTGCATGCCTTCCTCCCCGAGCAGCACGTCCATGACCACGGCAAGCTGCTCGACCACCTCACCGAACTCGTCGGCCCCCTGATCGTCGCCCCTGCACCTCTTCCCCCGGCGATCCGCACCGTGCTGACCACCGACTACCTCGCCGACAGCTACCTCGGCGGGCGAACTCATCAAGCCGGCTTACGCCTTCGCCAAGCCGTAAGCCATGTCCTGACCACCCCGCTCCCCGGCTCCGCCGACTCCCAAGAAGGAGGCCAGTAATGATCCTCACCGGACCTGAGATCAAGGCCGCCGTGGCCAACGGGCGCTTACGGATCACCCCCTTCACCCCGGACCAGACGAACCCCAACAGCTACAACGTCCGCCTCGGTCCGACCTTGCTGACGTATGCCGCCAAGGTGATCGACGCCCACCAGACCAATCCCACGCGCTCGATCCTGATCGGCGACGACGGATACGTCCTGCAGCCCGGCGAGCTGTACCTCGGCCACACCGTGGAGGAGGTCGGCTCGGACATCTTCGTCCCCCTGCTCTTCGGCCGCTCCTCGGTCGGACGCCTCGGCCTGTTCGTCGAGATCACCGCACCGATCGGCGACATCGGCTTCCACGGACAGTGGACCTTGATGCTCTCGCCCATCCGCCCGCTACGGGTGTACGCGGGCATGAAGATCGGGCAGATCATGTTCTTCGTCTCAACCGGCGACGTCGACCTGTACCGCGGCAAGTACCAGGGTGCCGCCGGCCCCCAGTCCTCCCGCTACTGGCAGGACACCGCGCCCATCCAGGCGGTCGCCTCGTGATCCTCACAGGCTCAGCCATCGCCGCTGCCGTCAGCACGGGAGAGATCACCATCTCCCCCTATGAGCCCGAGCGGATCTCACCCAACTCCTACGACTGGCGGCTGGGCGACACGATCCGCATCTGTGACGGCGACCTCGACGCCGCCTCCCGCACCACCTTCACCGAACACCCCATCCCCACGACCGGTTTGGTCCTGAAACCCGGAGTGCTCTACCTCGGCATCACTCTGGAGAAGACCGGCTCGGAAACGTACGCACAGCTCCTTAACGGGGACCGCACCATCGGCGCCCTCGGCATCTGGGTCCACGTCTCCGCTCCGCTCGGCCACCAGGGCCACGCGATTCGCTGGACCTTGGAGATCCGTGTCGCCAAGCCCGCCCGCGTCTACCCGGGGATGACCTTCGGGAAGCTCGTCTTCCTCACCACCGTCGGCAGCCCGTCCAGTTACCAGCAACAACGAGCCAAATACGCGGCGACGAACGGCATCGACATCTCCCGCCTGTACGAAGAGATCCCCCAAGGAGCTTTGTGAAGTCCGTCGTTCGCTCGACCGCGGGCCCGCTGGCTGCTACCTGCCTCGACCTTCCTGCGGGTAGCCCTGGCGGCAGCGTCGAACTCTTCCTCGATCTCTATACCGGCGACGAGCCCCTCATTCCCGCACGGGCCTTCATGCTGGCACCCCCGGGCGGCCCCAGGCCCCGCCTCCCATCGGGCCTCGACCTGCTGTCCGTATCCGGGAAGTGTCTGGAAGGTGCCGGCTTCAGTCGCTACGTCGCAGCCCTGCGCCGGGCCCTTATGACAGCCATCGATCCGGCGCAGATCGGCGTTCTGCACTTGCACCATCTCGCGTTCGGCGCCACCCCCGCATTGCTCCGGGCACTTCCGGCACACCCGAGGATCGCGATGGTTCACGGCACCGACCTGCTGTTTGCCGAAGCCCACCGCGACCAGCTCCAAGTGCTGCGCGAGACAGCGAGGGCCGCCGACGCAATCGTGGTCTCCACCGGCGCCATGGCCGATCACCTGCTCAAACTCGCCCCGCAAACAGACCGCCGCAAGGTCGTCCACATCCCGTGGGGCATCCCCGACCATCTGCTCACTGATCCACCGGCCCGGCCCGCCCGCACGTCAACCAGCCATCTGCGAGTCCTGTACGCAGGACGGCTGACATCCGAGAAGGGCGTCGAGCGCCTCATCACCGGCCTGGCGCCCATGCCGGGCGTCGAGCTGAGCGTCGCCGCGCCCAGAGCCCAGTTCCGCGCCTTGACCCCGCTGCTTCGACGGGCAGGTGTGCGGGCCCGCTATCTCGGCTGGCTCCGCCGTCCACAGCTGTGGAAAGCCTTCACCGAACACGACGTGCTGGTCCTGCCGTCCACCACCCTGGAGGCCATGGGCCTCGTCGCCCTGGAGGCCCAAGCCTGCGGCCTGCCTGTCCTGTACCAGCCAGTGCCCGGCCTCACCGAGGTCCTCGCAAGGTCCGGAGTGGCCACCGACTTCACGCAGTCCACCGCACTCGCCCGCGACCTGAACCGGCTGCGGACCGCACCGGGACTACTGCCCGCTCTCCGACAGGCGGGCTACGCGAACGCCGCCCGCTACCCGCTCTCGACGACCGCTAAAGCCCTGACCGACCTGGGCCGCCGGCTCACATGAACGTCACACACCAGACAGTGCCGCCACGCCGATCGCCCACCGGACCCGCCCACGTCACTACGCTGACCCGGCGGGATGCACACGGCGAACAGGGAGACCATGACGTACCGCACCGACAGCATCGAACAGCTCCTGAGCGAAGGCGTCCGCGACAAGGTCTACCCAGGCGCCGTATGGGCCGTCGGTGACGCTGCCGGCATCCACGCCTCCGGCTCCACCGGCGTGCTCGACCCCGACGCCCCCGGTACGCCGATGCGGCCCGACACCATTTTCGACGCCGCCAGCCTGACGAAAATCCTCGCGGTGTGGGCCTCGATCGGCGCCCTCTGGGAGGAAGGCAAACTCGATCTCGACATCCCACTCGCCACCTTCTGGTCCGAAGTCGACGGCCACCCCCTCGGGGGCGTCACCGCCCGCCAGCTGCTAACCCATACGGCCGGCGTTCCGCTGCGAGCCCAGCTCAGGAACCTCTACGGCACGGACCCACAAGACGTCCGCGACGGAGTCCTCCACGAAGCCCTGCACCGTCCCCCCGGCGAGGCCGTCGAGTACACCGATCGAGCCGCCCTCATCCTCGGATACCTCGCCGAGCATCTCGCCGGCCAGCGCCTCGACGAGCTCGCGACACAGCGGACGTGGCAGCCACTGGGCATGCATACGACCCGCTTCGGGCCGCTGCCCCCCGAGACCGCCTCCCGATGCGCCCCGACCGAACTCGACCCGGAGACCGACACCCACCTCAAGGGCACCGCCCACGACTTCTCCGCACGGCTCCTGGACGGAGTGTGCGGGATCGCCGGCGCCTTCACCGTCATGGACGACATCGGCGCCTTCCTGCGCTACATGCTCAACCCCAGCAACACGCCCAGCCGGGCAGGGTTCGGCCCCGCCTGGACCGGGGAATCCCTGACCATCCAGACCGGCGAGCTGCAGCCGGTACGCGGTCTGCTCTGGCACCCCGCGCCCGGTACTGCTCCCGCCCAAGCAGTCTGGGTCCACTACGGGTTCACGGGCACCGGTATGTGGATCTCACCTCGTCAGCAACGTTGGGCAGTCCTTCTGACCAACAAGCTCTACTACACCCGCGACCGACAGCCTTTGACGGACATCCGCAACGCCTTTCGTGGGCTTGCCTTCGAGTGAGATGGCGGGCGCGCGGGTCCCCCCATTCGCCTGCATCCGGGTAGGCCGAATCATCGACCACCGCGGCCAGCGCACCGTCACGACCACAGGCTCCATTCTCGGCATATCGTGCCTCCTCCAACCGCTGAGGCGCCATCGCCTACGGACGCTTACCCGTGCTCCTCGCAACGCCTGCGAGGAGCACTTCAGCACTCGTCTTGGCCTCGCCGGCCCTCACGGTGATAGTCCGCACCGGCCGCTAAATGGCGCGATGCGCACTTCTCCGCAAGCGTTCATCTTGGCCCCTCAGCTCAGGTGCCCACCACTGGAGCGCCGCCCGGACGACGAGCAACGGAGGCTGGCGTTGGGCGCTGGGTGGAGGCATTGGGGGTTCGGCTACGACCTCGCTCTGCGTGTACAGGTACAGAGGTCGGGATAAGGCTGGCTGTTGCTGTCGCCGCAAGATCGTTCAGCGTGGCGTTCACCACCGGCCAGCACATGTCCAGCGTGTCGCGGTTCGGACTGTGTCCGGTCTTTTTCTCCGCCAGGGGATGGACAAGATTCCTGTAGTGCCGGACAAGCTCAGAGGCCAGCTTGGCATCGTGCTCGATCCATTTGTTCTTGAATGCGAAGTCCACGAAGTCATTCAGCCCCATGTTCCGCAACGGCTTCGGCATGCGTTCGTCCGCGGTGCGAACCTGTGCTGCATGGGCGAGCACCCCCTCCAGAAGGCTGCCCAGCATGATGATCGCCGACGTGTAGGCGCCGTGCTCGTAGCAGGTGCGCGCCTCGTCCAGCCTAAGTTGCACGGCTGTAGCGAGATCCGGGTCGCTCACCACATCCTTCACAGAGACCTTCAGCTCGACACGCGGCAGCTGCAGTACCTCGTCTTCGAAACCGGCTTCGCAGCGGACGAGGGCCGGCTGACCTCCGTCCGCGCCGATCCGGCGCCCGTCGAGCACGAGTACCTCGTTAAGCCGCTTTAGCGTGGCGCGGTACTCGTGCTGTTGGTTGTAGTACTCAAGGCGGTTCGCGAGGCGCAGGATTGCGCGCTTGGCGTCGTCCGTGCCGTCCTCCTGCCGCTCCTTGAGGAGTTCCCGGGCCCACTTGTGTCTAGGTGTGCCGTCGTAGTCCGGAACGTCGTCCCAGCCCGCCCGCTGAAAGAACGCAGCAATCTCGTACCCCTTCCGGTAGTGAAGCGACGTCTCGTCCCCGCAGATCAGGTGGGCGATCTCTGTCAGCGTGCTGTCGTCAAAAATCTCGTTCACATCAGACTCCTTCTAGATGGACGGACGCATCCTCATCGAGCATGGCGTCGAGTTCATCGGCGGTGAGGTCGGCATCGTCCACCTCGACCGGGACCCATGTGCTCGCCGATTCGCCCTGGGTCTGCTCGATGACCCCGGGCCGGATGCCCAGAGCATCAAGGCGCTTCCACAGCGGCGCTAGCGAATCCTCGGGAGACAGAGCGAACTCGCTACTCCGGACACGCCAAAACTGCCAGCCTGCCCGCCGCAGTTCCCGCTCTCGCTCGTAGTCGTCACGGATCTGGTCGGGGGAGGAGTGATACGGGCTGCCGTCGCACTCCACGGCGAGGCGCCCCGTCTCTCCGACGACGACGAGGTCGATACGTTTGCCGCTGGCCTTCCACTGGGGAACGACGTGGTAGCCGTTTTCTTTGATCCTGCGAAATACCCGCTGCTCAAACAGAGAGTCGAACGGTTCGCATCGTTCGTCGGGTGACACCGTGGAAAGGCCGGGAGAGCTTCCCTGGAGTTCCGGCGGCGCCTGCATATAGGTGAGCAGGGAGTGGCGCAGGTCCTTGCTGCGCAACTGGTCCGGCGTGACGGAAGTGAACAGCCACATCTGGTCACGGGCCCGGCTGGCGGCCACATTAAATCGCCTTCCGTCGCCCTGGCCAGTCAGGGCCCGAGTGTTGTCAGCATCGACTACCAGAGAGAGCAGGATGACGTCCCGTTCGTCCCCCTGAAACTGTTCGGCCGTGCCCACACGCATGTTGTGCCGCTCCTGGACCGCGGAGTCGATCCGTGTGTCGATGAGATTCTCCAGCAGCCGTGTCTGGTGTCCGGAACGGAGCACGATCACTCCGAGACTCTTTTTCGCGTACGCCTCGTCCTCTGCGATTTCCTGCAACTTGGCGACGATGCGCTCAGCCTCGGGCCTGTTGATCAGCGTCTCTCGCCGTCCTTCGCAGTGGCCTTCATGGACGTGGACGACTTCGAGGGGCCGCAGCCGGTCCGCTCCGTACTGCCGCAGGGGTACGAGTTCGTTGTCGGGATAAAACTGAGCGGAGGACCACTTGATGATCTCTGGCATGCATCGGAAGTGCTCGGTGAGTCGGATCGTCTCGCTGAATCGCGCGGACAGCAGGTCGTAGAGGTTCGACTTGGGGCTGAGCCCGTCCCGCTGCCAGTCGGTGAGATGGGGCAGGAGTGAGTCGAGGAGTTCGTTGAAGCGCTCGTGCTTACCGCCCGTGTAGAACGGAACACACTGCTTGTCGTCACCCACGACGATGACCCTCGGAGCGAGCCACAGCAGCATCAGGCCGTCCAAACCGACCTGGCTTGCCTCGTCCACGATGACGACATCAAACGCGTCCGGTTCGGGGTCGATCATTTCGGCTACTTGCTTTATCGGCATAACCCACGCCGGCACCGCGTCACGTGCGTCACGCATCGCGGAACGAGCCGCTTTAAGATGCCGTTTGCCGAGTGCCGTCATTCCCCTGCCGGCGTTCGCCGTGGCCGACGCGTAGGCACTCAGCGCCTGCTTCTGGCCGGCCGTCATCCGGTCCAAGCAGTGGTACAGCGCCCTGTCGGCCGCCAGTTGGGTCACCGTGCTCTTCAACTGCGCCTCGACCGCTTCCAGCTCCCCCTCCAGCTTGGGTTCCCTGCCAGGTGTCAGCATCGTGTCCTGGAAGGTACGCGCACGCCGCCATGCCCAGGCACCGTCCAAGTGCACGAGGCGGCTCTCCCAAGCCTCATCAGTCGGGGACTCGGCAAAGCGACGGGACAGTTCGGGGTGATCCCCGGACAGTCGGTCCAGGAGTCTGCGGGCCTCCCGGCGATCGGCCTCGCGATGGAATGCCTCGGTCAGTGACTCGATCGCGGCCACGTACGCTTGCGGATCACGGGTGGTGACGGCTCGGTGCACCTCCGCCAGCTCAGCCACTCCGTGGGCATCGGGTCGCGGCAGCTGCTCGCCGATCGACCGGAGCCTCTCCTCCGCCGCTCGGGCCTCCAGCAGCAGTCCCGCACAGTTCGCCGATGTACGGACGTCGTCCCACTGCTGCGCCGTCCGCACTGTGGCCTTGATTCGGGCCTTGAGTAGAACGTCGTGCAGCGTACGCACGGACTGAGTGAACCCGTCCACCGCACGGAGCGTCGGCACCCGGTCCAGCAGCTCCGACAGAGCGACCTCCGTGGAACCCTCGACGGCAGGTGCGCCGACACTCTGCCAGCGCTCGTTCAGCTGCCGAACGCACTGGTGTGCGGCCAGGTGAGCCACGAGTGCGGAAATCTCCTCCGGCGTAGTGGGCAGTCGCCCGTCCACTCGGCAACCTTGAAGCAAAACTTGGGCTTCCTTCTGGACCGGCTTCGGCACCAATTTCCGCAGCTTGCCGCCACCTCGCAGGAACTGTTCGAGGTCCCTCCCAGCGGCGATAAGGCGCGACTCCTCGGCGAGCGCCACGTCAGGTACGTCGAGCACGGCAAAGGGATTTCGCTGCAGCGCGCTCTGCACCTCCTCAGCGCGTGCGGCCGACCGGCGCACTGCGTCCCACAACTGGCTACGCTGGCCGGCCATACCGTCCCGCAGGGCACGCGTGGTCCATTCGCCCGGCAACCACGCCGCTGGCTCACCTGGTAGCCCTTCACTCTGGAGTGCGTGCTCAGCTGCATCCAGAAGCTCTACCAACGTCGTGATCAGATCGGGCCCCTGATTCGCGAGTTCGACGGACAGCGTGTCGGATGATGCTTCGGCGCAGGAGCGCACCGCTGCGTCCAAGGTGCTGACCGCCTCTTCGAACAACACGGGAGCCACAAAGTCTGCGGGGTCCGGGCAGCGAGCGGCATGCTCTTCCAGCACCTCAGCGCCATGCCGGGCCACTAGCCCTAGTAGGCGCTGGGCCTCGTCCTCGCTAAGCGAAGGTTCTCGGGGTGCCGATGCGGGCAGGGTGGGCATCCAGTCGTACTTCGGTGCACCAGCAGCGACGGTCTCCACGATCTCCGCGAGCCGCCCTCCGTAACCGGGTGCCACATCGAGGTGTTCGTACCACTCCGCCTCACGAACAGTGCGGAGTTCGTCCCGAAGCCGCGCGCGGGTGTCGGACAGCTTCGAGCGCAGCGACTCATGGCCCTTGATACGTACGTCGAGACGCTCCGTCGACTGAGTGGCACTGAGCTGGGAGAGTGCGCGCACGGACTGCTCAAGGTCTCCACTGCCGTCCTCGCGCCGGCCGCCCTGGAGGACACATAGGCTGCGCAGTTCGGCTGGCAGTTGTTGCCGCAGGACCTTCAGCGCCTGGCTCTTCTCGCTCGTCACGAGCACCCTCTTGCCGTCTGCCAACAAGGCACAGACGAGATTGGCGATGGTGTGCGTCTTTCCCGTGCCGGGCGGCCCTTGAACGACGACGCCAGTATCGGTCTGAAGGCGCCTTAGCACCTCCCGCTGGGCTTCGTTCGACAGCAGCGGAAACAGCGGGTCGGGGCCGAGGGCGGGGGGCACGTCCCGGTCACCCGCCGTGCCCCACACCCTGCGGTCCTCTGCTTCCAGCTGGTACAACAACTGAGCCAGCCCCAGGGGCGCGATTGCACCAGGCCGGGCGAGGCGGTTCGCGATGCCATCGTAGAAGTTCACGAGGGCGCCCTGGCCCCGCTGACGGAGAATGATCGCCGGCGTGAATCCGAGTGTGGGCACCGGCAGCACCGGGTCGGCGGGCGGGCGGCCCCAGCCATGGTGGAACGCCACCACGCGATCGGTACCAAACGCCCTCTCCGACCAATCAGCAAGCGCATCCTGGGAGTCACGGGACAGCGGATGGAAGCCGTCCGCGTCGACACGGTCCCGCAGCGGGCTCAGTAGCCGTGTGCTGTATCCCTCGTCCGCGCCGAGGAAATCGCTGTCCTCCAGCCGTGCAGGGTCGCCAGGCGTGAGAGCGACGGTGATGGTCATATTGGTGGAATTCATAGCGAGTGCCAGCGGCGCCGTCAGGATGTGCCGGGCTATCCGCGCCGACGGACGCGCAGATCCGATATTCAGGAATCCGGCACCCAGCACAGCCTCGTATTCCTCACCGTCCTGCTGAATTCTGGTCACCATTCGGTACAGCTGCTGATGAAGTTCCCGATACGGCCGGTCGACGCGCTCCTTTTCCGACCACTTACGCCACGCATCGAGCCATCGCGAGTAGGCCCGCAGCACTTCGTGTGCTTCCTCCCGGAGGATTTCGGAAACCTCGAACAGGTCTCCGTTCTCGTCCTCCTGCCACCCCTGCCCCGGACCCGACTCGGCTAGCGGTGGCGCTTCGGGCGTCGCAGTAGTGGCGGCCTCGGGGTCGACCCACCCCACCAGCACCTCGGGCAGCGCAGGAGCCGGCCTTGGCGGGCGGTGTGGCACCTTGAGCAGCAGCCGGTCGCCGTCCGGGTGCCTCCGCAGCCTGTCGTCCGGCAGGCTGGAGAGCCAGAGGACCTCCGGATACTTCTGGCAGTCCCGCACCGGCTTATACGACCCGCGAACAATTTCGCGCATATATTCGATAAGTTGGCGCGTGCGGTGGACCGCCTCTGGATTGTTCGCACGCAGAGCAGAGTTATGAGACACCTATCCCCCAGGTCATGGCTCGACGGAAAGCCTTCCAGGATGCGAGAAAGGAGCGGTTTCATCAACAGAGACCGGCGAGTAACGACGTGAACAAGCCGCATTCCGCGAAAGTTGGCTGTAACCCGGCCAGTCGTTAGCCAGCTTGCTCTCGGGTGCTTAGTACTGGGTTAGGTGACTCCACACACCTTTACCGCCGAGGCCGGCTCAGGGCGTCCACAGCGGGGAAACCTGGCGCGTCGTCGACCAATCCGCCAGCAGCGACCTCACACCCCCGGGGACATCGAGTCTCAGCAGGGCCCAGTCGAGTACAGCAGCTTCGGCATCGCACATTCTGGCGATCAGGTTCGTCTGATCAGGCAGAAGTATCTTCCGGGGGATCACGATCGTCTCGCGGATCCGGTCGAGGGGCAGGCCCCGTTGGAAGCCCTGTGCAGCAGGGCGCAGCGCGTCCTCGTCCAGCGGGAGCGGTAGGCGTCGGCGGGCCGCGTTCGACACGATGATTCCGGCGACATGGACGTACTCCTCCAAGAGCGGCCCGAACAGATCCGCGAGCGCGTCAGTCTTGGCCGGGAGGGACATTGCAGCGAAGGGCATCGGAAAGCCAAATCCACGCGGTGCCTGCCCCTGCCGTCTTGTGGCATTTGCCCCGCACCTTGCCTAGCAGCCGCCTGCCTTGGTCGCTCTCCACGGTCTCCCCGGTCAAGGTGGTGCCTTGGGGCGCATTTCCGGGGTGGACGGTCAGCCGCCTCCCGGCGTTACTGAGAACCTCAACCGCAGTCTCCAAGTCCGCGCACTGTTGAGCGGCCTCCTCGGTCCGCTTCTTCCACGTCTCGAAGTCGTCGCCGTTGAGGAGTTCGGGGAGTCGCCTTCCCAGTGGATGTCGCGGTCCCTGTCCAGGGTAAGGAGGTGGACTCGGCAGTTCTGGCGGAACTTCTCGTAATCCTGGAGCTTCTGGTCCTCGGCGAAGGTCACGACCTCGATGAAGACCGGACCGATTCGGATATCGCCGGGACCGCCGCTGGCTTTCGTCGGCTCCAGCTCGACCGGGAGTCCCCGGGACACCCCCATGAGCGCGAGCCGGGCCTGCGTCTGGGTGTGTAGGAACCGCGACAGGGTGATATCGCGTCGGACATCCCGCCTAACCGAGGCAAGGCCAGGCACCCCTGCTTCCTCCAGAAGCGCGTACGCAGCCCACCACCGGACCGCTTCCACCCATGCTCCCTGCTCGGCGCCTTTCATGATCTGGAGTACTGGGGCGGCCCGGCCCAGACCGACGAAAGTGTCGCTCGCCCGGCCCGAGGCAGGGGAGGGGGTCACGGCCCTTGGCAGCCAACCGCTGCCAAGGAACGCGGTGAGCCCGGCCACCGCACGTGCGGTCACCTCGTGGCCTGCGCGCGAGAAGTAGTCGGCGCCCTCCGGGCAACCGAACCACGCCTCCCAGTCGATCGCCCGGACGCCCTGGTTTATCGCCAGCCATATCTCTTTGTCACGAGGGTGCATGCCCGTCAGCATGAAGGACGAGCAACGAGGGCGCGGAGATTTCCCGAAGCACGGAACCTCCTCCCGGCCGACCCCCTGTCCTCCAGTAGGCATTCAAGCGTCCACGATGCAGTCCGCACTGACCGGCCTACCTGCCCAGCCGATAACCGATCAGAAATGGCGAAAAACGTTCAGAAATAGCCACAAAGGGAACTACTTGATCAATCTGACACAATTTGCAATCATCCTCCCTTTGGTTTCAGCACTGTAAATATTGTCCCGCTCCATGGGGCAAATGATTTACCCGCTCGCCTGGTCGTTGCGTACGAGCTCAGTTCCCAAGATGTCTGGCTCGGTATCGGGGTGGGAAAGCCAGCTGCGCAACTTGATCAGCGGTCTGCATAAATCGGCAGATGGTCGAACTCACGACTCCACGCTTCCCGTAGAGGGCCGGGCTTCCAGTCGCATACTGCCGGAACTCGTCCGAGCAGGTGTGCTGAGCAGGGCAGAAGGCCGGTTCCTGCCAACCGCGTCAGCTCTACAGTGGTTGGAGAGCGGCGATCCGTGCGATCTGATCGGCATCTTCCACCGGCATGTCCGGTTCATCGGGGAACTGATGGGAGCACTGGCCGAGCAGCCTGCAACACACCAAGAGTTGGTGGACACTGCACGACGCTTCGGGCTCCCGTGGGACTCACCTACTCCGGTCCGCGACCGGACGAACTGGCTGCGGGCCCTCGGCTTGGCCGATCTGTTCGACGGACAGGTGCATCTGACCGCAACGGGGCAGCGAATCCATCCTCTACTCGTCCCTGGCACTCAGGAGATCGACGACGAGCCGAGCGACCTACCGACACCCCCGCCAGCCGTGGCCATGCTGCTCGAGCGGCTCAATCAGCAAGCCCTGCAAGACCGCCCTCACGCTTCAGTCCTCTACGTGCCGGGACGACAGGACAACGATGGTCGGCTGGAGGCGCTGCGACTCCTTACGGAGGCAGTCATCCCCTCCATCACTGACAATGCGTTCACCGCCCTGCTCCAAGAGGCATTCCCAGGCATCAAGACCCCATCGAGTGCGAAGAGTGCCCGGGAAGCGGCCAAAGCACTGGGCCTGATTCGCCGTGATTCGTCAACCAGTTGGGCGGCCACGGAGGCAGGCGCCGCTTGGGTGGTAAGCAACGAGCCCCTCGACCTGGCCCGGATCATTCAAGGCCACATCCTCTACTTCGCGGAGATCCTGCACGAACTCGATAACGTGACCACTGCGACCGCCGCCGGCCTTGCCGATCGGGCACATGTGTATACGCCCTCTCGCAATCGCCAACTGCACGCCACCGCGGTCAAGGCCCGTCTGGATCTGCTGTTGGCCTGCGGCCTGGTGGCCAAGTCTTCGTGGACCACATACCGTGTCACGGCTCTGGGCCGCGCCTTCCGGGCGGCCACCCCGTGCATGTCCCCGCTGGACTCAACGGTGCCTCCAGAGACCGCCGTTATGCCCGAGCTGAAAGCAGCTGCTGCGCATGGTGAAGCGCTGGCTACGGAAATTGAGTCGGCAGCATACGAGAGTTCATCTCCCGAGCGCCTAGAGCGGGCAATCATCGCGGCCCTCTCCTACCTCGGCATGCCAGGACATCACATCGGCGGTCAGGGTCATGCCGACGGCGTGGTCCGTATTGGCGTGGGCGTGTACCGTCGCGTCCTCACCGTCGAAGCCAAGACGTCTGCCAAGGGGCGCGTCGTCCATCAGTCCCTCTCACGTCTTCCGCTCCATCGAGCCAAAGTCGGTGCCGAGCTCACCCTGCTCGTCGGACCTGGCTTCGATCCCAGGCTGCAGGAAGAAGCCGACGACGATCCCTCAATCGCCCTTGTCTATACCGGCACTCTGGCCGAAGCCGTCCGGGCGCAGGCGCTCACCCCTCTCACCCCCGCCTCTCTTCACCCACTCATCGACCCTGCTATGCCTGCCGACCAGCGCGACGACCTGCTTTGCCAAGCTCGACAGGATCAGCTTCGTCACGCTCAGCTTGAACGTGTTCTGCTCGACATCCTCCTCCTCGAAGCCGGAGATCCGCTGCACGAAGGTGCATGGCTCGAAGTAACCGACCTCAGGCGTGAACTTCGTACTCGTGGGGAGCGCGTGGACGCGGACGAGGTGACGAGCACACTCGCCTTTCTGGCATCAGCGCGTCTCGCGGTCGTGGAGAGGTCGAGTCGCGGATACCGAGCAATCGCTACCGCTCATACTGTGCTTCAGCGACTGGAGGGGCTGGGACGCCAGTGGCTCCATCTAGGTGCCACGCCAACGCAGGGCTGATCGGTCGAGGACTGCAGCCGCGCTTAATGTCCCCGCGTGATCTTTTCCGCCTCCAGAGGTCCCTCTGTGCAGAGCCCGCCTGGATAATTCGCCTCGGCTATCCGACTGAACTGTCATGCTTCCTGCATGGCCAGCAAGAACCAACGGCAGCGAGGACGACTGCGGCCCGCCGCGCCTACGCAACAGAACGATCCGGGTAACGAACCCGCAGGGTACCTGTGGACGAAGACGCGCTCGGGCGCACGGGCCGGCCGCGGCTTCCACTACCAGGACGCCGTCGGAGCGTGGCTGTGCGGCCGCGTACTGTCCGGCGGTCTCGTCGTCGATCGCATCGTTCCCGAAGGGTTTGAAGACCTCTCCTGTGAAGGCCAGACGCCCTGGCACGTCCAGGTGAAGTCACGTCAGGAACGGGTCGGTGACTTCACCGCTTCCGACGTTGCCGAGCATCTCATCACCATGACAAAGGCACACGCGAAGCGTGAACAGGCGGAAGTGGCCGGTCGACCTGTGCTCGTTCTTGAACGCCCTGTGAACGGTGAGTGGTTTAGCCAATGGGGCAGCCCATTGAGTGATCTTTCGACGGATCATCCGGTGCTGCGCGAACTCGACACGAAGGCTACTCAGGCCGGTCTGAGAAGGGAGGAGATCGACGCTTGGTGCGCCACTGTCAGCCTCTACGTGCTGCCGTGGCGTATCGCGGCGGATGAGACCTGTACCGCAGTGGTGCAACGATTCGGGCTGCTGCCGACAGCAGCGGAGCCGGTCGTGCTGGCCTTGCGCGACGCTGTGGCGGGCCACGCTGACATCAATGCGGAGATGAGCCTGGCGAAGGCGGCCGGGCTCAGCCGGACGAGCATCGAGAGCATCGCGCAGGAAGTCGCGGAAATCATCGATCGCGCATCGCTGGAAGAAGCGCTGGCTGCGGGCATCTGCGAGCCCGTGGACTTCGACCGGCCGCTTCGGCCGACCGGCTTCTTCGAAGGCATCGATGTGCAGCCCGGCCACATTGCTGCCGGGCTGCCCGCCCCCAGGCCGACTCTGACTGGTCAGGTCGCGAAGGCGATCGACCGCGGGGAGAGCATCCTCGTCACCGGCCCGTCAGGGGTCGGCAAGTCGACGATTATGTGGACGGCCGCCTACGTGACCAGGCACGTCCTCTGGTATCGGGTCAGGCTCTTGCGGAACGAAAACGTCCCCTCGCTGGTACGACTCGCTAGAGCGTTGAAGCCCTCGACACGCTCACCGGTCGGATTCGTGGTAGACAGCATCGGGATAGGAGCGGCAGAGGCGTGGGACGCCCTGCACCGTGAACTCGCGCCCATTTCCGGCGTCCTGCTTTTGGGCTCGGCTCGGAGCGAGGATTTGCTACTGCTTCGCAGCCGGGCCGACTGCACCCGGATCACGGTCACGCTCGATGAAGAGGTCGCCCAGCAGCTCTACGCCGGGTTGTCCGCGTCCGGGGTCACGAAAGCCGCACACTGGCAGGAGGCGTACGAAGCAGCGGGTGGATTGACTCTGGAGTTCACCCACCTCCTTACGCGGGGACAGCGGCTTTCGGATGTTCTGTCGGAGCAGATTGACCGACGGGTTATCGAAGGACGACAGACGGAGATCGAAATCCTGGCCAGGGTTTCAGTAGCCCATCGGTGGGGTGCCAACCTCTCGATCCGGGCGCTCCAGCGGCAACTTGGCATCGATGACGTAGAACTGCGAGTGGCACTGTCCCGGCTGGTCGACGAGCATCTCGTTCATGAGCAGACGGGACACCTGTCCGGGCTTCATCAACTGCGTTCTGGCAGGCTGGCTGATGCTGTGCATGCGGTGCCGCCGCCGATGTTGGGCGAGACTGTCATCGCCGTGATGCGGATACTGACGGACGCGCAACTCCAGCCGTTTGTGGCGAGCGTTCTCAGCGAACGTCCCAGCCTGGACTCCGTCGTACTGCAGCAGATCGCGATCGAGCTCGGACACAGGCCCGGGGTGGTTGCGACGGCTGGTGCTCTCCAGGCACTGCGGCTGGTTGACTTCGGCCGATATGCCGCTGACTGGGCGCGCATCCTCGACCGGCACGAGGTGGCGCCCGCTCTTCGTCGTACCCTCCTGCAATTGGCCCTGCTGGGCGGGGATCCACTGCCCAACCTGAAACCCGAGATCGCCCTGGCCATGGCCGAAATCTCCACGAATGGCCCACTCGACTCGCCTCTACGTGACGTGTTGGCCGAGCGTTTGGGAACGTCCGCGTTGGTGCGAGGTCTAGCGCTGTGCGGGGAGCCGGCTGAGGCTCAGCGGTTCCTGGCGGTGCTCATTGGAATCAATCTCGACCTCACAGGCTGGCCGTCGGCACTCACGAGCTCCCCGTTCGCCCGTTTGCTGGCCGACGCATCGGTCGAGATGCTGGGAGACCTCCTCACGGCAGCGCGAGCGGTGTCATTGCCCCTGGCCGTGGGTTTGCTTGAGCTCGTAGGCGGAGAGAAAGCCGTCCTGACAAGGCTCAGGTCCCATTTCCCGTGGATCACCGAGCTGTCCGTGGTGGAGCGAGATGGTAGTCCGGTTGCGTACGCCCGTTTGCTGCACGTGTCCGATCTGGCTCAGCCGGATATGGAACCGTCGACCCGGGCGTTCGGCCAAATCCTGCTTCGCTGTCTTCCGCACTGCGAAAGCGAGGACGTCCAGAATCTATTGCCCGGCGGGATCCCTCTGACCTTCGGCGACTTCACGAGTGGAATCATCCGCATATCACGCCAAAACGACCGTGCACCGGTCCAGATGGCGTGGGTTCGCGCACAGGCCCTGATAGCCACGACTGCGGCCGGAACCGGTGACTGGACGAGTCGGGCATCTGCGGGAAGCACCATGCTTCCCATGCTGTACAAGTACCTGACGGATCTCACCCGGATTTGGTGTACCGGACGCAGCCGTCCTCAGGACATCGCCAAACTTCTTGCGGCGCAAGCGGCGTTGGGCGAGCAGGCCGCAGCTCTCACATTGCCAGTCGACACCGCCTCCCTGTCTGCGATGTCCGCCGACGACGCTGCTCCAGGCGGTGGGGTGGATAACCTCCAACATCTCGTGGACGGAATCGCGGACAACCTCACACGGCGAATCATCGACCCACAGCAACGCGGAGCATTGGCCTGCTACGTCCGCGACACCCTGCGGGACTGCGTGACCAACGTGCGGGACCAGGAGCGCTGGCACCTGATCGGTCAAGAACCACCAGCCGTCCTTGATCGGTTGGAAGAATCCCTTGCCGACCTGTACGCGGTCCTGGCGGAATTGGCCTGGGGCACCCTGGACGAGAGGAAACTCAGGACGGCAGCGCGGTCCGGGCCTTCCACGCGCGCGCTCGCCCGGGCGGCAGAACTCGCCAGCAGAACCGCCGACGCACGAGCAGTCGCCGCCCAGCACAGGTTTCAGGCAGATGCCGAGGCCGCAGGGCTCTCTGTTCAGGTCTACGCTCGGCCGCTCCCGGCTGCCGACGCGACGTACTGGCCTGCCACTGAGTTGGCGGTAGGCGTGGAGCTGGACGAGCTCACTCGATGGCCAGCAGCGCTGGAACAGCTGAGCGCTCTGATGCGTCACCATCTCGTGCCGCAGGGCAATCGCAGTGCAGTCCTGCTCGTGCCCTTCGTCGACGGCAGACCGATCAGGCTTCTCGCGCGCCAACTCCAGACGACGTTGTGGCCTGGAATCGACCTCTTTGATGCCTGGAGCAGGGCACTACCTGGGGTCCATCCGACTCCTCTCACCGATGCCGTTATCGGTGCGCACCAGTCTCTCCAGACTCTCTCCGGCCTGGCGTATCTGACGGCTCTGCGAGAGCCCCATGCTCTGCACCAGAGCATCGCGGATCAAGCCGCGGGGCAGTTCCAGCAGGCGCACCGCACCATCACGAGACTCCGCCCCGTGGACACGGTCATCGACGAGGTCATGGACTTCCTCAACTCCCTCGCTCGCAGGGTGGAGGCCGAGTTCGCTGAGGACTCAGCTCTCCGAGATGCGGACGTAACGAACTTCGCGACGTCGATCGCTCAAGGCATCACCGGTCATCCAACGGACGACTACCAACTGTTGGACAGCGTGACGACGGTCACCCTGCAATGGGACCTCGATCCCGATCGTGCTGCGCGACTCCTCGCCGGACCCAACGGTGGAACACCATGAATCCGACACTGCCCAATGCTTGCCGGCCACGACGACATCGCGCCGGGTCAGTGCCCTACTCATGTCGATCCAAGAAGCATGTACCACGCTCTACTCCGGTGTTAGATCACCATCGAGGTGAGGTAGTGAACAGTTCGGTACGGGCTAACCAATACGCTGGCCGCTGCGCCCGGTGCGGTGCGGAAGTCGCGGCCGAGGCTGGCGTGCTGCTCCGGAGCGTGTGGGGCGACTGGGTGGTCTACCACCCGGCTCATGCACCGACACCCGACACGGACGGCACCACATCGGATGCCTCCGCATTGCGCTCCAACCAGAGAGACGGAGAGTGCGAGGGCTGCGGATCGATCGTTTCGGCAGGGCTCGGAGTGCTCGTGAATACCGGCTTCGGCGGATGGGACGTCTACCACCGCGAACACGTCCGTGAGCCGGCGCCGCCGCCCCGCCGCCACCATCCGGGCTGGCATCGACGCCGTCTCATGGCCCTAGACATCGCGACAACTGGCAACCGCTACGGCGTCGACCGCATTCTCAGCGCGGTCGTGCGCATTACCGACGGAACGGACCAGTCCTGGCTCATTGCCCCTGGTTCCGGCCCTGTCTCCGTCGCACCTCGCAAAAATCACAGCATTTCGGTGGAGCACGCACGTGCCTGCGGGAAGCCTGCCTCCCAGGCATTGGAAGAACTGGCGACTGCGCTAGCCGAACATTTGGCAGCCAAGGAACCGCTAGTGGTCTGGCACGCTCCGTTCGTGCTCACTATGTTGGAGACCGAACTGCTCCGGCATGGACTCACACCATTGTCCCAGCGCCTGGCCAACGGATTGTCGCCAATCTGCGACCCGCTGGTCCTGGACCGACACGCCGAACCATTCCGCCCCGGTGGGCGCACCCTAGAAGCGGTCGCCGAGTGGTACGGCATCCCGCACGACCGCCCCGGTGATCCCTCATGTGACGCCGAGACCACACTCGTCCTCGCGCAGGTGATCGCGGCCTGTCATCCCGCCATCGGACGCTTGTCCCGCCCCGGGCTCCACCGGGAACAGTTGCGCTGGCATGAGCAGTACGTGCAGGGGGCCGAGACTCGACGCCCCGACAAGAACAGAGACCACCTTTGGCCCCTGGAAACGGCCCAGGTGCTGGCCTGGAAGGAACACGATCCCGCCTGACGCACGGCAGCCCTCTGTCTCCTCCGACCAGCACCGAGCGACCGCAACCCTCAATCGCAGGTGCCGCCCAGTTGGTCCTCCGGGCCCTGGCAGTCGTCGGTGGCGGCCAAGATATGCCCTTCGGCCGTCGCCGAGGCAGCGAGACCTCACACCTCTTCCATGCGTGCGCGATGCGTGAGCGGACGGTCCGACACCACGCGTCACGAGCAGGACCGAGTACGAAGCCGCGTGGCGCTGACCAGGCTGGACAGCACCACGCGGCAGGCTCGGGCACTACCCGGCAAGGATTCGATCCCACTCCTAAAGCGGGTGTCGCAGGTTCGAATCCTGCCGGGGGCACAAGCGCAAAGACCCCGGACCGATCATGGTCCGGGGTCTTTGGCATCTACAGCTGACAGCAATGGCGACGACCGCTCACGACGGGGCCGCTCTTGATCAGCCGCCCAGTCCATGACGCTTCGCTCCGACACCCGCGACTCAGTCCTGCCCCCTCGGCATTCCCCGCACGCTGAACCACCATGGACCCCGGAGCGAACTCACCCCACTGGATGGGCCCGTGGGCATGAGCCGAGAACCAAGCCACGGCTTCAAGACGATGCCTCCGGCGGGGGCGCTCAGATTCCGGAATGGGAGGGGCGCCGTTCGCGAGTGCCGGGGGATTCGTGGTGAGCGTGGTGGGCTCCCATCCCGACGACCTTCGCCCCAGGCAAAGCCGAGCGGTCGTGGTTCAGGGCGGACGGGATGGGAGCTGGGGCAAGTGGCGGGTTGGCGTATGTGGTGAAGGCGGAGGAAGCGGCGCTACAGTCCCGGGACATGAAGCTGGGGAGACTGAGCCAGTTCGGCGCGTCGTTCATCTCGATAGTCAGGCACATTGTCCGGCGCCCTTTGCTGATCCTGGTCCTCGTACTGATCTGCGTGGGGACCAGGTGGCTTCAATCCACGTTGCCGCAGCCATGGGACGGCGTGCCTATCGGGCTCGCCCAGCTCGTGGCTGTGTGGTCCATCCGATCGACCCTTCCTCGCGCAACCCTTCCTCGCAGTCAAGAAGATCGACCGGCCGGCGATTGAGCGTGTCCGTCGCGTCCCCGATACGGTCACGGGGAGATGCGGGAACCCATGGGGCGACTCAGCGAGGAGCGCGCAGCCGTTGTCAAGACCACGTGCGGCGCCTGACATCACCATCTGACATCAACGACATCAGACAGGGCTGGCGTTGGGCGGTCGCGAGAGGCTGGTCCTTGCACGGCAAAATGCGCTGTCAGATCCGCCCGACCGAACTGCTCAAGCAAGTGTCGCGGGTTCGAATCCTGCCGGGCCATTGCGTCTGCCGGAGCAGACACCAAGAAGGGCCGGGTCAAGGCACACGCCCAGCCTGGTCCTTCATCGTTGTTTCCTGCTCTCGGCACGGTCTCCTACGTGAGCTCACGCGCTGGACACAGAGCCTCGCTCACCAAAGCCTCCCAGTCCACCGGCCGTAGCCGGGGCTGGGGGCGCTGGTGGTTCGTGAGCGGCGGTCGAGCAGGGGCCTGTTCGAGCCAATCGGGGATCCGGGGGATGATTCCGCCCCACCCCTCCTCCTCCCCCGCCCGCCCGCCGGCCGGGCGGGTCAGTCGGCGTCGGCACCCGTGGCAGTGGCTGTGGCGGCGTCCGTCCTGGCCAGGAAGGCCAGTATCCGCTCGTTGACCTCGTCGGCGTGGTCGATCTGTGGTCCGTGTCCGGTGGCGCCGATGATCTCGGCCGTCGCAGTCGGCACCAGGCGCGGTACGCGCTCCACCTGGCGGCGCGGGTGCACCAGCAGGCTCCGCTTGCCCAGCAGCAGGTAGAGCGGCGTACGGATGGTGCGCAGTGCGTCCTCGGCGAGGGGCAGCGGGGCCGGGCGGCGTACGCGGTAGGCGCGGACGCTCGTCCTGATCATCGCGCGCAGTTCCGGCACGACCAGCACCGGTTGTGCCAGCCAGGCCGCCAGGCGGGGGCGCAGGGCCTTGGGGGCGGAGGTCGCGAGGAGGCTAATGATGATCCAGGCGAAGAAGCGGAGGCCGACCCTCTCCAGCCCGCCCGGGTCCAGCAGGGTGGCCGACACGAGGCGGCCGGGGCGGAGATGGGCCTGGTTCAGGGTGAGCCAGCCGCCGTACGAGGAGCCGATGAGATGTACGCGGTCCAGGCCCAGGCCGGACAGCGCCTCGTCCAGCCACTGCGCGGCGAGTTCGGGCCGGTGGATGGGAGCGCGCTGCACGCTGCGCCCCGGGTCGCCGGGGGTGTCGATCGCGTAGACCGGGCGTTCGGCGCTGAGGGCTGCGGTGTTCGGGTACCACATGGCGGAGCAGGAGCCGGCCCCGTGCACCAGGACGACCGGGGTGCGGGACGCGGCGGCGGGGTCCGTGGGGCCGTACCGGTACACGTGGGTCGTCCCGAAGCGGGTCTCCACGTCGAGCTCCGAGCGCACGGGGGCGCCCAGCGCGTACAGCGCGTCGCAGGCCTCGAAGTACCGGTCGCGCAAGGCGTCGTTCACGTATCGGCCGACGTCGGCCGGGGGACGGTTACGGGTCCTGGCATCGGACACGGTGGGCCACCTCCTGGAGCAGCTCGTTTTATGATACGACCGTACCATCTTCGTGGTACGGCGGTACCATGTCGCAGGCCCGGTCAGGGCTGACGAGTCGTACAGACGGGTGGAGATCCGGCCGATGCCAAAGCGCGTGGACCACGACGAACGGCGCACCGAGATCGGCCGGGCCCTCGTCCGGGTCGCGGGGAGACTGGGACTGCACGCCGTGGGGATGCGGGACGTGGCCGCGGAGGCCGGGGTGTCATTGCGGCTGGTGCAGTACTACTTCCAGACCAAGGAGAAGCTGCTGCTCTACGGGCTCCAGCAGCTGGCCGAGGAGTTCGGCGAGCGGGTCACCGCCCGGGTCCGGGCCGCCGGTGACACCCCGGGGCCGCGTGCGACGATCGAGGCCCTGCTGCTGGCCTCGCTGCCCATCGACGAGGAGAGCCGCGCCTTCCACCTCGTCTACACCTCGTACGCCGTGCTTGCCGTCACGGACGAGGTGCTCGCCGCGCAGCCGTTCCTCCAGAGCCCCGACTCAGCCGAGGACGCCGTGGCCGGCCTGCTCGCACGGGCCCAGGACGCCGGTCTCGTCGGACCCGACGTGGACGTACGGACGGAGGCCGTCGGCCTGCTCGCCATGACCGCGGGGCTGGGGATCAGCGTTCTGACCCGGCAGCGCGACGCCGAATCCGCCATCGCCGTCCTGCGGCACTGCCTCGACAGGATCTTCCGGGGCCCGTCACTCGGGTGAGGGCGCCGCCCGCCCGCCCGGGCCGGCGGGTTCCCGGGCGGCCGCGGTCCTGGCCGTGGCAACGATCTCCTGGAGCGCCGCGATGTGCCCGGCCAGGGCCTGTTGGCCGGCGGACGTCAGAGACAGCCAGGTCCGGGGGCGCTTGCCCACGTGCCCCTTGCGGATGCCCAGGTAGCCGGCGGCCTCCAGTGCCGACGCGGTCTTGCTGAGGACCGAGTCGGACACCTGGCAGCCGTCGCGGACGGCGGCGAAATCCGCCTCGTCGCACGCGGAGAGGAAGGCGACCACGGCCAGCCGGGTCGGATGGTGAATGGCCTCGTCCAGCGCCGCCCGCTCCCGCCCCGGCGGATCACCCTTCACGCGAGCCGCCCCAGCGCACGGTCGATCGCCGCGTTACGGACGAGGCACACACCCCACACGCCGAGCCCCCATACGGCGAACGCCGTGATCCGGGTCGCGGCCTCCCCGGCCCCCGCCGCCCAGCAGCACGCCCCCGCCACCAGGCCCGCCGCCAGGACGGCCGGAAGCGCGATCCGGCTCCGGCTCAGACGCGAGGGCAGGGAACGCGTCACCCGCACCCCAGCCGTCCGCCTCGCCGCCCGGACGAGCGCGAACACGGCCGCCAGCCCCAGGAGCGACACGAGGAGCGCCAACGGCGTCGCCCAGCCACCCCGGCTCCGGCTCCAGGCCTGCACCGCGCTCGGCAGCACCAGAGTCACCGCCACGGCCGGGCCGTACCACGCGGGAGTCCGCCCGGCCTCGATGCGAGCCCGCTCCCTGGCCCTCTCCACGCCCTTCAGCGCGCCCTCGGCGTACGCCGTCGTCCGGCCGCCACCGTTCTCCGAAAGCGCGGACCCGCTCTCCTGCGACGACTTCTCCTGCGACGACATGAGCACACCGATTCCTTCCCGAGGGCACACGACCGGCCCGACACTTGCCATCATGGCATTTACTTTCCAGCATGGAAAGTGGCCACCATCCCAGCCCGCCGCTCCAGCCCGCCGCCCCCGTCAGCGCAGCCTCCGTGCGCCCTGTCCGGCCGGCATGGCGGAGCGCCCAGCTGTCCGGGGCGAGGCGCGAGGGGCTGCGGTCGGATTCCTCTTCGCAGCCGGGGCCGCAGCAGCGGATGCGCCGGACCGGCCGGGGCGCCTCACCTCGCGGAGCGCCGATCGTCCACTGCGCGAACCGCATGATCGACCGGCTCATCGGCGAGCCTCCCGACAGGCGCGGCCAAGCCTCACCGAGGTGGGGCACGCGGCCCCGGCTCGGCAGGCGGCGCACTGGGTGGGGTGCCCGAGGAACAGCCGGTACGCGGAGTCGCACCCGGGCGGCCGGTGGCGCGGACACTCGCACTCCGGGAATGCCGCGCTGCGGTCCACCCTCCCGACGGGCACGACCTCGGCCTGAGGCCGTAACACGCGGGTGAGCCCGGGTCGGTCCACCTCGTAGACCTTGATCGTCATCGCCATGCCGCCCGCCGGGCGTTTCGCCGGCCCGCGTCCAACTGCCCACCCGTGACGGGCGGGCGCGCCCAATGGCCGGGCCGGTCAAGCCTCTTGGTGTGACACTCCACGCTTCACAGACGCTGGATGCATGGGGCCATCAAGGCGACCTGTGGTGCTCACGTGACCACGAACGGAATCAATGGGGTGGGGAATTGAGCACGAGAAGAAGGCATTCGTCCAGACCGCTGGGCCTGCGGAGGCGGGCGCTCCTGACCGTCGGCGTCGTCGTCCTGAGCGGGGTGGGAACAGCGACCAACGCGGTCGCCGGTCCGGCCGGCCACGGGACGGCGGGCGAGCACCAGCGGCGCGCCGCGGCCGTGCGTACGGTCGAGCTCGCCGGTCAGGGTGCCGGTCGCAAGGGGCTGCCGAAGCAGGACACCAAGGAGTACAGCGCCGTCCTGCTGACCTGGTCGGACCCGGCCGCCGAGCTCAGGGGAACGGCACAGATACGTTCGAAGCAGGTCGAGACCGGTAAGTGGTCGGACTGGCAGGCGCTGTCCGACGACCCCTTCTCCGCCGACGGCAAAGAGGCCGAGGACGCGGCCACCCGCGGCGGCACCTCCGCGGTGTGGACCGGGCCCTCGGACGGCGTCGAGGTGCGGGTGGTTGCCGCCGACGGCTCCGCATCCGCGCTCCCGTCCGGCATGGACGTGAAACTCCTCGACCCGGGCACCGACCCGACAGGCACCCCGAAGCCCGTCGCGTACGCGAAGGACGCCACGCCGACCCCGTCGCTCCCGGTCACCGACGCGGCCACACCGGCGGCCACCACGCCTCCGTCCACCGACGCCGCGACCCCGACGGCGCCGGCCACGCCCAGCGAGACGGCGACGGCCTCCCCGTCGCCGACCGTCCCGGATCCGCTGCCCTCGACCGTCGTCGAGCCGCCGATCATCACCCAGGCCCAGTGGGGTGCCTCCACGGACTACGACGGCACGCCCGAATACGGTCAGGAGATCAAGGCCGCCGTCATCCATCACACCGGCGTCGACCAGGACAACGGCGTCCCGTGCAGCCAGTCGATGGCCCGGATGCGCACCATCCAGCAGGAGCACTTCGCCCGCGGTTACTACGACATCGGCTACAACTTCGTCGTCGACCGCTGCGGCCAGATCTTCGAGGGCCGCAGCGGCGGCATGGACCTCCCGGTGATCGGCGCCCATGACGTCGGCTTCAACACCAACACGGTGGGCATCTCGTACATCGGCAACACGATGACGCTGAAGCCGACCCGGGCCGGCCTGGAGGCCATTTCCCGGGTCGTCGCCTGGAAGTTCGGCATGTACGGCATCAGCCCGAGCTCCAACGTGACCCTGGTGTCCGGTTCGCCGCTCGGCCAGGACGGCAACAAGGTCCCCGAGGGCACCTCGATCACGCTGCCCCGGGTCTTCGGCCACCGCGACACCAACGCCACGCTGTGCCCCGGCGACGCGCTGTACGGCAAGCTGCCGCTCATCCGTACCCTCGCCGCCTCGCCCGGCGTCTCGCACGCCCTCACCCGCTCGGACTTCGACGGTGACGGCGTGACCGACCTGGTCGCGGGCACTCCGCAGGCGGGCGGCAGCGCCGGTTCGCTCACGGTCGTCCCGGGCGGCGACGACGGCCCGGTCGCCTCGGCCGGGAAGATCATCGACCAGAACAGCCCCGGCGTCCCCGGCAGCAGCGAGTCCGGTGACCTCTTCGGCGCGTCGAACGCGTACGGCGATGTCAACGGGGACGGATACGGCGACCTGGTCATCGGCTCACCCGGCGAGGACGACACCAGCGGCCACGCCGACTCGGGCCTGATCTCCGTGATGTACGGCCCCGCGCTCAACACCGGCACGTCGTACGGAACCGCGACCGCGACCCGCGCCGCCGGTGAGAAGCTCGGCACCTCCGTCGCCGCCGGTGACTTCAACGCGGACGGCAAGTCCGACATCCTCTCCGTCGCGCCCGGCAAGCCCGGCCGCTGGTGGTCGTACGACTCCGGCACCGGCGCGGCCACGTCCGGGTACCTGAACACCACCGCCTACACCGCGGCCGTCTCCTACGCGGCCGTCGCCACGGGCGACTTCAACCGGGACGGTTACGCGGACGCCGCCGTCAACTTCCGTGACCCGACCGGCGTTTCCCGTGTCCTGTGGCTGAAGGGCTCGTCCGGCGGGCTGCAGCGCGTCGGGATCCTCTCCGCGAAGGGCGGCCGCTCCCTGGCCGCCGGCGACGTCACCGGCGACGGCATCGACGACCTCGTCGTCGGCCAGCCGGGCACGACCGAGTCCGGTACGACCGCCAAGGGCGGCACGGTCACCCTGCTCAAGGGCACGACGACCGGCCTCACCGCGACCGGCGCGATCACTCTCGGACAGGATTCCGCCGATGTGCCGGGCGGCGGCGAGACGGGCGACGACCTCGGCGCCTCCGTCGCCGTCGGCGACTACGACCTCGACGGGTACGCGGACGTCATGGCCGGATCCCCGAACGAGGACATCACCCGGGCCGGTGTGAGCCGGGTGGACGCCGGCGCGGTGATCCTCTTCAAGGGCACCTCCACCGGCATCTCCGGTGCCGGCTCGGTCACCTACAGCCAGGACACGGCCGACGTCTCCGGTGACACGGAGTCCGGTGACCGGATGGGTTCCTCCGTCCTCCTCCAGGACCTGTCCGGCTACGGCCGTGCGGACCTGGCGATCGGCGCGGACGGCGAGAACGCCGGGGACGGCGTCTTCCTCCAGCTGGACAGCGGCAGCGCGGGAATCTCCGCCAAGAGCACCGTCTACTACGGCCGCTCCAACCTCGGCACCCCGGCGGCGGCCCACCTCGGCCAGACGCTGGCGCCGTGATGCGGGGGCCGTCACGCCGAGGCCCTGACCACGCGGGCAGGTGACGGAGGGGCGGGTGCCCGGCGGACAGCCGCTGGGCACCGGCCCCTCACACGAACCCAGTGCGGCGTCTCCGCCGTCTCCGTCATCTCCGCAGGGGAGGGATCGTCCGGAATCGGTCCGGACGGTCCCCGCACCTCTGCGCGGAACCGGCCCCGGGCGTCAGCGCAGTTCGTCCGGGCACGGTGTGCCCGGCGACAGCTGGTACGGGGCGCCGAGACGGTACACGCCTGCGTGCGGGGCGAGCAGTTCCGTCCACTCGTCGCCGTACTGGTCCTCCTCCAGCTTGATCAGGCAGCCGTCCGTGTTGACGAAGTCCTTGGGGATGTCCTGGTCCTCACGCTTCTTGGACTCCTCGGTCTCCTGGGGGCGCTGCACGCTGCGGCCCTCCTCGTCGAGCACGGCGAGCCAGCGCGAGTACGGGATGCGGATCAGTACCCGGCCGGGCTTCTTCACATGGATGGTCAGCTTTCCCGCGTCGACCTCGTCCACCGTCGCCGGCGGATCGGCCAGCGGCACCGGGCTGTCCACCGAGTAGAGCCGCCAACTGGAGTCGGACCAGATCGGCTTCAGGTACGGCAGCCCCTTGCCGACCAGCTCCGTCTCCTGCAGCGCACCGCTGGAATCGGGAGAGCCCTGCGGCAGCACCACGTAGTGCACGGCCCAGCGGTCGAGCCACTGCCGGTAGTTGACCGAGTTGAGGGTGTCGTCGTAGAAGAGCGGGTTGCGCTCCATGTCGGCCTGCCGGTTCCAGCCGCGGGCCAGGTTCACCACCGGGGCCAGTGCGGACGCCTCCCGGTGGCTGCTCGGGGGGATCACCTCGACGCGGCCGCGTTCGGCGCCGACCTTCTGGAGCTGGTTGACCAGCGGGGCCAGCTCGCGGGTCCAGGACGCCGTGGGCGCGGTCCTGACGATGTCGTCAACGCCCTTGAACCCGATCCAGAAGTTCAGCCCCGCGAACACGAGGACCAGCGCGTACCAGCGCCGGGAGCGGGGCTCCACGTACGGCAGCGCGGCCAGCAGCACCACACCGGCGAACAGCATCGCCATGCGCGACACGTTCGAGCCGATCTGCGAGTCCACGACGTACGTCAGCAGCGTCCCGATGCCGTACACCGCGGCCGCCGTCCGTACCGTCTTCCAGTCGCGCGGTACGAGGAAGAAGACCAGGACCGCGAAGACGAACGGCAGGGACAGCGTCGCGATCGACATCGGCTGCGTACCGGAGAACGGGAACAGCCACGCCGACAGCGCCACCACCACGACCGGCGCCAGCCCCAGCGCGTACGCGCCGGGGCGGCGTTTGTTCAGGAACAGCGCGGCGGCGACCACACCGAGGAACAGCCCGGCCACCGGGCTGCCGGCGGTCGCGAGCCCGGCGAGCGGAGCGGCCACGGCCGCCTTCGCCCACCGCCTACGGGGGGCGCAGCGACAGCTGCTCCGGTGGAGCCGGTGCTCGCACCGGAGGTACGGCCAGCAGAACACCGCCGCCACCGCACCGAGCGCGAACATCATGCCGAGGCCGAACGTCACCCGGCCGGACAGGGCGTTGCACAGGTACGCGAAGACACCGGCCAGCGAGCACGCGATGGGATTGCGGACCGCCCGCACCCTGACCAGGATCAGCGCGGTCAGCGCCGCCGAGACCGTACCGACGATCATCATCGTCGTGCGGACCCCGAGCACCGACATCAGGTACGGCGACACGACGCTGTACGAGACGGGGTGCATCCCCCCGTACCAGGCCAGGTTGTATGCCGTACCGGGGTGCCGGCCGACGAACTCGGCCCAGGCGTCCTGGGCCGCGATGTCGCCGCCGCTGTTCGCGAAGAAGAAGAACCAGAGGACGTGCGTGACAGCCGCGGCCGCCGTCGCGATGGTCACCGGGTGCCGCAGCCACTTCATGGTGCGGGTCGGCACGGGTGCGCCGACATCGGGCTCGGAGACACGCGGGGCAGGCACTCTGGTCCGCATGCTGGTGTCGCTTCCCCTCGCGCCCCTGCTGTCGGCCGCCTCGCGGCCGGGCTTCGGCTCCGCGGTGGTCACTACGGCTCTCCCTGTCTCCCCGAGCCCCGTCACCGGGCCCCGTACGGGCTTCATGCGCAGTGCACCGTTCGCCGTTCACCCGTGCAGACGCCGTCCCCGCGTCCTTGGGTTGTTCCGGGACGCTAACACGTGCGCGAGCGGGGAAGGGGCGCCGTTTCGGGCGCCCCTCACCCACCCCGTGTTCCGCCTTTTCGGCCGCCGTCCGGCCGGTGGAACCGCTGGTCGGCTCCGGCCGGAACCGGTCAGCCGATCCGGGTCAGCTTCTCGCCGGCCGCCGGCTCCTTCAGGTCGCTCTGGAGCGCGACCGCCACCTGCACCTGGCTCGCACCCTCACCCACGGTGAGCGTGCCGACATGCGTACCGGCTGCCGCCGAGTGCGGGATGGTCCTGCCGCCGTCGGTGATCTCGAGCTTGATCGTGAGACCGGACCAGCCGACCGCCTTCACGTCCTTGGTCGCGACGACGGGGACGGTGCCGCCCATACCGTCGTCGACCGTGCCGACGACATCGCCCTTCTTGACGATCTTGGCGCCCTCCAGCAGGTCCAGCGTGGCCAGCATGACCTTCTTGCTGGCCGCGTTCACCGCGTCGATGATCGAGCTGCTGTCGTACTGCCCGAGCACCGCCCCGACGATGAGCTGGTCCGTGCCGTCGACCATCTTGTGCGCGGCGAAGAGCAGGTTGCCGCCCGCCTTGGTGGTGGAGCCGGTCTTGATGCCCAGGGCGTTGTCGTAGGGCACGAGCGTGTTGTAGTTCCGCCAGGTCTTGCCCGACGGGTCCTTCCACTCCGGCAGCTTGGTGATGTCCATCAGCGCCGGGAACTCGACCAGCTTCTCCCCCAGCTTCACCAGGTCCTCGGCGGTGCTCACCGTCGAGGCCGTGAGCCCGGAGGGGTCGGTGTAGGTGGTGTTCGTCATGCCCAGCTCGTCCGCGGTCGCGTTCATCTTCTCGACGAACGCCTTCTCCGATCCCGCGTCCCAGCGCGCCAGCAGCCGGGCGATGTTGTTCGCCGACGGGATCATGAGAGCGGCCAGCGCGTCGCGCTCGGAGAGCACGTCGCCCTTCTTCACCGTGTCCAGGGTGGACTCGCCCTCGCTGGAGAGCTTGCCGTCCGACTCGGCCTTGGCGTCGACCGGGATGCCCGGACCCTTCTCGCCGCGCTTCAGCGGGTGGTCCTTGAGCACGAGGTACGCGGTCATCGCCTTGGCGACACTCGCGATCGGCACCGGCTTCTGCTTGCCGAACGAGCCGACCTTGCCGAGGCCGGTCGCCGCCATGTAGCCCTGGCCCTGGTCCGGCCACGGCAGGGACGGCTGAGCACCGTCGAAGGTGTACGTCGGCTTCGCCGACAGCGTGAGCGAGGGATCGGGCAGCGGACGCACCATCTGCACGATTGCAAACGCGATCAGCAGCAGGAGGACCAGCGGCGTCCAGATCTTGACCCGCCGCACCGCGGTGCGCGCCGGGGTCTCCGGCGGCGGCGGGGTGTTCGTCAGCTCGGCCAGCAGGTCGAGCGGCGGCCTGGGCGGCATCGGCTGCTGCCGGGTCCGCTCGGCGCCGCTGAGTGACGCGTCGGGCGGCAGCTGGGCGGCCCACGCGGGTGCGGTCCCGCTCTCGGACCGGCCCGGTCCGGACGCCGGGGCGGGGGGCTCGGGGGCGCGCGGCGCGGGGGCCGGCCGTACGTCGTCGGCACGCAGCGGTACGAACTTGCTGGTCCGCTCGGCGGCTGACTCGGGCTCGGACCCGTTCCCGGCCCCGGGCTTCTGCTTTCCGGCCGACGGCGAGGTGATCTTCAGCGCCGTCGTCGGCTGGTCGACGCGAGGCAGCGTCGGCGCCTTGAAGACGGCGGTCGCCTGGTCGATCCCGGTCTTCGCGGCGGCCGGTCCGTCGACGTCTCCGTCGGGCGCCGCACCGGAGCCGCTGCCCGAGTCGCTGCCGGGGTCTTCTCCGGGCTCCGGCTCCGGCTCGGGCTCGGACTTCGTGTCGGACTTCGTGTCGGACGTCGTGTCGGGCTTCCCGCCGGACTCATCACCGTCCGGCTTCGTGCCCGCGTCTGTGTCCGCGTCTGTGTCCGCGTTCACGTCCGGCTTCGGCTTCGGCTCAGAGCTCTCCTCGGACTTCGCCCCGGGCTCCCGCCCGGAGTCCTCGTCGGTCCCTGAGCCGGCGTTCTCGTCGGACTCCTCACGGGTCCGAGGCACCCTGGCTTCGCTCTCCGCGGTCGCGTCGGACCGCCCGGCCGGTTCGTCGGTCGACTCATCGGCCGACTCATCGGCCGGCTTCCCGGATTCCGCCGCAGGCTTCTCGCCGCCGGCGTCCCCCTCGTCGTCCCCGTCCCGCGCCTCGTCGTCCGTCGACACCCAGGCGGCCACCGCCGCGCGCAGCCGCGCATCGCCCTCCTCGGGCTCGGCCGCGTCACTGCCGGCCTCGGCCGCCGCGCTCTCCGGCGCCTCCGCCGGATCCGTCGCGTCGGCCTCCGCCGCGCCGGCCGCCCCAGCGGGCTCGTCGCCCTCCGCGGGCCCTGCGGGCTCCTCGGGCCCCCCGGGCTCCTCCGTGGCGTCCGAAGCGGCCCCAGGGGCCTTCACCGGGCTCTGAGGGCCTTCAGGGGTCTCCGCCGCGGCGGCTGCGGGCTCGGCCGCGGGCGCACCGTCGGCCGACGACTCGGACCGCTGCGTACCGAAGACGGCCGTCGCCGTGTCCGTCCTGCCGCCGGACTCCGCCGGTGAGGCGGGTTCGCGGAACACCGAGAGCCGCGGATCGTGCTCGCTCCGAGCCGTTCCCGACGACTTCTGCTGCTCCGACTTGTCGGGGGACTCGCCCGCCACCGATGCCTCCTCCATGCGGCACGGGGACATCCCCGCGCTGTCCGAACCATCTACCAGTGTCCCGTGTGAACCCTCGGCTGGGCTGCTAGACGAGAACGACATACCTACTGGTTCCAGTACAAAGCACCCAGGCACCCTCGACAGACAGATGTGAGAGGGGTCACCCTGTCACTCATCCACGCGGGGAGGCATGGATGGGCAGGAGCCGCAGAACAATTCCGGAGGAGCTTCTGTTGCTCGCTCTGGACCCGACCACGGGTACCACAGCGCAGCCGCAGTCGCTCGACCTCGGCCTCGCCGGAGCACAGCTAGTAGAGCTGGCCCTGGCAGGACGGATAGCCCCTGACGGGGATCGTATCGCCGTGGTGATGCCACGGCCGACAGGAGATCCGACTCTGGACTCCGCACTGGAACTGCTGCGCAGACGCGGCAGCCCGGTTCGGGCCGTCCACTGGATAGGCGGACCCCGGCTGGGGCTTCGCCAGATCTACCTCGCTCATCTGGAGCGGTGCGGCATGGTGCATGCCGTGGCGGGCCAGATGTGCGGAGTGCTGCCGACGACTCGCTACCAGGCGACGGACACGGCAATCAGCCGGGACATCAAGGCCCGGCTGGACAGCGCGATCCGCACCGGCGTACCGCCGGACCCGCGGACCGCGGCGCTCGCCGCACTGGCCCACGCGGTCGGACTCGGCAAGCACCTGTACCCCGGGAACGAGGGGCGCTCATCGCGCTCCCGGCTCCGGGACCTGATCAGACACGACCCGATGGGCGGTCTCGTGGCGCACGCCGTCATGGACGTCCAGAACGGGGCGGTCGCACAACCGCGCCGCAACCCGGCGGCCGGCGTGCCGTTGCAACCGCAAGCCCAGTCGCAGTCACGTCGCGACAGCATGGCGCACACAGCGGCCCACTAGGGCGGCACGAGCGCCGACGCAGCACCCGCACAGCAGCACCGCATCACGCAACAACCGAATACCGCCGCACCGTCGTCCCCAAAGACCCGGTTCGGGAGCCGCACCAAGCGCGGGGCAGCCGGTACCACCGGCTGCCCCGCGCTGCTGCGTGTGAGCGTTTTCCAGCGCGGCCGGGGGCGAGGGTGGCAATCTGCTGAGCAGTAGATACGCACAGCTACATAGCCGGAGGTGCCGTTTCCGTGCCGTCCAACGTCAATCCCACCGTCAGACGACGCCGGTTGGGTCAGGAATTGCGCCGCCTGCGCGAGATCAAGGGCATGACCGCCGAGGAGGTCGCGGAGCGGCTCCTCGTATCGCAGTCCAAGATCAGCCGCCTGGAGAACGGCCGCCGTTCCATCAGCCAGCGCGATGTCCGCGATCTCTGCGGGGTGTACGAGGTCGAGGACCTCCGGATCGTCGACTCGCTCATGCAGATGGCCAAGGACTCCCGCCAGCAGGGCTGGTGGCACGCCTTCGGCGACATCCCGTACAGCGTGTACATCGGCCTGGAGACGGACGCCGAATCGCTGCGGGTGTACGAACCCCAGGTGATCCCGGGCCTGCTGCAGACGCGGCAGTACGCCGAGGCCCTGATCAAGGGCGCGTTGCCGGAGGCGCCGCAGACCGATATCGACAAGCGCGTGAGCGTCCGCTCGCGCCGCCAGGACCGGATCAACGCCCCCGAGCACCCGCTGCGGATGTGGGCGGTGATCGACGAGTCGGCGCTGCGCCGGCTGGTCGGCGACAAGCAGGTGATGATCGAGCAGTTGGAGCGTCTGGTCGAGCTGTCGCACCTGCCGCACGTGACCGTCCAGGTGCTGCCGTTCGAGATGGGCGCCCACCCCGGGATCAACGGGCAGTACGCCATCCTGGAATTCCCGGACGCCGCGGATTCCAGCGTCGTCTACATCGAGGGAGTCACCAGCGACCTCTACCTGGAGAAGGCGAACGACGTCCAGCGGTACAGCGTCATGTACGAGCACCTGCGGGCGCAGGCCCTGAATGTGGAACAGACCCGGATTTTCATCGACGGGATCGCGAAGAGCTACACCCGGTTGAACTCGGAGTGAATCCAGGCCGAACGGGCGATTGAGCCAACCGGCCCACGAAGTCCGTAATGAGAGAAAAGAAGCGATGTTACGAGTGGGGCGGCGGCACGGTACACCGCCGCCGCCTCGTAATGGAAGACCCGCATGGTATATGCCATCCGGTCGAGTGAATGGCCCCTTCACACAAGGAGCTTGGCGAGTAGCGTCGATCACGCCAGCTGAACATCGTTGGCGCCACTCACACAACTCTCTGAACCGGAGTGAACATGGCCATTCGTCAGGGTGCTACGGATAAGTGGACGAAGTCGTCGTATTCCGGGGGCAACGGCGCCTGCGTCGAAGTCAGGTCCCCTCTCGTGCGCGAGATTGCCGTACGTGACTCGAAGGTGCCCGAGGGCCCTTCGATCGGTTTCGTCCCCGGCGCCTGGAACGCGTTCGTGCGCGATGTCGTCGAGGGCGCCCTCGACGCCTGACCGATGAGTTCCCACGCCTTGTCACAGCACCCGACCAGGTGCTGCGGGTAGCCCTCTCGCCCGGTTCGCCGTCCTGGCCGAGGGGGCTCACCGCGAGGCCGCCGCGGTGCGGCGCACCCACGGGCCGCCCCGCAGGCGTCAGCGCAGCTGATCGACGTACCGGTCCGTGCCCGGCACGGTCGGGATGAAGGGTGCCACCAGCTCCACCCGCCCCAGTCCCGATTCCGCGACCGCCGCGTCGAGTCCGGTGAAGTGTTCGTCCCAGCACTGCCCCGGGTCCTGCTGGAGGAACCAGAGCAGGGTCAGCCGGGTGTCGACGCCCTCGACCTGTTTCACGTACGTCATCCGGTCGCCCGGCAGCGGGGTGGGGCGGAACACCGTCACCATCGCCGCGGGCGATCCGCTCAGCCGCTTCGGCAGGTGCCGTGAGCGCAGCCACTCCAGCAACTCGGCCCGCTGCTCGGGCCCTTCCGCGTCGATCACCTCCAGGACGAGCCCGCTGTAGGGGTGGTCGAGGGCGTGGAAGTCACGGGGGCCCGCGGCCCCGTCCCGGTAGACCGTCGCCTCGTGGTCCTGGAACGCCGTGAAGACGTGGGTGCGGTCCTGGTAGACCCGGCCGTCCCGGTTCAGCCGCTTGTTGATCCCGACGGTCCACTTCATGTGGTCGTCGTAGCGCCCCTCCGTCACCCAGTACGTGGACAGGTAGCAGCCGGCGCCGACCGGTGTCGCGATCGCGGACTTCTCCGGGTACCGCAGCGCCTGGAGCTCCCGGGTGGCCACCCAGCGCCGCCCGGCGGCCATCCAGGGCATCGCCATCGCGCCCGCGTAGTAGTGGTCGTCCTCGTACCAGCGGTTGTACGCGTACTCGTGGCCCGGGTGCGGCTCCACCATGGTGATCAGCGCGTGGCCGGGGCGGACCCCGTACGGTCCCAGCGCGGCCAGTTCGGCGTAGGTGTCGCTCCGCGTCCCGCTGTCCCGCGCCGCCCCGCCCGCCGCCCTGTCCACTGCCTCGTCCCGTGCTTCCTCGCTCATGCCGTTCCCCTTCCGTACTCCGCCGGAGCCACCTACTCTGACGCCCCGTCAGAAGAACTGCCAGGGCCGGGAGGCACCGATGTTGCTCACGGGGAAGACCGTCATCGTTTCCGGAGTGGGTGCCGGGCTCGGGCACCGGATCGCGGCCACCGTCGTGCGGGACGGCGGCAACGCGGTCATGGGGGCGCGCACCGAGGCCAACCTCGCCAAGTCGGCCGCCGAGATCGATCCCGAGGGGCTGCACAGCGCGTATCTGCCCACCGACATCACCGACGAGGCGCAGTGCGAGGCACTCGCGGCGCTGGCCGTCGAGCGGTTCGGGCGGATCGACGCGGTGGTCCATGTCGCCGCCTGGGACAGCTACTTCGGCGGCGTCGAGGACGCCGACCTGGACACCTGGAAGTCGGTCATCGACGTCAATCTGCTCGGCACCCTGCGGATGACGCGCGCCTGCCTGCCCGCCCTGAGGGAGCGCGGCGGATCGGTCGTCGTCATCGGCACGCAGTCGGCGGTGGCCGCGCCGTCCCAGGTGCGGCAGGCGGCGTACGCGGCCTCCAAGGGCGCGCTGACGTCCGCGATGTACTCCATGGCCCGGGAGTTCGGCCCGCACCGGATCCGGGTGAACACGGTGCTGCCGGGCTGGATGTGGGGGCCGCCGGTGCAGGCCTACGTACAGCTCACCGCCCACACCGAGGGGGTGCCCGAGGCCGAGGTGCTGGGGAGGCTCGCCAAGCGCATGGCCCTTCCGGAGCTGGCCACGGACGGCGACGTCGCGGAGGCCGCGGTGTTCCTGGCCTCCGACCGGGCGCGGGCGATCACCGGGCAGTCCCTGCTGGTCAACGCCGGCGAGCTCATGCGCTGACGCGCCGACGCGCCGACATACCGACGCGCCAACAGGGGGAACAGGAAGTCGGGCAGCGCCAGTTCTCCTCCTTCTCGGCCGCACGGGACCCGCATCCCGTGCGGTCTCTCTGCGTTCTTCGGCGTTCCTGGACGTGTCCTCGTTATCTGCACAGCCTGACGAAGTGCCTGCTCATGGTGTGGCCGCCGTCACGTTCGCTACAACGCCCCCGCGAGTCAAGAACACGTAAAATCGTTCGGCTTACTGATCCGCGTTCACATCCCTGATCGCCGGAGACCTTGACCGGGGGCCCGGACAGACGGTTCAATCCCCGATGTCCCCGCTCCCGCACGGGGGCCCCGCTGAGCGGCCGTACTGACGAAGTGCGTACTCGTTCACAAGGCGGACCCCAGGAGGGGGCACATGAACAGTCTCGACTGGGTCGTGCTCATCGGCTACTTCGGCGTGATGATCGCGATCGGGCTCTGGTCCCACAAGCGTGTCGACAACGTCAGCGACTTCTTCACGGCCGGCGGCAAGATGCCGTGGTGGCTGTCCGGCATCTCGCACCACATGTCCGGCTACAGCGCGGTGATGTTCACCGGCTACGCCGGTATCGCCTACCAGTACGGCGTCACGTCCTTCGTGACGTGGTCCCTGCCGATCGCCATCGGCATCGGGATCGGCGCCAAGCTCTTCGCGCCCCGGCTCAACCGGCTGCGCTCACGGCTGCACGTCGCCTCACCGCTCGAATACCTCAAGAACCGCTACAACATCCAGACCCAGCAGGCGCTCGCCTGGTCCGGTCTGCTGCTGAAGATCGTGGACGTCGGCGCCAAGTGGGCCGCCATCGCCACCCTGCTCTCCGTCTTCACCGGCATCACCCTGACCCAGGGCATCTTCATCACCGGCATCATCACGGCCGTCTACTGCACGGTCGGCGGTCTGTGGGCCGACGCGCTCACCGAGCTGGGCCAGTTCATCATCCAGCTGTTCGCCGGTGTCGCGATGCTGGTCACCGCGATGAGCAAGCTGGACGGCTTCAGCACGCTGTGGACGGTCTGGGACAAGCTGCCCGAGGGCCACACGGACCCGACGGCCGGTCCGTACACCGTGACCTTCCTGCTGGCGTACCTGTTCATCAAGACCTTCGAGTACAACGGCGGCATGTGGAACCAGGCCCAGCGCTACATGGCCACGGACTCCGCCGCCTCCGCGACCCGCTCGGCGCGGCTCTCCGCCATCCTGTGGCTGGTCTGGCCGACGGTCCTGTTCTTCCCGATGTGGTGCGCACCGCTGCTGGTCCACGCGCAGAAGCCGGACGCCTCCGACAGCTACGCGCTGATGACCGAGCAGCTGCTGCCGCACGGGCTGCTGGGCCTGGTCGTCGTCGGCTTCTTCTCGCACACGATGGCCATGTGCTCCTCGGACGCCAACGCCATCGCGGCGGTCTTCACCCGCGACATCGCCCCGGTCTTCTCCAAGGCCGCACGCACCTGGAGCGCCCGCGCGGGTCTGCTGGCGGCGCGGCTCTCCACGCTGGGCTTCCTGGGCCTGTCGATGGCGCTGGCGACGCAGATCAACTCGCCCACGTTCAAGGACATCATCTCCGTCGTCATCAAGTGGGTCGCCGGTCTGATGGGTCCGATCGCGATCCCGTTCATGCTGGGTCTGCTGCGCCGGTTCCGTAAGTCGGGACCGACGGCGGCACTGGTCAGCTGGGCGGCCGGTCTGCTGGCCTTCTTCTTCACCAACTACAACCTCGACGGTTCGACGAAGACGAATGTGGCGCTGCAGTACCAGGTGGCGCTGCCGCTGGCGATCTCGCTGGTGCTCTACATCGTCATCGGCTTCATCAAGCCCGAGGACACCCCGGAGCGCGACGCGGTCATCGAGATGATCAACACGGACGGCGACGGCCCGGGTATCGGCGCGACCGTGCCGGCGCAGGGCGGCCCGCAGGACGTGACGCTCGCCGAGGAGACGAAGAACGTGCGGGGCGGACCCGGCGCGAACGGCGCGAAGGACTGACCTCGCGCGGTTGTACGGAAGAGGGGTGGGGGGGGGGGGGGGGGGGGGGGGGGGGGGGGGGGGGGGGGGCCCCCGCCCGCCCCCCCCCCCCCCCCCCCCCCCCCCCCCCCCCCCCCCCCCCCCCCCACCCCTCCTTCGCGCTCCGTCCGCCCCCTGCGGCCCTCAGCCGCGCGGGTAGCGGGCCAGCCAGCCCGCCGCGACGGCCACCGGACTGTGCAGGGCGGCGCCCTGGGTCATCTCCATCGCGAAGTCGTCGGCGAGTTCGAGCAGCGTCGCCCGGCCCTCCAGCTCGGCGAGCCAGGCCGGCGGCAGCGCGGTCTCGCCGTGCAGCGCGCCGAGCAGCGCCCCGCACAGGGTCCCGGTCGCCGACGACGGCCCGCCGTGGTTCACGGCCAGCCGCAGGCCGTGCCGGACGTCCTCACCCACCAGCGCGCAGTACACCGCCACGGCGAGCACGTCCTCGGCGGAGTCCGTGGCGCCGAGGGACTCGATGAGGGCGGGCCCGGGTATCCCCTGGCGCACGGTGCCGAGCGCCTGCTGGAGCGCCTCGGTGACGGGCTCGTGTCCCGGACGCTCGGCGAGCAGGGCGAGGGCCTGCTGCACGGAACCGTCCAGCGTCTCGCCGCGCGCCAGCCCGTGCACCATCACGGCGAGGGCGCCCGCGGAGAGCAGGGCGGTGGGGTGGCCGTGGGTCTGCGCGGCACACTCGACGGCCAGTTGGAGCACGAGCTGCGGCTCCCAGCCGACCAGCAGCCCGAACGGGGCGGAGCGGGTGAGCGCGGCCGAGTCGTGCGCTGCGGGGTTCTTGGGCCGGTCAAGGGTGCCCATGGCGGTGTCACCGAGCCCGTTGAGGCACTCCCGGGTGGGCGAGCGGCGGGCGTAGAGCCACTCCTGCCCGGCGAGCCAGCCGTTGTCCTTGCGGCGCTCGTCGGGCCCCCAGTCGTGCTGGGTGGCGGCCCACCGCAGATGCGCCTGGTGCACATCGGTGGGCGGGTGCCAGGCGCCGATGTCGCGGCGGACCTGGGCGCGGATCAGCCCGTCCACGGTGAACAGGTTGAGCTGGGTGACGGAGGTGACGAGGCCGCGTCCGCCGTGCGCGGGCACGAAGTCGGTGACGGCGTCGGCGCCGTGCGCCTCGCGGATCTCCTCCAGGGAGAGCCCGCTGACGCCCGCGCCGAGCGCGTCACCGATGGCGCCGCCGAGCAGCGCGCCACGTACCCGGCTGCGGAAGTCCTGCTGCTCGGCACGGCCCCAGACAGCCGTGGTCCCTGTGCTCACCGTGCCCCTCCCCCTCGTACCGCCGGATACGACCGGTTCCGCCTGCGTATGACGGGTTCCGCCCACGTGCGATCGCGCCGTAACCACTTGGTGACTGCGAAGCACTGTAATCGAACGACCCTGTGGTGAATGGGGCGGAACAGTATGTACGAAGTGGCGGTTCGGTTCAGTTTTGCGCGGCATTCTCCGGGGATTCCCGCCCCATCCGGAGCCCCCTGCTGTGCGCGATCCGCAGTACGTCCCCGAGCGACTCCGAAGTCCGGGCGAGCGCGGACCGCACCGCCCGCTCCCCCGCCGCCCGGTCCGCCAGCACGGCCCGCGAACCGGCCCACACCTGCTCGCCGCACTCGATCTGTTCGTCCTCCATGTCATCGGCCAGCCGCGACATCCGACTGTCGGGATCGTCGGTGCTGAGCCAGCACGGATTGCCCTCCGGGGAGAGCCACGGAAGGAGACGGGGAGGAAGGCCGGAAGACATGACTGCTCCTGACGGGCGGGGGGCACGGGTCGTCCCACCACCGAGTGACGATGACGGATCGTGACCCGATGATTACGCCTGCGCCGTACGCTCGGACAGGGACGCGCGCTTGCCCGCGCACGGGACAACGGAGGGCGCCAGATGGACGAACCCGGCACCACGGACGAGGAGTCGGGCCGCGCAGCGCTCGGCCGGGCACTGCGCTACTTACGGGAGAAGTCGGGCCGGTCGCTCGGGCAGCTCGCCGAGGAGACCCGCTACGACAAGAGCTACCTCTACCGCCTTGAGGTGAGCCAGCGCCTCTCCAAGCTCGCGGTGATGGAGGACCTGGACCGGTTCTACGACTCCGGGGGGCTGCTGGTGCAGCTCTGGAAGGTGGCGCGCAAGGAGGTCTTCAAGGACCGGTACAAGGAGTTCATGCGGCTGGAGCCGACGGCTCGCATCATGCACCTGTTCACCCTCGGCGTCCCGGGCCTGCTCCAGACGGAGGAGGTGGCCCGCGTCCTGTTGTCCGGGTCCCAGGAAACCAATTCCGATGGCGAGTTGGTGGAGGAACAGGTCATCGCCCGCATGGGGCGCCAGCAACTGCTGCACCGCAAGCCGGCTCCGCATGTGCGCTTCATCATGGACGAGTACGCGCTCCGGCGCCCGGTTGCGGACCCCGTCGACTGGAACGAGCAGTTGGTGCATCTGGTCGACATGAGCGAGATGCCCTCCGTGGTGCTTCAGGTCCTTCCGTTCTCTGCCGGGGCACACCACCTGATGGCCGGAGCCCTGTCGCTGCTCTGGCAGGCGGACGGGAGTGCGGTTGCCTTCACGGAGGGCAACGACTGCGGTGATCTGATCGAGGATCCGGCGGCGGTCACACGCCAACGCCTGTTCTACGATCGCCTCCGGGATCTCGCGTTGCCCCCGTCGGACTCCGCAGAATTCATCAGAGGCATCCTGAAGGAGCACAGACCATGAGCCGTACGCCTGACCTCAGCACCGCGGTATGGCGGAAGTCGAGCTACAGCGACGGCGGCCCCAACAACTGCGTCGAGGTGTCGGACACCTTCCCCGGCCTCGTCCCCGTACGCGACAGCAAGACCCCCGCCGGGCCCTCGCTGGTCATCGGGCCCGCGGCCTGGTCCGCGTTCGTGGGGTTCGCCGCGGGGCGCTGAGGCGGCCCGCACGACGGCCCCGCAGCGCGTTCGCTGCGGGGCCGTCCTGTCGGGCGCCCCGTCGACGGGCCCGGCACCGGCTGTCCAGGCGGCTCCGCTCGGCCTGCCGGTCGACGACGCCGGGCGGGCGGCCGCCTACTCGCCGCCGAAGACGTCCTCGGCCGCCCCGGCGGTGGGGGCGCGCAGAAGCCAGCGGTTCAGGGCGTCCTGATCACCACAGGTGGTGATCCGTTCGCGCACCTCGTCCGGTACGTCGATGCCCGCCTGCGCGAGGAGGAGAAGGATGCTCTGGGCGATGCCCTCCGTACGGCCCTCCGTGCGGCCCTCCGTGCGGCCCTCCGTGCGGCCTTCCGTCCGGCCCTCGTCCCGGATCTCCTCTGCCATGAAGGACTTGTAGAAAGAGAGGTCCACGGCCACCAGGTTCCTCCACTGTTGTGCGGCCGGGCGGTTGCCCAGGCCTTGTGCGGTGAGTTCGACAAGGGGATCGGCGATGGTTTCCGGTACGTCCCGGAGAGCGGTGCAGAGCGTCTTCAGTATGGCACCGATGTCCGGATCGGCGGCATGTGTGATGGCCGCCAGCGTGGTGAGCGCCAAGTCCTTGCGGGCCTCGGCAACACTCGTGATCACCGGCATGTTGTGCGGGCCCGCGACGAGCGGACGCAGAGTGAGCGAAGGCCACTGACGGGGCCCGATGGGGACCGGGCGAGAGGCCCATTCCGCAGTCGCACGGTCCTGGCAGACGACCAGCAGCAGCGGCGGGAGCCGGTATTTCGTGTACAGGTAGGACAGGTAGTAGGCCCAGCTCGCCGGCTTGTCGGGGTCCTTCCTGCCCTGGGCCTCGACGGCCAGGAGAAGCGGCTCGTCGTTCTCCGTGTCCAGGCGTAACAGGGTGTCCACACGGCGTTCGACGGGGCGGTTCTCGGTCAGGTCGGTAGGCATCACGGTGACCGAGACCGGTGGGGGGATCGTGATTCCCAGTACCTCCGAGACACGGGAGAACAGGCCCGGGTTCTCCTGGAAGATGCGGTGCATCGCCTCATGGGGCGAACTGACCATGCGGGACTCCTGCGGGTGCGGCGATCTGTATCGATCTGTACGGATACGCGGTGACCTGTGGTGATGTGCGTGCCCAAGTTCCCCCGAGCACAAGGTCGCTATTGCCAGGAGCATATGTCCGGAGATAGTGCACGGAGTCGTCCCAAGTATCACGTCACCCAAGTGAGTGACCTACTCACCAGGGGAGTTGAAGGCCACCCCTCGCGAAGTCCCGGCCTGTGCGGAACGGTCGGCCGCCCTCAGCGAGGGCGGCCCCGGGGTGCCGCCGATATCTCGTTGCGCTGCCCAGGCACCGGCGCGATGATCGCCGGATGGTATCCCCCCATCCCGACGGCCGCGCCGGGATCGACGCCGCGCTCGTGCAGCGCCTGATCGACGCCCAGTTCCCCCAATGGAGCGGCCTTCCGGTGGCCCCGGTGGCGGTCGACGGCATAGACAACCGGACGTACCGCCTGGGCGACGCGATGACGGTGCGGCTGCCCACGGCCGCCGGTTACGCGCCCGCCGTGGCGAAGGAGCACCACTGGCTGCCGCGCCTGGCCCCTTCGCTGCCGGTCGCCGTTCCCCCGGTGCTGGCCCTGGGGGAACCGGGCGAGGGTTATCCGTATCAGTGGTCGGTCCGCCGCTGGCTGCGCGGTGAGACTGCGGCCCTGGACCGCGTCGAGGACGTTCCCCGGTTCGCGCGCGCCGTGGCCGAGTTCGTCCTCGCCCTCCAGCGCTGCGACGCGACCGGCGGGCCGCTCGCCGGAGAGCACACCTGGTACCGGGGCGCCTCGCCCGCCCACTACGCCGCGGCGACCCGGCGCTACCTCGCCGCGCTGGAGGGCCATGTGGACACGGACAGGGCCCGCGCAGTGTGGGAGGCGGCTCTCGCCGCGCCCTGGCGCGGGGAGCCCGTGTGGTTCCACGGCGACATCGCCCACGGCAACCTGCTCGTCGCCGACGGGGAGCTGACGGCCGTCATCGACTTCGGCACCTCGGGGGTCGGTGACCCGGCCTGCGATCTGGTGATCGCGTGGGGGCTGTTCTCCGGCGAGAGCCGGGAGGCGTTCCGGCAGGCCGTCGGCCAGGACGCCGGCACCTGGGCCCGCGCCCGCGGGTGGTCGCTGTGGAAGTCGCTGCTGAACCTGACGGAGAGCGTCGGTACGGACCCGGCCCGCACCGCGCAGGAACTGCGCGTGGTCGAAGCGGTGTTGGCCGACCACGAACGGTTCGGCCAAGGCTGAGTGGCCCTCGGCCCAGGTGCACCCGTCGATGCCGCACGGCGTCAGCGCCCGGGCAGGTCGAGGCGGTACCCGGGCGTCGATACCCAGCAGCGCGGCGAAGTCCGTGACGAGCCGGGGCGTCAGCTCCTTCTTCCCCGCGCCGATCACCCCGTAAGTGGGTGCCGACAGGTACGTGGGGCGCCAGGACCCCCAGGACGTGCGCCAGACCGGACCGATCCAGGTTGCGGTACCGGAACATGCGCATCAGCCGCCCGCCCGGACCGTTCTCGGCGGGTGCGTACGGCTTCGGGCCGAAGCGGGAACCGCGCTCCTCCTGAGGGCAGTTCGCGGACGAGCCGGAGCAGTTCGTGCCGTCCCTCCGGGGGAGGTGGACCGCGTCCATCACCAGGCGCGAGACGGACGGGGCAGCCGCGGCGTCCAATGGCGCCAGGCCCTCGGGGACCGCCGCCCCCGCGAGGACGAAGAGGTCCACCGCACGGAGTCCCAGCGCGGGCGCGAGCCACCGGAGCAGCGCCTCGTCGGGCGTCCGCCCCCCGAGCACCGCCCGGAGCTCACCGGGAGCCCGAGCTCCCGGACCGCCGGTCAACTCGTCGATGTCCAGGCCTCGGTGTCCCAGCAGCCACGTCAGCATCGTGTCGAACCCGGGGACCTGTGTCATGCCCGCAGACTATCCAGCCGTGCGATCACGACCCTCGTCCGCCGCGATCCGTTCCCGCTGCTGCCGGGCCCACTCGTACTCCGGGGCGATCTCCAGCGCACGGTCCAGGTCGGCCAGCGCCTCGCCCCGGCGGCCCAGCCCCTCGTACGCCAGCGCCCGGCTGCCGTGCGCCCAGGCGTACTCCGGGTCCAGGGCGAGCGCCTGCCCGTACTGCGTGACGGCCTCCTCGTACCGGCCCGCGTTCCGGTACACATCGCCCCGCTCCCCCGCGATCCCCGCCGCACGGGGTGCCAGTTCGGCGGCGCGGTCCAGGTCGGCCAGGGCCCCGGCCGGGTCCCCGCGCACGGAGCGCAGATGTGCGCGGCGCACCAGGGCCCAGTGGTACTCGGGCCACAGCGCGATGGCCCGGTCGAAGTCGTCGAGGGCGGCCTCGGGTTTCCCGAGCCGCTGGCGCACGAGCCCCCGGCTCCCGAGGGTCAGCGGGTCGGCGGGGTCCAGGGCGTGCGCCCGGTCCAGCGCGGCCAGCGCCTCCCGCGCACGCCCCATCCGGCGGTAGGTCTCGCCGCGTTCGCGCACCGCCCAGGCCCAGTCGGGTGCGAGTGCCTCGGCCCGGTCCAGATCGGCCAGGGCCCGTTCGTGGGCGCCCATGGCCCGCAGCGTGACCGCGCGCCCCTGGTACGCCCGCGCGCTGCGGGGGTCGAGTGCGAGGGCGCGGCCGTGGTCGGCGAGCGCCGCGTCGAACTCGACGGCCCGGAAGCGGTCCCAGCCGCGTGCCACCAGGACCGCCGCCCTGCCCGTGTCGTCGAGCCCGGCGCGGGTCAGCAGCAGCCCGAACGCCGCGGTGGCGCGGGGCTCCTGGTCGGTGAGCGCGGCCAGCAGGTCCCGGCCCCAGTCGCGCAGTACGGCACTGTCGGTGTCCTCGCCGGCCTCCGCGAGGGTGCGCGCCCAGTGCCGGGCGGCGACCGGGTCCTGGTGGCAGGCGTCGGTTCCGGCGCGCAGCGCGTCCGGTAGCGCGGCGCGGGGGTGCGCGCACAGCCGGTGGTACAGCGCGTCGAGGGCCGCCTCGCGCCAGCCCTCCTCGGTCCACAGCCGGTCCGGGTCGCCGCCCTCGGCGGCCGCGTCCCGGCGGGCGGCGAAGGCATCGGCGAGGCGGTCGTGGGCCGCGCACCACGTCTGCGGGGAGGCCAGGCGCTGGAGCCGGAGCATCGGGGCGCGCACGACCTCGTGGTACCTGGCCCGCCCGGAGTGCCGGCCCGCGACGAACGGCAGCTCGATCAGCCAGTCGTGCGGTCCGGGCAGTCCCTCGGGGACCGCCACCGCCACCAGGTCCGCGTCGAGGCGCCGGGGCAGTGCGCAGGCGAGGGCGGCGGCGCGGCGATCGGGGTCCTCCTCCCCGGAGAGGAACCGTTCCACGGCCGTCGCGCTCGCGTCCCCGGCCGCGACCGGATTGGCCGCGAGTGTGGAGACGAGGACCGGCAGCCCTCCGGAGAGCCGCAGCACCTCCCGTACGACGTCCTCGTCCACCACGCCCTGTGCGTTGAGGAGCCGGCGGGACTCCGGTTCCGTGAACGGGGCCAGCCCGACCTCCTCGATCAGCCGGGTGTGGGCCGCCCAGCGGACGGGGTCGAGGCGGCGGCGGCCCGCGAGGACGAGGACGAGGTTGGCGGGCAGCTCCCCGTGCCGCCGCGGTGTGAGCAGCTCCGTCAGCCAGCCGTCGAGCAGCGGGGCGGTCTGCTCGTACGTGTCGCAGAAGAGCACGATCCAGGGCACGGTGTCGGCGACCCGGGCCAGTTCGGTGACGAAGACGGGCGTGAGGGCCCGCACCGGTTCGGCGAGCAGTCTGGCCTCCTCCTGCTGCCGCGCCCGGCCCCCGAACGCCGCCCGTAGCCCGCCCGCGCCGCGTGCCACCGCGGCCGGATCGACGCCCCCGGCCAGCGCGCCGACCACGGGGACGGTGCCCGCCGCGATCAGCCCGGCCTGCGCGGCGGCCAGGGCGCCGGGCGACGGCTCCCCGTCCCCGGCCTCCCGGGCGGCGGCGTGCAGGGCCCGCTGATGGACCCCGAGCAGCCTGTCCAGCGCCTTCAGCGGCCGGCGCCGGCCGGCGAACTGCGCGGCCAACGAGGCCAGTACCTCGGGCACGGACTCGGCCGTCTCCTCGACCCACGCCACCAGCGCCCCGCGTGCTTCGGCCGCCTGCCCCCACTGCCGTACGAGCGAGGTCTTGCCGACCCCTGCGTGGCCGTGCACATGGAACACGAAGCGGTGCCGCGCGTCCTGCGGTGGTACGTCGAAGTTCGCCCGGAACAGGTCGAGTTCCGCCGCGCGTCCGACGAAGGCGGCGCTGTGACGGGCCTCGGCGATCTGCTGGAGCGACAGGCGGCGCGGGTCAGCGGTGGCGGACATCCTCCCAGTCTGGCAGGGCAGTTCGGCGATCGGGGAGGACGGTTCACCGATCGCGGCTCCCGGGCACGAGGCCCCCGGCCGCGCAGCCGCCGGTGGCCTCCGCCGGTCACCGCTTGTCGTGTCCCGCGCGCAGGCTCGCCACGAGGCTCGGCGCGAGGGCACCCGTCAGGGCCAGCAGCGGCACGGTCCACGCCCCGGTCGCGGTGTGCAGCACGGATGCGGCGACCGGTCCGGTGGCGGCGAGCAGATAGCCCCCGGTCTGCGCGAACGCGGACAGCGCGGCCACGTGTTCGTGGTCCCGTCCGCGCTTCACGTAGAGGACACCGGCCACCGCCTGGCCGCCGCCGAGCCGGCAGACGGACCCGGCCGGCCGGGTCCGTAGCAGCCGCAGCTAACTGGTCATGCCGCGTGCCGAGGAGTACACGTCCAGGACGGCCAGGCACAGGGGGACCAGCGCGAGGAGAAGAACCACCTCGGCCAGGTCGGAGAGGCGGCCCCAGAAGGGGGAGAGCCCCTTCTTCGGGATGATCAGCGCGATACCGACCAGCAGCGCGGCCCCGGCCGTGACGGCCGCGGCGAGCCACAGGGTGCGGATGTCGAGCGGTCCCCGGTCCTGTTCGGTCAGGAGCTTGATGACGGCGTCGGCCGGCGGGTTGAGCGACAGGCCCAGGACCAGCAGGCCCAGGGCGGCGAGGCCGGCGCCGAGGACGGCGACGACCTGGGCGGTGTAGCGGAAGAGGCGCGCCCGCAGCAGCATGGCCAGGCCCGCGACCAGCGCGAGGGTCTGGCCCCAGACGTTGCTGGAGAAGCCCAGGACGGCGGCGGCCGCGACCACCACGACGCAGCAGCCCCCGACGAGACCCAGCAGCAGCTCGTGCCCGCGCCGGGCCTGGGCCGCGATGCGTTCGGCGTCGACGGGGTCGGCCTCGCCGATGCCGGCGCCCGGCTCGTTGTCGAGGTCGGCGTCGGTCGTGGGACGCGGGGCGGCGTAGCCGATCGGCAGGTGGGCCACCCGTGCGGAGAGGCCGGGCAGGAAGGCGACGGCGCCGATCGCGACGACCGCGCAGACGGCCGCGGTCTCGCTGGGACTGGAATCGGTGAGGATCGCGCAGAACGTCGCGAGGGTGCCGACCGCCGAGGCGAAGACGATGGCGACGAAGGGGGCGTCGCCGGTCGGCATCGCGGCGACGAGCCCGGTCGAGACGAGGAGCACCGCGGCGCAGCCCAGCAGGAACTGCAGACGACCGATACCGGTCCCCGGGTCGAGCGCGAGGAGCCCGGACCCGGCGATCATCAGGTGCGGCAGCGCGGCGAGACCGAGCGCGACCGCCGAGGCCCGGTCCCCGTAACTGCGGGCCCTGATGCCGGCGAGCGTGACGAGCAGTACGCCGACGGCGGCCGCGACGATGCCCGGAAGGCCGTGCATGTCGTGCTTGACCGGGTCCGCGAACCAGAGCACGAAGCCCATGAGTACGAGAAGGAGCGCGCCGCCGAAGAGGCCGGAGACGCCGAACAGCTGGTCGCTCCAGAGCGCGCGGTCCCGGCGGACGGCGGACGCGACGGCGTCGGCCACGTCGTCGAAGACGGCCGGGGGCAGCGATTCGGCGAAGGGCCGCAGCCGCAGGACGTCACCGTCCAGGACGCGCTGGACGGACAGCGGGTGGGTGGCGTCCAGGAGGGTGCCGTCGCGGCGGGCCAGATGGTAGCCGGGAGGCGCTCCCGGCGGTGTGACCTGACCGGTCAGCCGCAGGATCTCCGGCAGGAGGTCCGCGACGGCGACGTCGTCCGGGAGGGCGACATCGATACGGCTGTCCGGCGCCACGACCGTTACGCGGCAAAAACCGGTTGTCAGGGTCGAACTCACCTGATGGATCCCCTCGTTCGCTGTACACCACGCTCCAGGCCAAGGGCGCCACCCTATCGGGGTCCCTCCCATGGCCTACACGTAGGATTGTCGGCGCGCGGAGGTAGGTCGCTGCCACGGGGGTGCCGGCCCGCAACTCTCCGGGCCGCACTGAGGGATTGATTCGCCGGTGACCCAGATTGTCGTGAAGCGCCAGCCCCGAGCCATGCCACCGGAGACATCGACGGCTGAACTACGGCTCGAATCGCCTCCCGAACTGCCGCGCGGGCAGCAAGAGGGTATGGCGATGCAGCTGCTGCCGATGCTCGGCATGGGCTCGTCGGTGGTGTTCTTCTTCATGCCCGGCTCGCAGCCCTTCATGAAGATCATGGGCGTCATGATGCTGCTGTCGACCGTGGCCATGGCGATCGCGCAGGTGATGCGGGCCCGCAAGGGAAGCCAGGGCGAGGCCTCGGAGGGCCGCCGGGACTACCTGAAGTACCTCGCGCAGACCCGTCGCAAGGTGCGCCGTACCGCGCGGGCCCAGCGCGACGCACAGTTCTATCTGCACCCCGACCCGGACCAGCTGTGGTCGCTGGTCGCCGAGGGCGGCCGGCTCTGGGAGCGGCGGATCGCCGACAAGGACTTCGGGCAGGTCCGTATCGGTCTGGGCCCGCAGCAGCTGTGGACACCGCTGGTCGCTCCGAGCACCGCGCCGCTGGACGAGCTGGAGCCCCTGTCGGCCGGTGCCATGCACCAGTTCCTGGCCACGCACGGCTCGCTCGACCGGCTCCCCATGGCGGTGTCGCTGCGCGCCTTCTACCACGTCGTGGTGTCGGGCGAGCCGGGTTCGGTACGCGATTCCGCCCGCGCGATGATCGGCGGACTGGTCGCGCTGCACTCGCCCGAGGACCTCATGGTCGCGGTCGTGGCATCCCGGGACGTCACCGACCAGTGGGACTGGACGAAGTGGCTGCCGCACACCCAGGTGCCGGGCTCTTCCGACGGGGCCGGCACGAAGCGGCTGTTCGGCGACAACCTGATGGAAGTCGAGGCACTGCTCGAGAACACCCTGTCGGGCCGGTCGAGGTTCAACCGCGAGGGGTCGCCGCTCCTGGACCAGCCGCACGTCGTCGTCGTGCTGGACGGCACCTTCGTACCGGCGGAGTCGCTGCTCGCCTCCCCAGAGGGGCTGCAGGGCGTGACCGTCGTGGAGATCGTCCCGGAGGACCTGGACGAGCCCCGCGGCGGGCTGAACATAGCGGTACGGCCCGGCCGGCTGAGGCTGGAGTCGGCGGCGGCCACCTACCACGGCACGCCCGACCTGCTGCCGGTCGCGACCGCGGAGGCCCTGGGCCGCCAGCTCGCCCCGCTGCGGATGGGCGACGGCGCCGAGGACGACGAGCCGCTGCTCGCCAACCTGGACTTCACGGACCTGCTGGGAATCGGTGACCCGGCCGCGGTCGACACCGCGACCGCCTGGCGGCCGAGGTCGACGGCCGACCGGCTGCGGGTCCCGATCGGGATCGGGGAGGACGGCTCCCCCGTCATGCTCGACCTCAAGGAGGCCGCGCAGGAGGGCATGGGGCCGCACGGGCTGTGCGTGGGAGCGACCGGTTCCGGCAAGTCCGAACTGCTGCGCACCCTGGTGCTGGGCCTCGCGGTCACCCACTCGTCCGAGACGCTCAACTTCGTCCTGGCCGACTTCAAGGGCGGCGCGACGTTCGCCGGGATGTCCGAGCTCCCGCACGTCGCCGCGGTCATCACCAACCTGTCGGACGACCTCACGCTGGTCGACCGCATGCGGGACTCCATCACCGGTGAGCTGCAGCGCCGCCAGGAGCTCCTGCGCTCCTCGGGCAACTACGCCAACCTCACCGACTACGAGAAGGCGCGCGCCGCGGGCGCCCCGCTCGAGCCGCTGGCCTCCCTGGTGCTGGTGATCGACGAGTTCAGCGAGCTCCTCACCGCGAAACCCGACTTCATCGACATGTTCATCCAGATCGGCCGCATCGGGCGGTCCCTGGGCGTGCACCTGCTGCTGGCCTCGCAGCGCCTGGAGGAGGGCCGCCTGCGCGGCCTGGACACCTACCTGTCCTACCGGATCGGCCTGCGTACGTTCTCCGCCGCGGAGTCCCGCACCGCCCTGGGTGTGCCGGACGCCTACCACCTGCCCTCGGTCCCCGGCTCCGGGTTCCTGAAGTTCGGCACGGAGGGGATGACCCGCTTCAAGGCCGCCTATGTGTCGGGCACCTACCGGCCGGGCGTCGCCCCGACCACCGGCACCGGGGAACTCCCCATCGACCGGCGCCCCGTACTCTTCACCGCGACCCCGGTGGCGGTCCACTACCCGGAGCCCGATCCGGACTTCTCCCTGGTGCCCGGACAGCGGACCGCCGACGCGCTGGCGGACACCGTCCTGGACGTCATCGCCCGCCGGCTTGAGGGTCAGGGGCCCCTCGCCCACCAGGTGTGGCTGCCGCCGCTCACCGAGGCGCCGTCCCTCGACCAGATGCTGCCGCCGCTGGCGGTGACACCCGAGCGCGGACTCCACGCCCCGCAGTACGGGCAGAACGGCAACCTGGTCGTTCCGTTCGGCCTGGTCGACAAACCCTTCGAGCAGCGGCGCGACCCCCTGGTGCGCGACTTCTCCGGCGCCGCCGGCCACATGCTGATCGTCGGCGGCCCCCGCTCCGGCAAGTCCACCCTGCTGCGTGCGCTGATCGGCTCCTTCGCCCTCACGCACACACCGCACGAGGTGCAGTTCTACGCGATGGACTTCGGCGGCGGCGGCATGATCGCCGTCGACGGCCTGCCGCACGTCGGCGGGGTGGCCTCCCGGCTCGACCCGGAGAAGATCCGCCGCACGGTCGCCGAGGTCTCCGGCATCCTCAACCGGCGCGAGGAGTTCTTCCGCGACAACAACATCGACTCGATCACCACCTACCGCCAGCTCCGCGCCGCCGGCCGGCTGCCGGGCGAGCCGTGGGGCGACGTCTTCCTGGTCATCGACGGCTGGCAGTCCTTCAAGACGGACTACGAGTTCCTGGAGCCGGTCGTCGCGGACATCGCCGCACGGGGCCTCGGCCTTGGCGTGCACCTGGTCGTCACCGTCGCCCGGTACATGGAGATGCGGGCCGCACTCAAGGACCAGCTCCTCAACCGGCTGGAGCTGCGCCTCGGCGACCCGACCGACTCCGAACTGGACCGCAAGGTCGCGGTGAACGTCCCCGTGGGCGCACCCGGCCGAGGCCTGACGGCCGAGAAGCTCCACTTCATGGGCGCGCTGCCGCGCATCGACGACTCCGCGGGCGCCGGCGACGACCTGTCCGAGGCCACCACCGCCTTCGTCCGGGCCGCGTCCGACAACTGGCCCGGCCCGCACGCCCCGCAGGTCCGCATGCTGCCCAGGAAGCTGTCCGCGCGGGAGCTGCCGAGCGGCCCGGAGCGGTCACGCGGTGGCATCGCGATCGGCATCGACGAGATGAACCTCGCACCGGTCCTGGTCGACTTCGACACCGACCCGCTGTTCGCGGTCTTCGGGGAGTCGGAGTCCGGGAAGACCGCCCTGCTGCGGCTGCTCATCAAGCAGATCACCGAGCGCTACACCCCGGAGGAGGCGTTGATCTGCGTCGGTGACTACCGGCGCAGCCTGCTGGAGTGCGTGCCCGAGCCGTACCTGGTCGGCTACGCGACGACGCAGAACGCGTTCGAGACGTACCTCAACGACATGAACACCCTCATCACCAGCCGCATCCCCGGCACCGACGTGACCCCGCAGCAACTGCGTACCCGCAGCTGGTGGCGCGGGCCCCGGGCGTTCATCATCGTCGACGACTACGACCTGGTCGCCACGTCCTCCGGCAACCCCATGGCGCAGCTGGTCGACAACCTGCCCTACGCCCGCGACGCCGGGGTGAACTTCATCATCGCCCGCAGCAGCGCGGGCGCCGGCCGCTCCTCGTACGAGCAGTTCATCCAGCGCTTCAAGGAGCTCGGCGCCCAGGGCGTCGTCCTGTCCGGCCACCCCGGCGAGGGCGAACTCCTCGGCGACGTGAAGGCCCGCCCCCTGCCCCCGGGCCGCGGCCTGTTCGTCTCCCGCCGCAGCGCGCCTTCCCTGATCCAGACGGGCTGGCTGCCGACGGAGCTGGACTGACCGGACCGGCGCAGAACGGAGGAGGGGCCGACCCGATCAGGGATGCTGTTGGCGAATGCCCCTTCGTCGTGACGTCGGCCTGATCCATCTCGTTGGTGGGTCAGGCCGACGTTGTGTTTGGGGTGGGCAGATGT
>NZ_JBICXG010000034.1:0-79667 GCF_043200175.1 Streptomyces sp. NPDC048462
CTCGCCCCAACACGCACCTCACACTTCGCAGCACTCCGCCCCACCGGATAAATCCGATGGGGCGGAACGAAGGGGCATTCGCCAACAGCATCCGGCCACCGGACACGCCCCTCCTGTGTGCTCGCCCGGAGGCGGGGGACCGCACGCGGGCCCTGACCGGGTCCGGGGGAACCCGGCGCCCGGCCGACCCCGCAGCCACCCTCCGATCAGTGGGCAGTGGGTCGTGCGATCCGGCGCCGTCCGCACTGCCGCGGAGTGTCGGGCAGGTCGGCAGAGCGGACGGCGCGGGTGCGGGTCGTCATGCTGTACGAGGGGGAGCAGACGACCCGGCCGCCTCTTGCGAGGGATCCAGTCAAGCCATTCACCGACCGCCGCAACAGAGTGCGCAGCGGGACGGTTCGGGCATTCCGTTCACACCCCGTGTGAATCGTGCTCCACTGGGGCGACACGTCCTGGCGTGCCGACCCACCGGAGGGGGCAATGGGGGCAATGGAGCCCAACACTCTGCTAGAGGCTCTGATCGACGAGGCGGGTGTCTCCCGGGCCGGGCTCGCCGCGCACGTCAACCGGGCCGGCCGGGACCGGGGCCTGTCCCTGCGGTACGAACACACCGCCGTCGCCCGCTGGCTGAAGGGCCAGCGCCCGCGCGGCCAGGTGCCCGACCTGATCTGCGAAGTGCTCGGCACCCGGCTGAGCAGGGCGCTCTCCCTCGACGACATCGGCATGGCGGGCCACAGCGGCAGCCCTCCCGCGCAGGGCTGTTCGCTCACCGGATTCGTCGAACGGGCCACCGCGCTGTGGCGCTCCGACGAACAGCAGCGCCCGCACGTCGTCGCCGCCCCCGCCGTCACCGGGACGATCGCGGTGATGCCCGTGTGGGAGTGGGAGAACCCGCCGGAGGACGCGGACGTGTCCCGTACCGGGCCGACCCGGGTCAGCATGGCCGACATAGCGACACTGCGCGCCGCCCGGGCCCACTACGAACTGATGTACCGCAGGGCGGGCGGCATCGCGACGCGCTCGCGCATCGTCGGCTTCCTCAACGCCGAGACCGCCCCGCTGCTGCGCGGGGGCTACAGCGACGCGATGGGACGTCAGCTGCACCGGGCCACGGGCGGGCTGGTCGCCGTCGCGGGCATCTGCGCCTACGACTCGGACGCGCACGGGCTCGCCCAGCGCTACTTCCACCAGGCACTGCGGCTGGCCAAGGCGAGCGGGGACCGGGGGCTCGGCGGATACGTGATCGCGCTGCTGGTCAACCAGTCGCTGTTCCTGGCCGACTACCGGCAGTCCGTCGCCTTCGCCGAGGCGGCGCTGCGGGCCGCCGGACGCGACATCACCCCCGCGCTCGCCGCCGACCTGCACGCGATGCAGGCCAAGGCGTACGCGCATCTCGGCGACGGCGGCAACGCCCTGAGGTCCATCCGGTGCGCCGAGTCGGAGGCCGAGCGCATCCGGCCGGGCCAGGAGCCGGACGAGACGGGGTACGTCCAGCCGGGCCTGGTCAACGTCCAGGTGGCGGAGGCACTGCTGAGCCTCGGGGATCTGTCGTCAGCCAGGGAGCACGCGGTGGCCGCGGTGCGTACGCCCGCGCACGACCGGGGAAGGGTGCACCGCCTCGCCATGCTGACCACGATCGAGCTGCGGCAGGGCGAGGCCGACCGGGCGGCGGTCACGGCGGCCGAGATGGCGGAACGGGCCAGGGGGATGGAGTCGCAGCGGCTGCGCGACCGGCTGCGGTCGGTGCGCGAGTGCCTGGTCGCGAGCGGCAGCACCGAGGCGGAACGGGCCGCGGAGCTCATCGACGGTTCGCTGCGCGTACCGCTGTGAGCGCGGGTCTGCTGCGATATGGCCACCTACTAGTCAGAAGGTGGCAGAACTGTGCAGTGGACGAACTTGAACGAACAAACTGTGTATGAGAACCGTTGGTTCCGGGTCAATCTGGCTGATGTCGTCCTCCCGGACGGCGACCACCTCGACCACTACGTCATCCGGCTCCGCCCCGTCGCCGCGGCCACCGTCGTCAACGCGGCGAACGAGGTGCTGCTGCTCTGGCGGCACCGGTTCATCACCGACAGCTGGGGCTGGGAACTCGCCGCAGGAGTCGTCGAGGACGGTGAGCAGATCGCCGAGGCCGCCGCCCGGGAGATGGAGGAGGAGACCGGCTGGCGCCCCGGGCCGCTGCGCCCGCTGCTGACCGTGGAGCCGTCCAACGGGCTCACCGACGCCCGGCACCACTTCTACTGGGGCGAGCGAGCCGAGTGGACCGGCGAGCCCTGCGACGCCTTCGAGTCCTCGCGACGCGAGTGGATACCGCTCAAGCTGGTGCCCGACATGATCGCCCGCGGTGAGGTGCCGGCCGCCGGTATGGCGGCCGGGCTGATGATGCTGCACCACTTACGGCTGGGCTGAACCCCGCCCGCACCGGTGCGGGCGGGCCGCATGTGCGGCGTTAGGCCTGAGAGCGCTCCCAGGCCTATGGTCCGGACTGTTGCGACGAATCGCACGCACGGCAGTGGAGGGTGTGGACAGCGATGACCGGGTTCAGACCCACGATCAATGACGTCGCGCTCGCGGCGGTGTGTCCAGGTCGACGTCGGGATCCAGCCGCTCGTCGAGATCATCCTGATGCCACTGGCCGTGGTCCTCGCCCGCCGGACCGGGATGATGCGGCTGATGGCCGTCGCCGCGGCCCTGGGTGTCGCCGCCAACATCTGCTTCGCCACCACCGGGACCGCCGCCGGCCTGTTCGCCGGCCAGATCCTCATGGGCGGCGTATGGGGGGTCTTCGCCGCCCTCGGTATCACCGTGGCTCAGCGCCTCCTCCCGACAGCCGTCGCCACGGCTTGCGCGATCTTCCTCAGCTCCACCGCTCTGGCATCCGCCCTGGGCGGCGTCGCCGGAGGCATCGGATCGGCCGCCATCGGGCTGCCCCACCCGTTCGTCATCCCGGCCGCATTCGGGTGCCTCGCCGTGGCCGGCCTGGCCTGGATGGCCAGGGGGAAGGCGACGGACTGACCGTCGGCCGGTCCTCGGACGGCCCGCACACTGCTGCCGCCCCCCGACAGGCCCGGCGCTGATGCCGCCGGGCCCGTCGGCAGGACGGTCAGTACGGGTAGAAGCCCGACCCCGTCTTCCGGCCGAGCCGGCCCGCGTCGACCATCCGCTGGAGCAGCGGGGGAGCGGCGTACAGCGGCTCCTTGTACTCGGCGTACATCGAGTCGGCGACCGAGGCCACGGTGTCCAGGCCGATCAGGTCGGCGAGCTTGAGCGGGCCCATCGGGTGGGCGCAGCCCATCTCCATGCCGTTGTCGATGTCCTCGCGGCTGGCGATGCCCGACTCGAACATCCGGATCGCGGAGAGGAGGTACGGAATCAGCAGCGCGTTGACGACGAAGCCGGACCGGTCCTGGGCGCGGATCGGGTGCTTGCCGAGTATGTCCTGCACCACGGCCTCGGCGCGCTTGACCGTCTCGTCCGACGTGGTCAGCGCGGGGATCAGCTCGACGAGCTTCTGCACCGGGGCCGGGTTGAAGAAGTGGATGCCGATGACCCGGTCGGGGCGCGAGGTCGCCACGGCCAGCTTCACCAGCGGGATCGAGGAGGTGTTGGAGGCCAGGATCGCGTCCTGCCGGGTCACCACCTGGTCCAGCACCTGGAAGATCTCGGTCTTGACCTGCTCGTTCTCCACGACGGCCTCGATGACGAGATCGCGGTCCGCGAACTCACCGAGGTCGGTGGTGAAGCTGAGGCGGCCGAGGGTCTCGTCGCGCTCCTCCTCGGTGATCTTTCCGCGCTCGGCGGCCTTCGAGAGGGAGTTGTAGAGCCGGGTGCGACCGATCTCCAGCGCCTCGCCGGTGGTCTCGGCCACTCTGACATCGAGGCCGCTGCGGGCACACACCTCCGCGATGCCTGCGCCCATCTGGCCGCAGCCGACCACTCCGACGCGTGCGATGTCCGCCATAGAGTCCGTCACCTCGTGCCTTTCACTGTTCTCCGTGCGGCGGCATCCGTTCGGTTCCGGGCTCCGCCTCGACCCCACGACGTTACTCCGCGCCCCGCACGGGATCGCAGGCCGGGGCGTGCACGCGCAGCCCCGGCCGGTGTTTCCGGGGGCCGGACGAGGACAGAGAGACGGCAGGTGCGAAGAAATGCGGCAAATCGCCAGAAGGAGCTTTGTGGCCGGTGCGGCCGGAGCGGCGGCGGCAGCGGTGGTGGCCTCGGGCACGGTGGCCGCCGAGGCGGCCTCGGACCCGCCGGGCGAAGGGGGCGCGGAGGGGGCGGGAGCGCCCCGCGACGCGCTGCGGCGTGAGCTGCGGGGCATGTGGGTGGGGACGGTCGACAACCTCGACTGGCCCTCGAAACCGGGGTTGTCCGCCGCCGCGCAGGAGGCCGAGCTGACGGCCTACCTCGACGAGGCAGTTGACCGCCGGCTGAACGCCGTGATCCTCCAGGTCCGCCCGTCCGCCGACGCGCTGTGGCCCTCGGCGTACGAGCCGTGGGCCAAGTGCCTCACCGGCGTCCAGGGCAAGGACCCCGGCTGGGACCCGCTGGGGACCGCGGTGCGGGAGGCGCACAGCCGCGGCCTGGAGCTGCACGCCTGGTTCAACCCGTACCGGGTCGCCAACCACACCGACCGCTCCCGGCTGGCCGCCACCCACCCCGCCAGGGTGCACCCCGACTGGGCGCTGCCGTACGGCGGGAAGCTCTACTACAACCCGGGCCTGCCCGAGGTCCGCAGCTTCGTCCAGGACGCGATGCTGGACGCGGTCCGCCGCTACGAGATCGACGCCGTCCACTGGGACGACTACTTCTACCCCTACCCGGTGGCCGGGCAGTCCTTCGCGGACGACGCCGCGTACAAGAAGTACGGTGCGGGCTTCGCGAACAAGGCGGCCTGGCGGCGCTCCAACACCGACAAGCTCGTGCAGGAGACCGCCCGGCGGATCAAGACGGTCAGGCCGGGCGTCCGGTTCGGCATCAGCCCCTTCGGGGTGTGGCGCAACGCCTCGACCGACCCGCTCGGCTCGAAGAGCGCGGCGGGGGTGCAGACCTACGACGATCTGTACGCCGACACCCGCGGCTGGATCAAGAAGGGCTGGATCGACTACATCTGCCCGCAGCTCTACTGGAACATCGGCCTCACCGCCGCCGACTACGCCGTGCTGGTGCCCTGGTGGAACGAGGTGGTACGGGGTACGGGCGTCGACCTCTTCATCGGTGAGGCGCTCTACAAGGCGGGCGATCCGGCCCAGCCGAAGGCCTGGCAGGACCCGGCGGAGCTGTCCCGGCACATCGACCTCGCCGCGAAGTACGACCAGGTCCGCGGCCACGCCTACTTCTCGGGGAGGGCTGTGGTCGCGGACCGGATCGGTGCGATGGAGCGGGTGGTGGCCGACCACTACCGCTCGCGGGTGCGCCCGCCCGGCTGACCGGGCCGGGTACCCTACGGTCCCGGCGCCCGGGGGGCTTCGTCGTGCCGGACGACGCTGTCGGGGCCCGGGGCCAGGAGATGTTCATGTCCGTCGTCGAAGCGGACGCGGTACGGGGGAGTGCCCCCGTCCCCGAGCACCTCGACGATCTCTGCGACCCGGTCCTGCTGCCCCACGGTCCTGCCGTGCGTCACCAGCCGGTCGCCCGTGTGTGCCTCCATCGGGAGTGACCTCCTCACGGGTGGCGGTTCATGTCGACAAGTCTATGTCCGGTCGGCCGGACGGCCGGGTCCGCCCGGTGCGGTCACCTGCCGCGCCCGGTGCCGCCCGTGCGCTGGGTGGCCGCGATGCAGAGGAGCACCGCGACCGCCGCCACCGGTGCGGCCGCCGACACCTCCTCGCCGAGCAGCAGGTACGACCAGACCAGCGTCAGCAGCGGCTGCGCGAGCTGCAACTGGCTGGCCCGCGCCACCCCGATCTCCGCCATGCCCCGGTACCAGACGTACAGCCCGAGGAAGGTCGAGCACGCCGCGACCCAGACCACACCGATCACCCCGTGCGCGGTCAGCCGCACCGGCTCGTACGGCAGTGCGAGCGCTGTGCCGGCCACGGCGAGCGGCAGGGTGAGGATCAGCGCCCAGCCGATCACCTGCCAGCCCGGCATGACCTTCGCCAGCCTGCCCCCTTCCGTGTACCCGGCCGCGCACACCAGCAGGGCGCCGAACAGGAAGAGGTCTCCGGCCGAGAGGGTGCCGCCGCTCTGCAGCACGGTGAAGGCGATCACCACACCGGCGCCGGTGACCGCCGCGGCCCAGAACGTACGGGAGGGCCGCGAGCCGGTCCGCAGCGAGGAGAACACCGCCGTGGTCAGCGGCAGCAGCCCCACCACCACGGCCGCGTGCGAGGTCGTCGAGGTCTGCAGCGCCAGGGTGGTCAGCAGCGGGAACCCCACCACCACCCCGCCCGCGACGACGGCGAGCCCGGCCCAGTGCCGCCGCTCCGGCACCCGTACCCGGGCCGTCAGGAGCACGCCGCCCGCGATCACGGCGGCCAGCAGGCTGCGCAGCGCCACCAGGGACCACGGGCCGAAGCTCTCCAGACCCCACGCGGTGGAGGGGAAGGTCAGCGAGAAGGCGAGCACCCCGAGCCCGGCGAGCAGCGTGCCGTTCGGCCCCGTACGCCGGCTGCCGGGCTCACCGCCCGGCGATTTTGGTGCGCGGGCCGTGCGAGCCGTGCCGTCCGCGTCGCCCACCGTGGGGCCGACCGCTATCGTGCTGGTGGGAGTAGCGCTATCCTCTGCTTTCATGCATGAGCGTAGCAGTGTGGCTGATCTAGCGGGTTCTCTCCGTAGCGAACTGAACCGCTACTCGCCCGGTGAGAAGCTGCCGTCGAGCCGCGCCCTGGTGAAGCGCTTCCGCGCGAGCCCCGTGACGGTCTCGCGGGCCATCGCGCAGCTCGCCGCGGAAGGGCTCGTCGTCACCCGCCCCGGCTCCGGCGCGTTCCGGGCGCAGCCCCGGAGTGCCGCGCCGGCGCCCGGGGACACCTCGTGGCAGGAGGTGTCCCTCAGCGGCGACGGCGGCCCCGAGGTCGTACCCCGCAGCGTCGACGCCTCGGGCGTCCTGGCCACCCTGGCTGCCCCGGCCGCCGGCGTCATCGAGTTCAACGGCGGCTATCTCCACAGCTCGCTCCAGCCCGAGCGCGCCCTCGCCGCCGCCCTGGCGCGGGCCGGCCGGCGCGAGGGCGCCTGGGGCCGGCCGCCCACCGAGGGGCTGACCGGGCTGCGCGCCTGGTTCGCCCGCGAGATCGGGCCCGCGCTCACCGCCGCGGACGTGCTGATCACCGCCGGTGGCCAGAGCGCCCTGGCCACCGCGTTGCGCGCGCTCGGCAGCCCCGGCGCCCCGGTGCTCGTGGAATCGCCCACCTACCCGGGCATGCTGGCGGTGGCGCGGGCCAGCGGGCTGCGGCCCGTGCCGGTCCCGGCCGACACCGACGGCGTACGCCCCGAGCTGCTCGCCGCCGCCTTCCGGGCCACCGGCGCCCGGGTCCTCGTCTGCCAGCCGCTGTTCCAGAACCCGACCGGCGCCGTCCTCGCCCCGGCCCGGCGCTCCGAGATCATCCGGATCGCCAGGGGGGCGGGGGCGTTCGTCATCGAGGACGACTTCGCCCGCCGGCTCGTCCACGACGACGCCGGACCGCTGCCGCCACCGCTGGCCGCCGACGACCCCGACGGAGTCGTCGTGCACGTCTGCTCCCTCACCAAGGTGACGTCGCCCAGCCTCAGGGTGGGCGCCCTCGCCGCGCGCGGCCCGGTACTCGAACGACTGCGTGCCATCCAGGTCGTCGACAGCTTCTTCGTCCCCCGGCCGCTCCAGGAGGCCGCGCTCGAACTCGTCGGAACACCGGCCTGGAGCCGCCATCTGCGCTCCCTGGCGGCCGAGTTGTCGGCCCGCCGCACCGCGATGACGGCGGCGCTGCGCCAGGAGCTGCCCGCTCTCGCGCTCCCGCACGTCCCGGCGGGCGGCGGCAGCCTCTGGGTGGGCCTGCCCGGCAGTGGGCCCGGCGCCGACGAGTCCGCCATGGTCTCCGCGGCCCTGCGCGCCGGTGTCGCCATCGCGCCGGGACGGCCCTACTTCTGCGCCGAACCCCCGGCCCCCCACGTCCGGCTGAGCTACGCGGCGGTCGCCGGGACGGCCGGCATCGCGGAGGGCGTACGACGCCTGCGCACGGCCTGGGAAGGTGCCCTCGACGGGCCGGTGGCTACGCTCGGGGCATGACGGAAACTCCCCAGCAGCGTTACGAGATCTCGTCCGACCCGTCCCGGCTGGATGCGGCCAGGATTCACAACTGGCTCTCCACCGACGCCTATTGGGCGCTCGGGCGGACCCGGGAGCGCCAGGATCTGGCCATCGCGGGCTCCCTCGGATTCGGCGCGTACGACCTCGCGTCCGGCGAACAGGTGGGCTACGCAAGGGTGGTGACCGACTACGCCACCTTCGGCTGGCTCTGCGATGTGTACGTCGACCGCGCAGCCCGCGGCCACGGACTCGGCGCGAGCCTCGTCGCCGCGGCGCGCGACCGCCTCGCCGAGGCAGGTGTCCGCAGGGTCGTGCTCGCCACGGAGGACGCCCACGGCGTCTACGAGAAGGTCGGTTTCAAGCCGCTCGACAGCCCGGACAAGTGGATGTCCCTCAAGCTCGGCTGATCCGGAAGCGCTTGCGGCCGCGCTCTTGACCTGCGGGGCGAACGGCTCCACGATCGCGGCCATGAGTGTTCGAGTCTCACTCGTCGCCGCGGCGCGCAACTCCTCCCTGCTCGGCGAGCGCTTCGACGACGACCGGCCGCTCGACGAGACCGGCTGGCACGAGGTCCAGTTCGCCGCCCCCGCCCTGCTGCACCTCGGGGCGGCCGAGCTGCGCTACTGCTCACCGACCGCCCGCAGCCGTGCCACCGGCCAGGCGCTCGGCTTCGCCCCGATGGTCCAGCCCGCCCTGCGCGACTGCGACATGGGCCGGTGGCGCGGCCTCACCCTCGCCGATGTCACCGCGCGCGAGCCCGCGGCCGTGGACGCCTGGCTCGCCGACCCCAGGTCCGCGCCGCACGGCGGTGAGACGCTGCTCGCGTTCATCTCCCGGATAGGTGGCTGGCTGGACACCCGGCCCGCCTGCGACGGGCTGATCGTCGCCGTCGCCGAACCCGCCGTCGTCCGGGCCGCCCTGGTCTACGCGCTGCGGGCACCGCCCTCGACGTACTGGAACGTCGACGTCCGCCCGCTCTCCACCGTCACCCTGACCGGTCTGCCCCGCCGCTGGAGCCTGTGCCTGGAGACCGGGGCGCGCTGACGGCGTCGGGCCGGGGCGGGATCGGGGCGCACCACGTCTTCCCGCCGGTCCGACCAGTCGGTACGTTGGCCGGTGACCGGGCCCGACCGGTCGCGCCCGAGCGAGGGAGGCCATGTGCCGGCGGTCCACGGTCACTGCGACGAGCGCTTCCTCGCGGTGCGCGCCGCCTTCGAGGCGAACTTCCGCGAGCGCGACGAACTCGGGGCCGCGGTCACCGTCCTGGTCGACGGGCGGCCGGTGGCCGACCTCTGGGGCGGCTGGGCGGACGGCGCCCGCACCCGGGCCTGGGAGCGGGAGACCCTCGTCAACGTCTGGTCGACCGGCAAGGGGCCGACCGCGCTCTGCGCCCACATCCTCGCCGACCGAGGCCTGCTGGACCTCGACGCCCCGGTCGCCGCGTACTGGCCCGAGTTCGCCGCGGCGGGCAAGGAGGGCGTGCTCGTCCGGCATCTGCTCTCCCACCGCGCGGGCCTGGCCGGGCTCCGCGAACCCCACACCCTGGACGAGCTCTACGACTGGGAGCTGACCTGCGCCCGGCTGGCGGCGACCGAACCGTGGTGGGAGCCCGGCACCCGGTCCGGCTACCACGCGCTCACCTACGGCTTCCTGGTCGGTGAGGTGGTCCGGCGGGTCAGCGGGCTGCTGCCGGGGGAGTTCCTCCGGCGGGAGGTGACCGGCCCGCTCGGCATCGACTTCACCATCGGCCTCCCCGGCGGCGATGCGGGGCGCGCCGCCGAACTCGTCGCCCCGAAGCCGGACCGCGCCCGGCGGGCGGCAGTCTTCGCCCGGATGGAGCCGGTCGCCGTCGCCTCGCTGCTCAACCCGCCCAGCGGCGCGGCCGCCGCCAACACCCCCGCGTGGCGGGCGGCCGAGATCCCCGCGGCCAACGGCCACGGCACGGCCCGCGCGGTCGCCGCGCTGTACGCCCTCCTCGCGGGCGGCAGCGGCCCCGACGGCCGGCCCGTCCTCTCACAGAAGGCCGCCGAACGGGTCCGCGAGGGTCAGGGGAGCTGCCGCGACCTGGTGCTGGGCGCGGGCTTCGACCACGAGACGGAGATCGCGCTGGGGCCTTGGCTGAGCGGCCCCAACGGCTCGTACGGCCCCAACCCGCGGGCCTTCGGCCATGACGGCGCGGGCGGCTCCTGCGGACTGGCCGACCCGGAGGCCGGGATCGCCCTGGGGTACGTCATGAACCGGATGGGCCCGCTCATCGCCGACGATCCGCGCAAGAGGGCGCTGATCGACGCCGTCTACGCGTCGCTGTGAGCGGTTGAGGGTCCGGTCCCGTCACGGCGACGTCAGCGGCGGGACGGACTCGCCCTCGGTGTCGATGTGCGGGAGCACCCGGTCCAGCCATCCGGGAATCCACCAGGCGCCCCGTCCCAGCAGCGTCATCACGGCGGGGACCAGCAGCAGCCGGACGATCGTTGCGTCGATGAGCACGCTGACCGCCAGCCCGAGGCCGAGCATCTTGATCACGACGGTGTCGCTGAGGATGAAGGCGGCGAACACGCTGACCATGATCAGTGCGGCACAGGTGATCACCCGGGCGGTGATCTCCAGCCCGTGCGCCACCGCGTCCTTGCTGTCCCCGGTGCGCAGCCAGGCCTCGTGCACCCGGGTGATCAGGAACACCTCGTAGTCCATGCTCAGGCCGAAGACGATCGCGAACATCATCATCGGCACATAGCTCTCGATGGGTACGGTCCCTGAGACGCCCAGCGACGGCCCGCCCCAGCCCCACTGGAAGACCGCCACCACCACCCCGTAGGAGGCGGCGATCGACAGCAGGTTGAGGATGGCCGCCTTCAGCGCGACCAGCACGCCGCGGAACACGATCAGGATGATGACGAAGGCCAGCGCGACCACCACGGCGATGATCAGCGGAAGCCGGCTGACGATGATGTCGAGGAAGTCCTCCTGGGCGGCGGTCGTACCGGTCACGTAGGCGGAGGCCTTCGTGCCGGACACCCCCTCCGGCAGCACGTCGTCCTTGAGGCGGTTGAACAGGGTGGTCGTGCCCGCGTCCTGGGGGGCCTGCGCCGAGACGGCGGTGCCGACGAGGAGATCGCCGTCCGACGTCGCGCCGAGCGGGCTCACGCTGGCCGCGCCGGGGACGTCGGTGAGGGCCTTCTGGAGACTGCTCGCCAGCGCCGAGCGGTCGTCGGCGGGCACCGCCCGCTGATCGACGACCAGGGTGAAGGGCCCGTTGGCGCCCGGCCCGAAACCGGTGGAGATCAGGTCGAACGCGCGCCGGTCGGTGAAGTTCGACGGATCGGCTCCGTCGTCGATGTGCCCGAGGCGGATGGAGAACAGCGGGATCGCCAGGACCCCCACCACGACGAGCCCCGCGAGCAGGAACCACCAGGGCCGCCGCTCCACCCGCCGGGCGTAGCGGTGCCAGCCGCCCTGCGAGGCGGTGCCGGGCACGGCCCCGCCCTCCGCGACCGGCGGCCGGACCCGGTAGCGGTCGATCCGCCGGCCGATGAGGCCCAGCAGGGCGGGGACCAGGGTGATCGCGCCGATGACCGCGGTGACGACGGTGACCGCGGCGGCCGCCCCCAGCTTGCCGATGAAGCTCACCCGGGACACGTACAGCCCGGCCAGCGCGACGATGACGGTGCAGCCGGAGACCAGCACGGCCCGCCCGCTGGTGGCCACGGCCCGGCCGGCGGCCCGGACCGGGTCGCCGCCGTCCATGACGAGCTGGCGGTGGCGGGTGATCAGGAACAGGGCGTAGTCGATGCCGACGCCCAGCCCGATCATCGTGGCGAGCGTGGGGGAGACGCTCGCGAACGTGGTGGCCGCAGCCACCAGCGACAGGACGCTCAGCCCGACGATCACGCCGATCAGCGCGGTCACCAGCGGGACACCGGCGGCGATGACGCTGCCGAACCCGATGAGCAGTACGACCACGGCGACGGCGAAGCCGATGGCCTCGCTGGTCAGGTCCTTGGTCTCGGGCCTGGCGAGCTCGCCCAGCGGCCCGCCGTACTCGACGTCTACCCCGGCGGTGCGCAGCGGTTCGACCGCCGTGTCGACCTGGTGGAGATAGCCGGTGCCCAGTGAGGTCGGGTTCACGTCGAACCGCACGGTGATGTACCCGGTCCTCCCGTCCTTGGACAGTGACGTCGACGTCGGGGAGGACGAGGACGGCAGCGGGTTCTGGGCGGACAGTACATGCGGCAGTTTCTGGAGGTTGCCCACCACCTGGCCGACCTGGCCGCTCACGTCGGTCAGGGGTTTGTCCGCGTCGTGCAGGACCACCTGGGCGCCGGTGCCGCCCGCGGCGGGGTCGTGCGCCCTCAGCAGCTCGGCGCCGGTGTTCGACTGGGTGCCGGGCAGGTTGAAGTCGTCGGAGTACGTTCCTCCGAACGCGCTCTGGAGGGCGTGCAGGCCGCCGAGGGCGACCAGCCAGGCGATGATCACCACGACGAAGTGGCGGGCACACCATTCGCCGAGCCGGAGCAGCCACCCCCCGCGCGGTTTCGCCGGTGCCGCGTACGTGCTGCTGCTGGGCGGGGCCATGCGTTCTCCCGGAGGAAGGGACGGGCCGTTCAGCCGGGGCGCGCCGCGTCTGAGGTGTGCGACGCGCCGCGTTCCCCTGTGTCCAATTCGAGAACGTAGATGGAGCCGAGGGGCCAGGGGCCGCGACACGTGCGGCGGAGCGGTCCGTTCCGCCGCACGGCCGGTACGCGGCGCGCCGTCCCGGCCGGCCGCTCGGTCCCGGCCGGTCAGCTCTCGTCCTGTGCGGCGACGATGAGCGCGAGCGCCTCGGTGATGGCCGTCTCCGTGGTCGCCTTGTCGACACCGAGGCCGGTCAGCAGCCCGGCGCCGTCCTCGTGCTCCAGCAGGGCCAGCAGGATGTGCTCCGTCCCGATGTAGTTGTGCCCCAGCCGCAGCGCCTCGCGGAAGGTGAGCTCCAGCGCCTTGCGGGCGTCGGCGTTGTAGGGGAGGAGTTCGGGCAGCTCCTCCCCGGAAGCGGCCGGGAGCGCGGCGGTGGCGGCCTGGCGGACCGTGTCCAGGGTCACCACCTGCGCCTTGAGGAACGCCGCTCCGAGCCCTTCCGGCTCGCTGAGCAGTCCGAGCACGAGGTGCTCGGTGCCGATCTCGCTGTTGCCCGCGGCGCGCGCCTCGTTCTGCGCGGCCATCACGACGTTCTTGGCGCGCGCGGTGAAGCGGCCGAAGCCCTGGCTGGGGTCGAGGTCGTTCGTCTCGCCGGGGTTCTTGGCGACGAACCGCTTCTGCGCCGCCTGCCGGGTGACACCCATGCTCTTGCCGATCTCCGTCCAGGAGGCGCCGGAGCGCCGGGCCTGGTCCACGAAGTGGCCGATCAGGTGGTCGGCCACGTCGCCGAGGTGGTCGGCGGCGATGACTGCGTCCTGGAGCTGGTCCAGGGCGTCGGGGTGGACTTTCTTGATGGCTGCGATGAGGTCGTCGAGGCGGACCGGGGTCGTGGGACCAACTGGCTTCGTCATGTGTCAACCGTAGGTTGACAGTGAGGGCACTGTCAACCTTCCGTTGACAGTGCCCTGTCGAGGTCCCGGAGAGGCGCCGGAAATGACGAACGCGCCGGCCGACGGTGTTCGTCGGCCGGCGCGTCCGGTCAGCTGTTCAGTCAGCGGATCGGGATCAGAGGGTCCCGGAGTCGGCGATGGTGACCTTCGCCTTGGTGCGGCCGCTCTGCGAGCCGAGGCCCTCGATCTTGGTGACCAGGTCCATGCTCTCCTGGTCGGCGACCTCGCCGAACACCACGTGCTTGCCGTCCAGCCACGAGGTCACGATGGTCGTGATGAAGAACTGCGAACCGTTGGAGTTCGGGCCGCTGTTCGCCATGGAGAGCTGTCCGGGCTTGGTGTGTGCCAGCTTGAAGTTCTCGTCGGGGAACTTCGGGCCGTAGATGCTCTTGCCGCCGGTGCCGTCGCCCCGGGTGAAGTCGCCGCCCTGGAGCATGAACTCGGGGATGACGCGGTGGAAGGACGAACCCTTGTAGCCGAAGCCGTGCTCGCCGGTCGCCAGCTGGCGGAAGTTGTCCGCGGTCTTGGGGACGACGTCGTCGTACAGGTTGAAGACGATCCGCCCGGCGGGCTCGTCGTTGATGGTGATGTCGAAGAAAACCTTGCTCGTCATGGAACCATCCTGACATCCGGCCGCACGGGCCCGTCGGGCGGGCGCGGCAAGGGGCCGCTCACGGGTGACGGGCCGGGCGCATGTGGTCCACGCGTACGGCGCGCGCGACAACTGCCCCGGACCGGCCCCGGAGGCTCGCCGTCACACTCCGGTACTGCCGTCGATCCGTTCGCGGAGCAGGTCGGCGTGGCCGCTGTGGCGGGCGTACTCACCGATCATGTGCGTGTAGATCCACCGCAGGCTCACCTCGCCGCCCATGAAGGCAACGGTGTCCTCCAGGGCCCGCGCGGCGCAGTTGGCACGGGACAGGGCGACCTCGTCCCGCCAGGCCGCGAGGGTCTGTGCGAAGGAGGCGTCGGCGGCGACCTCGAAGCCCCCGTCGTGACCGCCGGAGCCGGCCGGTGCGCGGTGGGTGGGCGGGGCGTCCTCGGTGGCGAATACCCGGCGAAACCAGTTCCGCTCGACCTCGGTCAGGTGCTGGACAAGCCCCAGCAGCGTCAGCGACGACGGCGCCACGGACGTCTCCCGGACCTGCTCGTCGGCCAGGCCCTCGCACTTCTGTGCCACGGTGGCCCGGTAGAAGTCGAGCCAGCTCTCCAGGTTGGTGCGCTCGTCGGCGTTCAGGGGCGGCATCGTGCGTTCGGTGGGCGTCATGATCACCGATCGTGCCAGCCGGGTCTGACAATCGCGGCGCTACGGCCGCCGGCGGGGCTTCCCGCGCTTGGCGCCCGCGGCACCCTTCGCGCCCCGGGAGCCGCCCTTGGCCCCCTTCGCGCCGGCGGAACCGCCCCGGGCGCCCTTCCCCGCCCCGGCGCCGGCCCCGGGCTTGCGCCGGGCACCACCGGTCTCCGGAGCCTTGCGCTTCGGCTTCTCCGCGGGCGGCGTACCGCGGCCCCGGGTGCTGTTCACCGTCCGGCCCCGGACGATCCCGATGAAGTCCTCCACCAGATCGGTGGTCCGGTCCTCCGGCCACGACAGCGCGATGCGCGACTCGGGCGCGCCCGACAGCGGCCGGTACGTCAGGTCCTTGCGGTGGTGCAGGCGGGCGAGCGACTGAGGGACGGCGAGGACGCCCACCCCGGCCGCCACCAGCTCGACGGCGTCGGCCGTCGTGGCCGGGCGCTCGATCGCGGGCCGGCCGGGCAGCCGCTCCCAGCCGAGGGTGTCGTCCAGCGGATGCAGCACGATCTCGTCGGCCAGATCCTCGACGGAGATCTCCTCGACCGCCGCCACCACGTGGTCCTTGGGGATCACCACCACGGTCGCCTCGGTGTAGAGGGGGATCGCGCTGAGCTCCGTCCGGTCCACCGGCAGCCGTACGAACCCGGCGTCGGCGCCGCCGTCGGACAGCAGCTCCGAGGCCTCGGCGGCCGGCACCGATACGAGGGCGAGGGGGATGTCGGGCAGGCGCTCGTTCCAGATCCGCACCCACTTGGTGGGGGTCACCCCGGGGACGTACGCGAGCCGGAACGAGGGGGTTGCTTCCGAGCCTGTCACCCCGCCAGGTTACCGGTCGTGGTCAGCGGTGGCGCACACGCTCGATACTCTTGACCCCATGACGTCGCACCAGACCACCCAGACCATGAAGCCCGCGACCGCGGCGAAGAAACTGGGTGTGTACCTCGAAGCCACACCCGCCGAGTTCCAGGAGGGTGTCGTCTCGCGCGCCGAGCTGGCGGCCCTGCAGTCCGATCCGCCCGAGTGGCTGCGGGAACTGCGCAGCAACGGCCCGCACCCCCGGCCGGTGGTCGCCGCCAAGCTCGGCGTCTCCATCTCCGGTCTCGCGCGCGGTGGCGTCACGGACGCCCTCACCACGGAGCAGATCGAGGCGCTCAAGCAGGACGACCCCGAGTGGCTGCGCACGGAGCGCGCCACCCAGGCCGAGGTCCGCAAGGAGACCGTCCGGATCAAGGAGCGGAACGCGGAGCGCGGCAGCCGGCCGCAGGAGCCCCGTTCCTGACCCCGGCCGCTGAGACCGTGCTGCGGATGGCCCCCGTTCCGGTCGAACGGAACGGGGGCCATCCGCATGTCGTCGCGGCGGCGGCGGCGGCGGGAAACGGACGCCTCACCCCGCCGCGCGGACAGCGCACCGCACCGCTCAGCGCGTGGCGAGCAGCGTCAGCGTGTCGATCACGCGGTTCGAGAAGCCCCACTCGTTGTCGTACCAGGCGGACACCTTGATGTGGCGGCCCTCGACCCGGGTGAGCGCCGAGTCGAAGATCGACGAGGCGGGGTTGCCCGTGATGTCGGACGACACGAGCGCGTCCTCGGAGTACTCGAGCACACCTGCCAGCGGCCCCTCCGCCGCGGCCCGGTAGGCCGCCAGCACCTCGTCGCGCGTCACGTCGCGGGCCACGGTGGTGTTCAGCTCGACGATCGAGCCCACCGGAACCGGCACCCGGATGGAGTCGCCCGACAGCTTGCCGTCCAGGTTGGGCAGCACCAGGCCGATCGCCTTGGCGGCGCCGGTCGTCGTCGGCACGATGTTGATCCCGGCGGCGCGGGCGCGGCGGGCGTCGCGGTGCGGGCCGTCCTGGAGGTTCTGCTCCTGCGTGTAGGCGTGCACCGTCGTCATGAAGGCGTGCTCGATGCCGGCGAGCTCGTCGAGCACGGCGGCCAGCGGCGCGAGGGCGTTGGTGGTGCACGAGGCGTTCGAGACGACGGTGTGCAGGGCCGGGTCGTACGCGTCGGTGTTGACGCCGTAGGCGAGCGTGACGTCCGCGCCGTCCGACGGGGCTGCGACGAGCACCCGCTTCGCGCCCGCGTCGAGATGGGCGCGGGCGGCCTTGGCCGACGTGAAGCGGCCGGTCGCCTCCAGCGCGATGTCCACGCCGAGCTCGGTCCACGGCAGTTGTCCCGGTTCGCGTTCCGCGAGCACCTTGATGCGGCGGCCGTCGACGACGAGGGTGTCCCCGTCCACGCTCACCGGGCGGCCCAGGCGTCCGGCGGTGCTGTCGAACGCGAGCAGCCGCGCCAGCGCCGCGGGCTCCGCGAGGTCGTTGACGGCGACGACTTCGAGGTCGCTGTCGCGCTCCAGCAGCGCGCGCAGCACGTTGCGTCCGATGCGGCCGAATCCGTTGATGGCGATGCGAGTCATGTGAGAGTCCCTTTCTCCTCGCTTTCCAGCATCGCGCTCGCCCCACGCCCCTGACAGCGGCGTGATCGCCATGGTCCGTAAGGATCCCGCCACACCCAATGCGGGCTATTCGCCCTGGGCGAAGGTGCGCCGGTACTCGCTCGGCGTGGTGCCCAGGATGCGCTGGAAGTGCAGCCGCAGGTTCGCGCCGGTGCCGAGGCCGGCATCGGCCGCGATCTGCTCGACGCCCCGCTCCGAACGCTCCAGCAGCTCCCGGGCCATGTCGATCCGGGCGCGCATGACCCACTGCATCGGGGTGTATCCGGTGTCCTCGGTGAAACGCCGCGAGAACGTCCGGGGCGACACCGCGGCGTGCCGGGCCAGTACGTCCAGGGTGAGGGGTTCACCGAGCCGGTGCAGCGCCCACTCGCGGGTCGCCGCGAACCGTTCACCGAGCGGCTCGGGCACGCTGCGCGGCACGTACTGGGCCTGACCGCCGCTGCGGTAGGGCGCCGCGACCAGGCGCCGGGCCGCGTGGTTGGAGGCGGCGACCCCGAGGTCGCCGCGCAGCACGTGCAGGCACAGATCGATGCCCGACGCGGCGCCCGCCGACGTCAGTACCCCGCCCTCGTCGACGAACAGGACGTTCTCGTCGACCCGGACGAGCGGGTACTTGGCCGCGAGCGCCCTCGTGTAGTGCCAGTGCGTCGTGGCGCGCCGGCCGTCCAGGAGACCGGTGGCGGCGAGCGCGAACGCCCCGGTCGAGATGGCGGCGAGGCGCGCGCCCCGGTCGTGGGCGGCGACCAGCGCGTCGATGACGGCCTGCGGCGGGCTCTCCCGGTCGGGGTGGCGGTAGCCGGGCACGAAGACGATGTCGGCCCAGCCGAGCGTGTCGAGCCCGTGGGTGACGTAGTACGACAGGCCGTCACCGCCGGCCACCGGACCGGGTGCCGCGCCGCACACCCGTACCTCGTACGGCATGCTCGCGCGGGTCGTGAACACCTGGGCGGGAATGCCGACGTCGAGTGGCTTCGCCCCGTCGAGGACAAGGACCGCGACGTGGTGCAGGCGGGGGGCTGGCATGGGAATGGAGGGTACGCGGCGCAACCCCGTCCGGCGCTCAGGCCGACGTTTCGGCCGGCGCGAGGAACGGCTCCAGCAGGCGCAGCAGCTCGTCGGGCCGGTGCAGCGGAATGATGTGCCCGCAGTCCTCGACCACATGGCCGACGAGACGGTCCGTCACCGGCCGCAGCTGCTGTTCGAGCGCCCTGCCGACGGGCCGGGCGCCGATGGCCATGGTGGGCACGGTCAGCCGGCCCCGACGGGTGGCGTCCAGGATCTGCCCCGCGCTCGACGGCAGTGAGCGGTAGTACGAGAAGGCGCACCGCAGGGCCTCGCTCCCGCCGTAGGCGTCGAGGAAGGCCGCGCGGACGGCGGGCTCCACGCCGTCCCCGAGGGTGCCGGCGTCGAGGAACCAGTCGATGTACCGCCCCTCGTTCCCACTGAGTACGGCTTCCGCGAGACCGGGCTCGCGGTGGAAGCCGAACCACCACGGTGGCCCCTGAGCAAGGAACTCCTCGGCCCCCGGGAGCCCGCCCAGCAGCGATTCCATGACCACCAGTTGCCGGACGAGCCCCGGGCGGCGCATGGCCAGCAGAAAGGCCGGCGGCGTACCCGCGTCGATGCCGACGACGGCTGCGGAACTCTCCCCCAGCGCGTGGAGCAGGCCCTCGGCGTCCGCCGCGAGCGTGCCGGCGTCGTAGCCGTCCACCGCCCGGGTACTGGCGCCGAACCCCCGCAGATCCGGTGCGATGACCCGGAACCCGGCCGACAGCCCGTCCATGACGTGGGTCCACAGCCGCCAGGTGTGCGGGAAGCCGTGCAGCAGCAGGACGGCCGGGCCCTCCCCGGCGACGGCCACGTTGATCTCGATGCCGTTGGCCGCGACCCGCCGCAGCTCGGGGCCGGGCCGGTGGGGGCGGGGACGGGGACTCGGCGGGACGGGCACGGCGGACTCCAGATCGGTTCGGGCGGCGCGGCTGGTGACCGCGATGCGGTTACCATTGGTGACTACAAAACGATAGGTAACTAGTACGGAGGTGCCAAGACGGCACTTCCGGCTCAGGTGGTGAGCTCCAGGTGACCCCTCCGGCGCAACGGCCCCCGCAAGGGACCCGCGGAGATCTGTTCGACCCGAAGTGCCCGACCCGCGGCCTGCTCGACCGGATCGGCACGAAGTGGATGTCGATGGCCGTCAAAGTGCTGGCTGAGGCGTCCCCGGAGGAGGTGCGCTTCGCGGAACTGCGGCGCAGGATGCCCGGCATCTCGCAGAAGATGCTCTCCGTCACCCTCCAGGGCCTGACCCGCGACGGCCTGGCCGACCGCCGGGTGGAGCCGACGGTGCCGCCGCGCGTCCACTACCGGCTCACCCCGCTCGGCCTGTCCCTGGCGGAACCGCTGGCCATGGTGCGCGCCTGGGCGCAGGAGCACATGGCCGAGATCGGCCGCGCCAACCGGGAGAACGAGGAGGACGAAGCGGTCCCCTCGCGCCCGGTGGCCGGCGGCGGCAATGTGGAGACATGAACGCGGACGACGGGAACATGCTGGCCAGGTCACGAGTGGCGACCAGGCTGCCGGCCCATGACCTGGACCGGGCGCGACGCTTCTACTCCGCCGTGCTCGGGCTGGAGCCGGTGGACGAACGGCCCGGCGGGCTGCTGTACCGGTGCGGCGGTGTGGACTTCGTGGTGTTCCGGTCGACAGGAGCCTCGTCCGGGTCCTTCACCCAGATGGCATGGGAGGTCGACGACATCGAGGCGGCCGTCGCGGAACTGCGGCGCAGGGGCGTGGTGTTCGAGGACGTGGACGCGCCCGGATTCCGTACGAGGGACGGGATCGCGGAGGTCGAGGGGAACTACCCGAGCAAGGGCGCCAGGGGTGAGCGTGGCGCCTGGTTCCGGGACAGCGAGGGAAACCTGCTGGCCATCGGCGAACCGGTCGGGTGACCGGGAGCGGCCGGTGGTCCGGGGCCGCACGACGCAGGCGCGCACCGGCGGCGAGTCCGGCCCCGCTCCGGGCCGCGCGGGATCGTGGGTTCCACCATGACGGCGCAGCACCCCGGCGCATGGGCCGCCGAGGCGATCCGGCGGCTGCGGGAGGACGGTGCGCATCTGCTGCCGACGCCCCTGCGGGCGCTTTCGCTGCCCGGGGTCCCGGGCATCGGCATCCAGTCGAAATCTGCCTGAAGGACGAGTCCGGCGCATCCCATCGGCAGCATGAAGTACCGCCTGGTGCGCGCCACGTTTCGCGGGGCCCGCCCCGACGCCGTACGAAGCCGTCATCGAGCGGTTCGCCCGCACCGGGGACTGAACGGCCGGATGACGGCCGAGGGCGCCCCGGACCGCCCCTCCCGCTCCTCGGCCGCGACGAAGGGCCCTCCCGTAATGTGACCGGGTGACAGAATTCAACGTCCTTAATGACAGCGCTGGTTGGCAGAGCGACTTCGAGCGGCGGCTGACCGCCTCGCACCTCGAGGCCGGGCTCGACGACACCGCGGCGCGGCGCATGATCGAGGAGACACGCGGCAAGGTCGGCGGCTGGACCGTCGCCGGCATCACGGACTCCGGGACCCGGGTGGGGTACGTAGCCGTGTCGGTGGAGGACGACGACGGGGCGCCCGCAGGACGCATGGGCGACCTCCGCGTCGAGGCGGAACACGCCGGACGCGGGTACGAGGAGGCCGCCCGGGACTGGGCCGAGGCATGGTGCGCGGAGCGCGGCGCGGGCCGGGTGGACATACGGATCACCGAGCCCGCCGGCGGCCTGTTCGACGGGTACGGGATCCGGGGCCAGCTCAGGGCGCGGCGCATCGCCTCCCCGCCGCAACCGGTGGAGGGGGTCACCGCACGGCCGATGACGCCGGCCGAGTACCCCGAGTGGCTCGCCGCCGAGAAGCTCGCCTATGTCGATGACATCGTCCGGGCCGGGGCCATGAGCCCCGAGGACGCCGCACGAAAGTCCGACGACGACTTCGCCAAGCTGATTCCCGGGGGCCTGGCGACGCCCGGGACCACGCTCCTGGTCCTTGAGGCGGAGGGCGGCGCGATCGGCACCGGCTGGCTGAAGCACGGGCACTTCCCCGGGGTCACGTACGGCTACTCGCTCCACATCGAGGAGCGCTACCGGGGCAAGGGGTACGGCCGGGCCGCGATGGCGGCCGGCGAACAGGCGACGCTCGCGGCCGGTGACTCGGTGCTGATGTTCACCGTGTGGGGCGGCAACGAGGTGGCGATGAACCTCTACACGAGCGTCGGCTACCGGATCGTGGAGGAGTACCGGTCCCTCGGTCTGCCCCGGTCCGCGGCCTGAGCGGACCCGGGGAAGGGGCGTCCGGAGGGACGTTCGCGGCGGGCGGGGAGCAGGATCAGCTGCTCCGGTACCGGGTGGCCAGCTGCGGGCTCTGGCCGCCGAAGGCGGCCAGGTCGGCGGTGAAGACGGCCTGGAGAAGTGCGGGGTCCTCGACGCCGGGGGCGCTGACGACCTCACCGAGCTCCACCCCGCGCAGCGCGCCGGTGACGAGGTCCTCGGCGCTCATCCTGGGCACGGCGCTCATGTCCAGGCCCTGGGAGGAGTGGAACTCGGTGGCCACGACTCCGGGACAGACCACGTGGGCCCTGACGCCGGTGCCCGCCAGTTCGGCGCTGAGCGTCTGCGTCATGGCCACGAGGTGGGCCAGGGTGCCGGCGTACACGGCGCGGCGCGGCATGACCGAGGCGTCGGCGGGGCCGGAGAAGGCGATCATCCCGGCGACGTTGATGAGGGTTCCGCTGCCGCGCCGCTGCATTCCGCCGACGGCCGCGCGCATCAGCTGGGTGGGGGCGAGGACCTTGACGTTGATCAGCTCGCGGGCCTTCGCGGCGGGCAGGTCGGCCAGTGGCATGTAGTGGGAGACGCCGGCGTTGTTGACCAGAACGTCCAGGGGTTCGTCGGCGCAGTACTTCGCGACGGAGTCGATGCCGTCCTCCGTGGACAGGTCGGCGACGACCGTGCGTACGTGCACCTCGGGGTGGGCCGAGGCGAACTCCGCGAGACGGTCCCGGCGGCGGCCGACGACGATCAGGTCGTAGCCGTCGGCGGCGAAGCGTTCGGCGAAGGCCTTGCCGATGCCGGAGGTCGCGCCGGTGACGAGAGCGAGCTTGCTCATGAGGGGGTGTTTCCTTTCGGTCTCCGGCATCGGGGGTCCGCTTTCCGCCGCCGGCTTCTCTCCTGGCACCACCCTGGAGCATTCTGCGGAAATCAGACAGTGGACGCGTTTTCCTGGGACTCGCGGTACCAGGAAAGCGCCGGTCCGGATTTGCCACAGTGCCCGGTCCGGAATTGTCACAGTGACCGGCGCGGATTCACCGCAGTGACCGGTCCGGGTCTCGCCGCGATGACCAGCGGCCTGCGCGTCATGGTCTACACCGCGCAGCCCGGGACCCCGGATGCGGAACGTCTCGACTTCCTGTCCGTCGTGGGGACACAGAGCCTCACCGAGCAGGAGCCCGGTTCCGTGTGAATCCCCGCGGCGGCCTGAGACCATCGTCGGGACCGGACCAATGAACGCATAGGGGGGAACATGGTCGTTCCGGTGGTGCTCGTCGTCCTGGTGCTGGTTGTCGGCGGTTGCGTGTGCGTGGTGTGGGCGGAGCGTGGCGGGCCGCCCTGGGTCCGTGGTGTGGCGACGGTGACGCTCGCCGTGAGCAGACTGGTGGGCCTCGGGAGGAGGCGTCGGCCGGGCCCGCACGGGACCTCCGGTGACGGCGGTTAGCGACACCCGACGTCGCCCCGTATCGCCTCCCCTGTCGCCGAGCGGAAGACGACGTCCCCCTACCCTCCGGGCATGAAACTCTTCCGGTCGCGCGTCAGACATCCGGAGCCGTCTCCCGTGGCCGGGGCCGAGGCTCTGTATCAGGCCGGGCGTTACGCCGAGGCGGAGGCGAGCGCGTTCGTCCGGTCGCGGCCGCGTGACGAAACGGATGTGCCGACGGCGCTGACCGTCGTCGCGCTCTCGATCGGTGCCCAGGGCCGGCATGCCGAGGCTGTAGCCGCGTACGACGAGGCGCTGCCGGTCTTCGGCAGGATCTTCGGGGCCGGTCACTGGGAGACCCTGAAGCTGCGCTCCGACCGTCGCACAGCAGTTGGCCGCGCTCGGCAGGCACCCGGAGTGCGAGGCGGAGTGTGCGGCCGTTGCCCTGGCCGCGACCCGTGGCGCCGGCCCTGAGATGCGGTTCATAGCGGCGGCAGCCAATAACGCGGTGGTTTTCGCGCTCAACGCGCAAGGGCGCCATGTGGAGGCTGAGGCGCTGGCCCGTGAGGTCCTGGCCAAGGTCCACGAACCGGCCCGGCTGCGCCTGGCCCTGTGGCTCGGCCTGGCCCGCAGCCTCAACGGCCGGGCCCGCTACGAGGAGGCTCTCGCCGAGGCCGCGAGTGCCGACGCCCCGCATCGCGATGTGCCCTCGGAGCACCGCGGTCACGAGGGCGGCTCCGTGGAGCTCGTCGTGGCCAACGCCCTCCTGGGGCTGGGCCGCGAAGCCGAAGCCCGGGTCCGGGCCGGCAGCGCTCGCGATGCCCTGCCGGCCTCCTTCGGCCCGGCCCATCACCGGACTGTCGAGGCACGGGCACTGCTCGACCGCCTTGACGGCGCCTGACCCGGCGAGCCGCCTCCGGTGACCCAATTCTTTGCATAAAAGTGCGACGCTGCGTATAGTCATGCCATCGACGAGGAGGATTTCGATGGTGGTACGTGCAGCGGTGGCAGGGGCGAGCGGATACGCCGGCGGGGAGTTGCTGCGTCTTCTGCTGGTCCACCCGGAGGTCGAGATCGGGGCCCTCACCGCGAACTCCAACGCGGGGCAGCCGCTCGGGGCGCTCCAGCCGCACCTGCGGCCGCTCGCCGGGCGCGTTCTTCAGCCGACCACGCCCGAGGTGCTCGCCGGCCACGACGTGGTCTTTCTCGCGCTGCCGCACGGGCAGTCCGCCGCCGTGGCGGAGCAGCTCGGTGACGATGTGCTCGTGGTGGACATGGGGGCCGACTTCCGGCTCAAGGACGCCGCGGACTGGGAGAGGTTCTACGCCTCGCCGCACGCGGGAACCTGGCCGTACGGCCTGCCCGAGCTGCCCGGCGGGCGGGCCGGACTGGCGGGCACCAAGCGTATCGCGGTGCCCGGCTGCTACCCCACCGCGGTGTCGCTCGCACTCTTCCCGGCGTACGCGGCCCAGCTCGCCGAGCCCGAGGCCGTGATCGTCGCCGCCTCCGGCACCTCCGGCGCGGGCAAGGCGGCCAAGCCGCACCTGCTCGGGTCCGAGGTGATGGGCAGCATGTCGCCGTACGGCGTCGGCGGCGTCCACCGGCACACGCCCGAGATGATCCAGAACCTCAGCGCGGCGGCCGGCGAGCCCGTCACCGTGTCCTTCACGCCGACCCTCGCCCCGATGCCCCGCGGCATCCTCGCGACCTGCAGCGCCAAGGCGAAGCCCGGTGTGAGCGCCGAGTCCCTGCGCGCCGCGTACGAGAAGGCCTTCGCGGACGAGCCGTTCGTCGATCTGCTGCCCGAGGGGCAGTGGCCCTCGACCGCCGCCGTGTACGGCTCCAACGCGGTCCAGGTCCAGGTCGCCCACGACGGGGCGGCCGGCCGGATCATCGTGATCAGCGCCATCGACAACCTCGCCAAGGGCACCGCGGGCGGTGCCCTGCAGAGCATGAACATCGCCCTCGGACTCCCCGAGGACACAGGTCTTTCCACGATCGGAGTCGCACCGTGAGCGTCACGGCAGCACAGGGATTCTCGGCGGCGGGCATCGCCGCCGGAATCAAGGAGAGCGGTAACCCGGACCTGGCCCTCGTGGTCAACAACGGCCCGCGTCGCGCCGCCGCCGGCGTCTTCACCTCCAACCGTGTCAAGGCCGCCCCGGTCCGCTGGTCGGAGCAGGTCCTCAAGGGCGGCGCGGTGACCGCCGTCGTCCTCAACTCCGGCGGCGCCAACGCCTGTACGGGGCCGCAGGGCTTCCAGGACACCCACACCACCGCCGAGAAGGCCGCCGAGGTCCTGGGCGGACACAGCGCCGGCGAGATCGCCGTCGCCTCGACCGGCCTCATCGGGCTGCTGCTCCCCATGGACAAGCTGCTCCCCGGCATCGAGAAGGCCGCGGGGGTCCTGAGCGAGCACGGCGGCGAGAAGGCCGCCATCGCCATCAAGACCACCGACACCGTGCACAAGACCGCCGTCGCCGGCGGCGAGGGCTGGACCGTCGGCGGGATGGCCAAGGGCGCCGGCATGCTGGCCCCCGGCCTCGCCACCATGCTCGTCGTCCTCACCACCGACGCCGACGTGGACGCGGCCGGACTGGACGCCGCGCTGCGCGACGCGACCCGCACCACCTTCGACCGGGTCGACTCCGACGGCTGCATGTCCACCAACGACACCGTGCTGCTGCTGGCCTCCGGCGCATCCGCGATCACCCCGGACCGGGCGGAGTTCGCCGAGGCCGTGCGCACCGTCTGCGACGACCTGGCCCGGCAGCTGATCGGCGACGCGGAAGGCGCGTCCAAGGACATCCGGATCGAGGTCGTCAACGCCGCGACCGAGGACGACGCCGTCGAGGTGGGCCGCTCCATCGCCCGTAACAACCTCCTCAAGTGCGCCATCCACGGCGAGGACCCCAACTGGGGCCGGGTGCTGTCCGCCATCGGTACGACGAAGGCGGCCTTCGAGCCGGACGAGCTGAACGTCGCCATCAACGACGTCTGGGTCTGCAGAGACGGTGGCGTCGGCGAGGACCGCGACCTCGTGGACATGCGCTACCGGGAGGTCAGGATCACCGCCGACCTCGCCTCGGGCACCGAGTCCGCCGTCATCTGGGCCAACGACCTGACCGCGGACTACGTCCACGAGAACAGCGCGTACAGCTCATGAGCGCCGCGCGGAAGCACACCGCACTCCCGAAGGCGCAGATCCTCATCGAGGCGCTGCCCTGGCTGACCCGGCACAACGGCAAGACCGTCGTCATCAAGTTCGGCGGCAACGCCATGATCGACGAGGAGCTGAAGGCTGCCTTCGCACAGGACGTCGTCTTCCTGCGGCACGCGGGCCTCAAGCCCGTCGTCGTGCACGGCGGCGGCCCGCAGATCAGCGCCCAGCTCGACAAGCAGGGCCTGGTCAGCGAGTTCAAGGCCGGTCTGCGCGTCACCACGCCCGAGGCGATGGACGTCGTACGGATGGTGCTCGCCGGACAGGTCCAGCGCGAGCTGGTGGGCCTGCTCAACCAGCACGGGCCGCTCGCCGTCGGCATGACCGGCGAGGACGCCCACACCATCACCGCCACCCAGCACCGGCCCGTCATCGACGGCGAGGCAGTCGACATCGGCCGGGTCGGGGAGATCACCGCGATCGACACCGGGGCCATCCAGGCGCTCCTGGACGACGGCCGCATCCCGGTCATCTCCTCCATCGCCCGCTCGGCGGAGGACAACCACGTCTACAACGTCAACGCCGACACCGCGGCCGCCGCACTCGCCGCCGCGCTGAACGCCGAGACACTGATGGTGCTCACCGACGTCGAGGGCCTCTACGAGGACTGGCCCAACAGCGACGACGTGATCAGCCGTCTCACCGCCACCGAACTGGAGAAGCTCCTGCCGGAACTCTCCAGCGGCATGGTGCCCAAGATGCAGGGCTGCCTGCACGCCGTGCGCAACGGCGTCGAGACGGCCAGGGTCATCGACGGCCGGGTCCAGCACTCGATCCTGCTGGAGATCTTCACCGACGAGGGAATCGGCACGATGGTCGTGCCCGACGCACAGGGGGAAGCATGAGCAACGCTGAGCTCTCGCAGCGCTGGCAGGGCGCGCTGATGGACAACTACGGCACCCCGAAGCTGTCCCTCGTCCGGGGTGAGGGTGCCCGGGTGTGGGACGCCGACGGCACCGAGTACCTCGACTTCGTCGGCGGCATCGCGGTGAACGCGCTGGGCCACGCCCACCCCGCGATCGTCGAGGCGGTCTCCGCCCAGATCGCCACCCTCGGCCACGTCTCCAACCTCTTCATCGCCGAACCCCCCGTCGCGCTCGCCGAACGGCTCCTCCAGCTCTTCGGGCGGACCGGCAAGGTCTACTTCTCCAACTCGGGCGCCGAGGCCAACGAGGCCGCGTTCAAGATCGGCCGGCTGACCGGGCGCACCCACATGGTCGCCACCGACGGCGGCTTCCACGGCCGGACGATGGGCGCCCTCGCGCTCACCGGCCAGCCCAAGAAGCGCGAGCCGTTCGTCCCGCTGCCCGGTGACGTCACCCACGTCCCGTACGGGGACGCCGAGGCGCTGCGGGCGGCGGTCACCACCGACACCGCCCTGCTGGTCATCGAGCCGGTCCAGGGCGAGAACGGTGTGGTCGTCCCGCCCAAGGGCTACCTGGAGGCGGCCCGGGAGATCACCCGGGCCACCGGAACCCTGCTGGTCCTCGACGAGGTGCAGACCGGCATCGGCCGCTGCGGCACGTGGTTCGAGCACCAGCAGCACCAGGGCGTCGAGCCCGATCTGGTCACCCTCGCCAAGGGCCTCGGCGGCGGACTGCCGATCGGCGCCACGGTGGCGTTCGGCGCGGCCGCCGACCTGCTGGCGCCCGGCCAGCACGGGACGACCTTCGGTGGCAACCCGGTCGCCTGCGCCGCCGGACTCGCGGTGCTGGACACCCTGGCCGCCGACGGCGCCCTGGACGACGTGAAGCGGCTCGGTGAACGGATCCGGGAGGGCGTGGAGGGCCTGGGACACCCGCTGGTCTCCCATGTCCGGGGCTCCGGCCTGCTGCTGGGTATCGTGCTCACCGAGCCCCTCGCACCCCAGGTGCAGCAGGCGGCTCAGGGAGCCGGACTCCTGGTGAACGCACCCGCACCCGATGTCGTACGGCTGATGCCGCCCCTGATCATCGGTGACACGGAGGTGGACACGTTCCTCCGGGCACTTCCCGGCGTACTCGACGCGGCACACGGACGATCCGGAGAATGACGTTCCGGAGAATGGGGCGACGACGATGACCGAGGCGCAGGACTCCGAGCACGGCGGGCCGTCCGTGCCGCAGACCCGCACGGCACGCCACCGCCGGATCGTGGACATCCTGAACCGGGTGCCGGTGCGCTCGCAGAGCCAGCTGGCCAAGCTCCTCAGCGACGACGGACTGAGCGTCACCCAGGCGACGCTCTCGCGGGATCTGGACGAACTGGGTGCGGTGAAGATCCGCAACACCGGAGGTGAGCTGATCTACGCGGTGCCGAGCGAGGGCGGTTTCCGTACCCCGCACGCACCGCTCGGCGGCTCGGCGAAGGAGGAGCGGATGCGCCGCCTCTCCGCCGAACTGCTGATCTCGGCGGAGGCATCGGCCAACCTCGTGGTGCTGCGCACGCCCCCGGGCGCCGCCCAGTTCCTCGCCTCGTCCATCGACCAGGCCGAACTGCACGACATCCTCGGCACCATCGCCGGGGACGACACGGTGATGCTGATCAGCCGTGACCCGGCGGGCGGGCAGGCGCTCGCCGACCATCTGCTGCGGCTCGCGCAGAACGACCGCTGAGGCTCAGTAGCGCGTGATCGCGGTCGGGCCCGAACGGGTCCCGATCGCGAGGTGCGGATGACGGGCGGGATCGGCCCAGGCCAGGATCCGGTCCATCGCGGCCGCCGGTACGGAGACGCAACCGGCGGTCGCACCGCGCCCGTTGACGTGCAGGAAGATCCCGGCCCCCCGCCCGCGCACCGGACGGTCGTAGTTGAAGCCGACGACGAGCGCACGCGCGTACTGCGCCGGATACGTGATCAGGTGCTCGGCCTCGGACGCCCGGCAGTCGGCGGGCCTCGGCTCCACCCACCGGTTGTACGTCCGCGCCGCGTTGTCCTGGCACCACCAGGACCCGTTGTGGACCCGGCGGTAGGAGTAGCGGGTACCGGGCGGGGCCGCCGCCACCCCGAAGGCGTACGGCAGGTCGTAGAGGCCGGTGGGCGTGGTGTTCGTGCCCTGTTCGCGCGAGGCGCCCTCGGCCAGCCCGTTGGCCCCGAACCGGGCCGGCGCCGAACCGGCCGCCACCCACCGTCCGGAGCGCCTGTTCCACCAGGTGACCGTGCCCGTGGTGGCCCCGGTGGCGGCGGCCTCCGCGGTGATCAGCTGGGAGCCGCCGCCCGTGTCGGCCAGCCGGTGCGGCAGCGGCCGGTCCGCCGGCGGACCGGCCCCGACGAGTGCCGTGAGGGCGAGCAGTACCGAACCGGTCACCAGACATCTGCGCATGTCCCGGACCGTAGACCGGTCCGGGCGCCACCACCCGTGCGCCTGCTCCGTACGGCCCAACCGCTCACGGCGACGGCGGCATGACCGGCAGCGGGAGCGGCAGCCCCGGCAGGCCGTCGATGCTGGTGGCGACGTGCTCCTTCTTCTCGAAGTAGGCGCTCAGCGAGGCGTCGTCCTCCCGCGCGAACCGCCGGGCGTGCAGCGGCCGGTCCTCTTCGTACGACATGAAGGGGATGGCGTATCCGCAGGTGTCCCGGATCAGCCCGGCGGTCACCACGATGATCGCCCGCAGCCCGTGCGGCGCCGCGTCCACCCCGTCGAACCGCCCGAGCAGACCGGGGAAGCGGGGGTCGTCGCGGAAGACCGGCTCACCTCGGCCGTGCACCCGCACGATGGTCGGCGGGCCCTGGAAGGCGCACCACATCAGGGTGATCCGGCCGTTCTCGCGCAGATGGGCGACGGTCTCCGCGTTGCTGCCGGCGAAGTCCAGGTACGCCACGCGCTGTTCGTCCAGCACCACGAAGGAGCCGCTGACGCCCTTGGGGGAGAGGTTGACCGTGCCGTCGCCGTCCAGTGGCGCGGTCGCGGTGAAGAAGATGTGCTGCGTCTCGATGAAGGTCCGCAGCCGCCCGTCGATGCGTTCGTATGTCTTTCCCATGCGTTCGATTGTCATCCCCGGTTCCCTTACGGACACGGGGATTTCAGCCGGCAGGACAGGCGCGGCCGGCCGCGCGCAGCAGCCGCCGCGCGGCGATCCGCACCGCACGCGGCCGGTCCGCCGCCGCCCGCTCGTACAGCCACTGCGGGGAGAAGCCGGCCGCGTCCGGGAGCAGCGCCCGGGTCGCCGCACGGGCGACGGCCGACGAGGTGTCGTCGAGCAGCGGAGCGAGCCGCTCGCGGGTGACGACGTCGAGGGCCCGCAGACCGGCGACCGTGTGGAGGCGGACGGCGGGCAGCGGATGGTCCAGCAGCGGCCACAGCGTCTCGGCGTCGCCGCTCACCCCGCACTCGCCCAGCCCCGCACAGGCCCCGGGGTGGTCGGCCGGAGCGGCGCACATCGAGCGGTACAGCGGCAGCGGGTCGACGCCGCCCTGCCGGAGCACGTAGCGGGCGCAGGCCCGGACGACGCCCGAACGGTCCGCGAGGAAGCCGCGGGCCTCGCCGTGCCGCCCGGTGCGGCGCAGCGCGGTGACCCCGGCGGCCCGCACGCGCGGGGCGCGGGCCGCCAGGAGCAGGCTCACCACGAGGTCGTGGTCCTCCTCGCCCATCGAGGCGATGGCCTCGTCCGCGCAGAGGTCCTGGAGGGTCGCGTCGTCGCTACCCGCCGCGATACGGGCCAGCCGGCCGGGCGTGAGCAGCCGGCCGGCGACCGCGACGCGGTGGGCGAACCTGCGGGTGGCGCGGTCGTCGCTCCCGAGCAGCGCCTCCACCTGCGCGGCGGGCCCCTCACGCAGCGCCCGTCCGAGCAGGTCGAGCGCGAATTTGCCCTGGGCGCGCCGGGACAGCAGCAGCACCAGCCCGGCCCACGGCACGAGGGCGGTCGCGGGCTCCCGGGACAGCAGTTCCCTGGCCCGCTCGCGTACCGGTTCCGCCCAGTCCGCGCAGCGGACGATCACCAGCGGCAGCAGGGCCCCGGCCCCGGCCACCCGGCCGAGGGCGGCCTCCCGGACCCTGCCGTCCGGGTGGCACAGGGCGAGGGCCAGCTCGCTCTCGGACAGCGGGCGCTCGCGCGGGCGGACGGACGGCAATGGGGCGTCCCAGTCCCACCGCAGCCGCCGCCCGGCCGCCCAGGCATGTGCTGGAAGCAGGTGCGGTGACTCCCAGGTCAGGATGCGCACCCCGAGGTCGAGAGCCACCCATGAGTGCGCGGACGAGGGATCCAGGGCGTCGTGCAGCGCAAGCCCCCGGGCCAGTCGTTCCGCCGCCGCGCAGTCCGTGGTCATCGGCCGCCCCCTCGTGTGTGCCGGGTGCCGATGCTAGGGCCGGCGAGTGGCGGTCGGCCAGCGAGTATCTGCCTCATAAGACGCCTTCCGGGCCCTCCCTCACCTGCGACTTTGACAAACCATACGGGTGAACGCATAATTATGCCTACCAGTGATCGCGGCGTGAGGAGAAGAGCGTGACGGAGCGCGCCGTCGTCACCGGCCGCCGGTCCAGCGAGTCGCTGTACGACCTCGCCACGTACGACTCCGGCGACACCTTCGACCAGTCCGCGGCGCAGGGCTCCACCGAGATCTTCGGCCTCTCGTCGAAGATCGCCGCCACGCGTGACCTGGCCTGATCCCACCCCGTTACGTCACCGCCTCCCCGGCCGTCCGCGCGGGGAGGCGGCCGCACATCCAACCCCCTTGTTCTTCCGAGGAGCACGCAGTGAGCAACGGCAACGGCAACAGCGACGTACGCCTCTGGGGCGCCCGGTTCGCGGACGGTCCGGCCGAGGCGCTGGCCAAGCTGTCCGCGTCCGTCCACTTCGACTGGCGCCTCGCGCCGTACGACATCGCCGGCTCCCGCGCCCACGCCCGCGTCCTCAACAAGGCGGGGCTGCTCACCGAGGACGAGCTGAAGCGGATGACCGCGGGGCTCGACCAGCTGGAGGCGGACGTCGCGGACGGCTCCTTCACCGGCACCGTCGCGGACGAGGACGTCCACACCGCCCTGGAGCGCGGGCTGCTGGAGCGGCTCGGCCCCGACCTCGGCGGCAAGCTGCGGGCCGGACGCTCCCGCAACGACCAGATCGCCACGCTCTTCCGGATGTACCTGCGCGACCACGCCCGCGTCATCGGCGGTCTCATCGCCGAGCTGCAGGACGCCCTGGTCGGCCTCGCGGAGGCCCACCCGGACGTGGCCATGCCCGGCCGTACGCACCTCCAGCACGCCCAGCCGGTGCTCTTCGCCCACCACGTCCTGGCCCATGTGCAGCCCCTGTCCCGGGACGCCGAGCGGCTGCGCCAGTGGGACGAGCGGACCGCTGTCTCGCCTTACGGCTCGGGCGCGCTCGCCGGCTCCTCGCTCGGCCTCGACCCGGAGGCGGTCGCGGCCGACCTCGGCTTCGAGCGCGGCTCGGTGGCCAACTCCATCGACGGCACGGCCTCGCGGGACTTCGTCGCCGAATTCGCGTTCATCACCGCGATGATCGGCATCAACCTCTCCCGGATCGCCGAGGAGATCATCATCTGGAACACGAAGGAGTTCTCCTTCGTCACCCTCCACGACGCCTTCTCCACCGGCTCCTCGATCATGCCGCAGAAGAAGAACCCCGACATCGCCGAACTGGCGCGGGGCAAGTCGGGACGGCTCATCGGCAACCTCACCGGACTGATGGCCACGCTCAAGGCCCTGCCGCTCGCGTACAACCGCGACCTCCAGGAGGACAAGGAGCCGGTCTTCGACTCCTGCGACCAGCTCGAAGTCCTGCTCCCGGCCTTCACCGGCATGATGGCCACGCTCACTGTCAACCGCGAGCGCATGGAGGAGCTGGCCCCGGCCGGCTTCTCGCTCGCCACCGACATCGCGGAGTGGCTGGTCAAGCAGGGCGTGCCGTTCCGCGTCGCCCACGAGGTCGCGGGCGCCTGCGTCAAGGAGTGCGAGCGGCACGGCATCGAGCTCGACGAGCTGACCGACGAGCAGTTCGCGAAGATCTCCGAGCACCTCACCCCTGAGGTCCGCACGGTCCTCGACGTGGCCGGGGCGCTGGCCTCCCGCGACGGGCGCGGCGGCACGGCGCCCTCGGCGGTCGCCGTCCAGCTGGCCGAGGTCAAGGCGGACCTCGCGACACAGCACGCCTGGGCCGCGGCCCGTAAGTAGCCGGACGGGCATCGCGGGCTACGTTGGTTCTGTGGGGCCTGTCCGGGCCGGGTCCGGGCAGGTGCACACCCATGACCTGTGCGGCAGGCCGGGGCCGGACGGCCCCGGCCGCGTTGCCCCACCGAACACGAGGAGCCCGCGATGCCCTTCGCCCGACTGGCCAGTACCACCACCCCGACCGCCCACATCGGGCTCGGCCTGGCAGCGGTCGGCAGGCCCGGCTACATCAATCTCCACCGCGACCGCGACCTGCCGGACGAGCGCACCGCCGACGCGCTGCGCGCCCGCACCCACGAACTGCTCGACGCCGCCTACGCCCAGGGCGTCCGCTACTTCGACGCGGCCCGCTCCTACGGCCGCTCCGAGGAGTTCCTCGGGGAATGGCTGGCGGCCCGGCCCGAGGTGCGCGACGTCGTCATCGGGAGCAAGTGGGGCTACACGTACACCGCCGACTGGAACGTCGACGCCGAGGCGCACGAGGTCAAGGACCACAGCCTCGCCACCTTTGAGCGCCAGCGTGCCGAGACCGCCGAGCTGCTCGGTGACCGGCTCGACCTCTACCAGATCCACTCCGTCACCGCGGACAGCCCGGCCCTGACGGACAAGGAGCTGCACGCCCGCCTCGCCGCGCTCGCCGCCGAGGGCGTCAGCATCGGCCTCTCCACCAGCGGACCCGCCCAGGCCGAGGCGATCCGGGCCGCGCTCGCCGTCACGGTCGACGGAGAGCCCCTCTTCCGTACGGTCCAGGCGACCTACAACGCACTGGAGACCTCGGCCGGACCGGCCCTGGCCGACGCGCACGCCGCCGGACTCACGGTGATCGTCAAGGAGGCCATGGCAAACGGCCGGCTCGCGGGCACGGAGGCCCCCGCCGTGGTGCGGGAGATCGCCATCGAGGAGGGGCTCGGCAGCGACGCGGTGGCCCTGGCGCTGGTGCTGCACCAGCCGTGGGCCGGGGTCGCGCTCTCCGGCGCGGCGACCGTCACCCAGCTCGCGGGCAACCTGCACGCCGCCGTCCTCGACCTCGACGAGGAGCGGCGGGCCCGGCTGGACGCGCTGGTGGAGGAGCCGGAGGCGTACTGGCGCCACCGCGCCTCGCTGCCGTGGAGCTGAGCCGCCCGCTCCGTGCGACGGCCCCCGGGACGACGGCCCCCGGGACGACTGTCACATCTCGGGGGTCCGCCGCGTCAACGGGGTGAGGACACCTGACACGGGAGGACGGCTGTGGACGAGAACGAGATCCTGGCGGCACGGTTCGAGGAGAACCGCACCCATCTGAAGGCCGTGGCCCATCGGATGCTCGGCTCGTCGAACGACGCGGAGGACGCCGTCCAGGAGGCCTGGATCCGCCTCTGCCGGTCCGACAGCGCGGCCATCGACAACCTGGGCGGCTGGCTGACGACCGTGGTCGGGCGGGTCTGCCTCGACATGCTCCGCGTCCGCCGCGTCCGCCGCGAGGAGCCCCTGAAGACCGGGGCGCCCGAGGCGCCGGAGCCCGGTCCCGTGCCGGACCCCGAGTCCGGCGGCGACCCGGAGCAACAGGCGCTGACCGCCGACTCGGTGGGCCTCGCGCTGCTCGTGGTCCTCGAAACGCTCGACCCGGCCGAGCGGCTCGCCTTCGTGCTCCACGACATGTTCGCGGTGCCCTTCGACGAGATCGCCCGCATCGTGGACCGCACCCCGGCCGCCGCCCGGCAGCTCGCCAGCCGGGCCCGCCGCCGGGTGCGTGGCGTCGCCCCGGAGCCCGGCTCCGGGGCGGTCCGCCGCCGCGAGGTCGTGGACGCCTTCCTGGCGGCTGCCCGGGGCGGGGACTTCGAGGCGCTCGTCGCCGTGCTCGACCCCGATGTCGTGTCCCGGTCCGCCGGCGGTCCCGCCGAGACCCCCGTGGTGGTGCGCGGGGCCGAGAACGTGGCGCGGCGGGCGATCATGTTCGCGCCGTACGCCAGGTCGGTGCGGTTCGCGCTGCTCGACGGCGCCCCGGCGGTCCTCGCGGCGCGCGAGGGAGCGGGCTTCTCACTCATGAGGTTCACGGTCGAGCGCGGGAAGGTCGTCGAACTGTTCGTCATCAGCGACCCCGCCGGGCTCACCGGCCACGATCTGGTCCTCCTCGACGAATGAGGCGGCGCGGCCGGGAGCGGGCGCCGCGCCCGCTCCCGGCTTCAGGGGGTCGTGAGGATGACGAGCTGCCGGGTCGCCCTGGTCATCGCCACATAGCGGTCGACCGCTCCTTCGATGCCCTCCCCGAACGTCTCCGGGTCGATGAGGACGACCAGGTCGAATTCGAGGCCCTTGGTCAGCTCCGGGGCCAGCGACCGGACGCGGGGCGTCGCCCGGAACGCCGGATCGCCGACGACACAGGCGATCCCGTCGGCGTTGTCGGCGAGCCAGGTGTCCAGGACCCGGCCCAGCTCCGCCGTGGAGCCGTGCCCGACCGGGAGGCCGCTGCTGCGGACGGAGGCCGGCACGTTGGCGTCGGGGAGCACGGCGCGGATGACCGGCTCGGCCTCCGCCATGATCTCCTCCGGCGTCCGGTAGTTGATGCTCAGTGAGGCCAGGTTGATCCGGTCGAGCCCGATCCTGCTCAGCCGTTCCCGCCACGACTCGGTGAACCCGTGCCGGGCCTGGGCGCGGTCCCCGACGATGGTGAAGCTCCCGGACGGGCACCGGAGCAGCAGCATCTGCCACTCGGCGTCGGTCAGTTCCTGAGCCTCGTCCACGACGACGTGCGCGAACGGTCCGGCGAGCAGGTCCGGTTCGGTGCCGCCTGCCCCGTTGTCGTCGACCAGGGCCTCCTGGAGGTCCTTCCCGTGCAGCATCGTCACGGCGCCCTCGCCGTCGTCGTCCGCCTGCAGCAGGGTGTCGATGACCTTGTCCATGTGCTCGCGGTCGGCGGCGAGCGCGGCCTGGTGCCGGCGGCTGCGGCGGGACGCCTCCGGGTCGCCGAGGCGCTGCCGCGCCGCGTCCAGGAACGGCAGGTCGCAGACCGTCCACGCCTGGGCGTCCTCCCGCTGGAGCCGGGACACCTCGTCGCGGCTGAGCCAGGGAGCACACCTGCGCAGGTAGGCGGGGACCGACCACAGGTCTCCCACGACGTCGGCCGCCTCCAGCAGCGGCCACGCGCGGTCGAAGGTCGTGAGCAGCTCCCGGTTCTTCAGCAGCGACTTGCGCAGTACGGCGTCCGAGACGTCGCCCTCGTGCTTCTCGACCAGGATCGTGAGCAGCTCGTCGCGGACCTGGTCGCGCGCCTCGTTGTGCGGGGTACCGGGCTCCGCCGCCTCGAACGCCACGGCCCAGTCGGCGGCGGTGAGCTGGATGTCGGACCAGTGGGTCGTGACCTTCATCCCCTTGGCGGGCGGCTCCTCGTAGAACCTCGCGGCCGCTTCGACCGCCGCCACCAGCTTCCCGGAGGACTTCAGCCGGGCCACCTCCGGGTCGGCCTCGGGCCCGGCCGCGGCCCCCTCCGTCACGAGGTCCCGCAGGGTGCACGTCTGCACGCCCTCCTCACCGAGGCTGGGCAGCACGTCGGCGACGTAACCCAGGTAGGGCTGGTGCGGGCCGACGAACAGTACGCCGCCCCGGCGGTGACCGAGCCGGGGGTCGGAGTAGAGCAGGTAGGCGGAGCGGTGCAGGGCGACGACCGTCTTGCCCGTACCGGGGCCTCCGTCGACGACGAGCGCGCCGCGGGAGCCCGCGCGGATGATGGCGTCCTGGTCGGCCTGGATGGTGCCCAGTACGTCCCGCATCCGGGCCGAGCGGTTGCTGCCCAGGCTGGCGATGAACGCGGACTGGTCGTCGAGCGCGGCGTGACCGGCGAACCCCTCGGAGGTGAACACCTCGTCCCAGTAGTCGCTGATCCGGCCACGGGTCCAGCGGTACCTGCGGCGGCTCGCCAGCCCCATCGGGTTGGCGTGGGTGGCGCCGAAGAACGGCTCGGCCGCCGGGGAGCGCCAGTCGATGAGCAGCCGGCGGCCCGAGCTGTCGGTGAGGCCGAGCCGTCCGACGAACAGGGGCTCGCCGTCGTCCTGCGCGACCATGTGCCCCAGGCACAGGTCCAGGCCGAAGCGGCGCAGCGCGCGCAACCGGGCGGTCAGCCGGTGGATCTCCACGTCCCGGTCCATCGCCTGCCTGCCCGCGCCGCCGGGCGTCCGGCGCTCGGCGGCGAGCCGCTCGGTCAGTTCGGAGATCGATTCGTCGAGGCACTCGGCGATGGCCGCGAAGTGCTCCTCGTCGCCGGCGATCAGTGCCGGGTCGGCCTTGGGGGAGAGGTGGTCGGGAAGGTCGAACGCGCTGGTGGTCAGGGGGTTCACGTCGTCAGCTCCGATCTGGTGCCGCGTGCGGTCGGCGCGTGCGGCGGGGCGCCTGGACCGGCGCGGTGTACCTGGTGGCCATGACGGGGGCGGGCTCCGTCGGCGGGGTACGCCGTGGCCGGGTGCCGGTCCGGGGCGCCAGGGTTTACGGGTTCTCGGTCATCTGGTCCTGGCTCGGTGGGTCCGGGCGGTTCACCCGGACCCGGACCGTGGCGGAGCGAGCCCCGGCATTGGTTCGGTGTCCCCGCGCGACCCGCGGGGACGCAACAGCACTCGCACTTCGTGACTCACCCGTCTCCGCAAAATTCTGGCCTTCGGCCGATGATTCTGCGCCATGACCGGGGCCTTGCCGCAAGCCCCCCCGTGCGCTATAAGTTGAAAGTGGCAAGGAGTGGGTTCGTGCTCACGACCCTCCGGCCGGTGCCCCGCACTTCCGGGGCCGACCGCCACGATACGGGCCCGTGGCCCGCTCCCCTCCCGGCCGGTTTCCGGCGCCACCCCGCCTTCCCCGACGGCGTACCGCACCGCGCACTCCGACGGCGCACCGCACCTCCCCGCGACACGCAGGGGCGCCTGACGACACCCGAGTGAGACATCATCGTCTCATCTGGGTTAATCTCGTCTCATGACTCTCGATCGTGAGCAGGTGCTGCGGAGTGCCGCCGCCCTGCTGACCCGTAAATCGACCGCCACCATGGACGAGGTCGCCAAGTCCGCCGGTATCGGCCGCGCCACCCTGCACCGGCACTTCGCCGGACGGGACGCCCTGGTCAGGGCGCTGGAGGAACTGGGGATCCAGGAGTTCGAGGCGGCGCTCGACGCCGCCGAGCTCGACGAGGGCACCTCCGAGGCGGCGCTGCGCCGGTTCGTCGCGGCCGTCGAACCGAGCGCCGGGCTGCTCTCCTTCCTCGTGACCGAGAACCAGCTCTTCGAGGGCGCTGAGGTGAACGAGGGCTGGGACCGGCTGGACGCACGGGTCTCCGCCTTCTTCCGGCGCGGCCAGGAACGCGGCGAGATCCGTATCGACCTGACCCCCGCCTGGCTGACCGAGGCCCTCTACGGGCTGATCGGCACCGGCGCCTGGGCCGTCCAGGTGGGACGGGTGGCCGCGCAGGACTTCCAGTACATGATCGTCGAGTTGCTGCTCGGCGGCGCGCGCCGGAGCGTGGAGCAATGAGCAGTATGGAACAGCACCCGGAGGCCCCGACCGAGCTGCGCCGCCCCGGGCGGTGGATCGCGCTGTCCGTGCTCGTGCTCGCCGTGCTGCTGGTCGCCATCGACGCGACCGTGCTCGGTCTGGCGACCCCGTTCCTCAGCGAGGACCTGGAGCCCACCGGCACCCAGCTGCTCTGGATCGGTGACATCTACTCCTTCGTCATCGCCGGACTCCTGGTCTCCATGGGCAGCCTCGGTGACCGCATCGGCCGCAAGAAGCTGCTGCTCTGCGGAGCCACCGCCTTCGGCGCGGTCTCGGTGCTCAACGCCTACGCGACGACGCCGGAGATGATGATCCTGGCCCGTGCCCTGCTGGGCGTCGCCGGAGCCACTCTGATGCCGTCCACCCTCGCCCTGATCCGCAACATCTTCCACGACGCGCGCGAACGGAGCCTCGCCATCGGCATCTGGGGGGCGATGGCCTCGGCCGGTGCGGCCGTCGGACCGGTCGTCGGCGGTTTCCTCCTGCAGCACTTCTGGTGGGGCTCGGTCTTCCTGATCAACCTGCCGGTCATGGCCGTGCTCGTCGTCGTCGGGATCAAGCTGATCCCGGAGTCGAAGAACCCGGCGCCCGGACCGTGGGACGTGATGAGCGTCGGTCTCTCGCTGGTCGGCATGTTCGGAGTCGTGTACTCGATCAAGGAGCTGGCGGCGCACGGCGGCAGCTGGCCGGTCGCGCTCGCGGGCGCCGGGGGAGCTGCCGCCCTCGTCTGGTTCGTCCGCCGGCAGTTCCGCCTCCCCGCACCACTGCTGGACATGCGGCTCTTTCACCACCGGGGCTTCTCCGGCGCCGTCCTCGCGGATCTGCTGACCATTCTCGGCCTGTCCGGCCTGGTCTTCTTCCTCTCCCAGTTCCTGCAACTGGTCCAGGGCCGCGGACCGCTGGAGGCGGGCCTGGCCGAACTGCCCGCCGCCGTCGGCGCGGTCACCGCGGGCCTGCTGGCCGGGACCACCGCCCGCCGCTTCTCGGTACGGTCCGTGGTGGCCGGGGGCCTCGGCGCCATCGGCCTGTCGCTGGCCGCGGTCGCCGCGATCCACAAGGAGACCGCGTACCCGCTGATCGGTGCCCTCCTGCTGGTCGTGGGCGTGGGCGCGGGCTTCGCCTTCACGGTGACCTCCGACGTGATCCTCTCCAGCGTCCCCAAGGAGCACGCGGGCTCCGCCTCCGCGGTCTCCGAGACGGCGTACGAGCTCGGCGCCGCGCTCGGCATCGCCCTGCTCGGCTCCGTCGTGACCGGGGTCTACCAGGGCTTCGCCACTCCGGCGGGGGTACCGGCCGCCACTTCGTCGGCCGCCCACGAATCACTGGGCGGCGCGGTCGAAGCGGCCAAGACGCTCCCGGGGCAGCAGGGGACCGCTCTGGTCTCCGCCGCGCAGGACGCGTTCGTGGACGGGCTGCGGCTGGCCTCGGCCGTCGGCGCGGCCGTGCTGATCGCGACGGCGGTCGCGGCCTGGTACCTGCTGCGCGGCCAGGAGCTGGAGGAAGGCATCGTCCACGACTGACGCCGCCCGGCCCCCGCCGGCACCGGCCCCTGAGCCGGACGGGTGGAACCGGTACGCGGAAGGGCCCGTACCCCCAACCGGGGTACGGGCCCTTCCGTAAGACCTGCGTCCTGTGTCCTGAGCGGGCTCAGGCGGCCTTGGCCTTCGTCGCGTACATGTCGACGTACTCCTGGCCGGACAGCCGCATCACCTCGGCCATCACGGAGTCCGTCACCGCCCGCAGCACATAGCGGTCGCGGTCCATGCCCTCGTAGCGGGAGAACTCCATCGGCTCACCGAAGCGGACCGTGACCTTGCCCGGCCGGGGCACGCCCGAGCCGCCCGGCTGGAGCTTGTCCGTACCGATCATCGCGAACGGCACGACCGGCGCACCCGTCATCAGCGTCAGCCGCGCGATACCCGTACGGCCCCGGTAGAGGCGCCCGTCGGGGGAGCGGGTCCCCTCCGGGTAGATCGCGAACGCCTTGCCCTCGTCCAGCACCCGGCGCCCGGTCATCAGCGCCGCGACACCGCCCCGGCCACCGTCCCGGTCCACCGGGATCATGCCGACACCCGTGAAGAACCACGCCATCAGACGGCCCTTGAGGCCCTTGCCGGTGACGTACTCGTCCTTGCCGATGAAGTACACCGGACGTTCGCAGCAGATCGGCATGATCATCGAGTCGATGAACGTGAGGTGATTTCCCGCCAGGATCACCGGCCCGGATCCCGGAATGTTCTCGATGCCCTCCACCCTCGGCCGGAACATCAGGCGCAGGATCGGTCCGAGCACTGCCTTGATGAGTGCGAGTCGGGACAACGGTTCCTCCGGTGTAGTGGCCGGGCCGGCCGAGCGACGGATTGAGCGGTCCATGCAGGTGAGGACGATACTCGCGGGTACTCGCTGATCGCACATCGGGTTCACGCAGTGGATACGCAGTGTTGACGTGTGTTTGCGCCACGTTGGCCCGGGTGCCGCCGTCCGGACGGCCGTACTGCCTACGCTCGGGCCCCGCTCGACAGATGCCGGACATCATATGCGAGGAGCCTTCATGACAGAGCGTGCGCACGCCACACCCGGACGACGGACCGTCATGGGCGTGGGGGCCGCGGTACTCGGTACCGCGGCCGCCGGCCTGTCCGGGACGGCGCGGGCCGCCGGGAACACCCCGGAGCCCTCCGGTGGCCACGGCGGCTCCGGACACCGCCTCGACCTCCCGGTGCCGACCGTCATCGGACACCGGGGCACCAGCGGATACCGCCCCGAACACACCCTCGGCTCGTACCAGCTGGCCCTCGACATGGGCGCGCACATCATCGAGCAGGACCTGGTGCCGACCCGGGACGGCCACCTCGTCTGCCGCCACGAGAACGACATCACCGCCACCACCGACGTCTCCGCCCACCCCGAGTTCGCGAGCCGCAGGACCACCAAGACGGTCGACGGCATCCCGCTCACCGGCTGGTTCACGGAGGACTTCACCCTCGCCGAACTGAAGACGCTGCGCGCCAAGGAGCGCATCCCGGGCAACCGCCAGAAGAACACCCTGTACGACGGCCGCTGGGAGATCCCCACCTTCGAGGAGGTCCTCCAGTGGGCCGACCGCGAGGGCCGCAGGCGCGGTAAGCAGGTCTGGCTGTACGTCGAGACCAAGCACCCCACCTACTTCCGGGGCCTCGGCCTCGGCCTGGAGGAGCGCCTCGTCAGGCTGCTGCGCCGCTACGACCGCCACCGCGCCCAGTCGCCGCTGATCCTCCAGTCCTTCGAGCCCAGCAGCATCCAGCGGCTGTCGAAGCTCGTCGCCACCCCGCGCATCGTCCTCCTCTCCGGCACCGGCACCCAGCCCTGGGACTTCACCGCGACCGGCGACCCGCGCACCACCGACGACCTGGTGAAGCCCGCAGGCCTGAAGTGGCTGGCGTCCTTCGCCCAGGGCATCGGCCCGACCCTGGACCTGATCATCCCCAAGAACGCCTCCGGCGGGCTCGCCGAGCCCACCACCCTGGTGCGCGACGCGCACGCCCAGGGGCTGATCCTGCACCCCTACACGATGCGCAACGAGAACACCTTCCTGCCCGCCGACTTCCGGCGCGGCAGCGACCCGAACGCGTACGGCGACGCGTTCGGCGCCTTCGCCGCGTACTTCGCGACGGGCATCGACGGGATCTTCTCCGACAACCCGGACACGGCGCTGCTCGCGGCGGCGGACTTCACGCACAAGTAGCGGACCCGCCCCGGCAGATGGGCGCAGGGGCGGCGCGAGGGTCCGTCCGACGGTTCGCCGGTCCGTCAGCACCCGGCCGGGGAGTGCCCCGGTCGGGTGGTGCCCGGCCGGTTCGGCAACCGGCCGGTGGACAACCGCGTCGGGTGGGGGCATGACGCTTCTCGATCTTCTCCCGGCGCCGTCCCCGCCGGCCCCGGCGGCTGTCGTCCGGACCCTGTACCCGCTGGTCAGCGCCGAGGCCGGAGCCGAGGCGGCGGCCTCGGCCACCGGCGCCGCCGTCGACCGCGCCGATCTCGAACAGGCCGTCTGGCTGCGCCTGCTGGAACGGCTGCCCGAACACGGGCCGCCCGAGGACGCCGCACGCTGGGTCCGGGACACCGTGCGGGGAGAGGCCCGCCGGGCCCGCCGGGCCGTCCGCAACGAACGGCCCTACCGCGACGAGCACGCCCCCGACCCGGCAGGCTGCCCGGAACGGGCCTTCGCCGGCGCCGACGAACGCCGGGTCCTGCGTGCCGCGGTGGACCGGCTCCCCGCCCGCTGTTCACGGCTGCTGAGAGCACTGCTCGCCCCGCACGATCCCACCTACCGGGAGATCGCAGGGGAGTTGGCTATGTCACAGGGGAGTTTGGGCCCGATCCGTTCCCGATGCCTTGGATGTCTGCGCAGAATGCTGGCGGCGGAGGTTGTAGCTCCTGAACCGCGGGGAAAGGAGCGGTAGACAACCGGCGGATCAGATGAGCGGGAGGCGTGCGCGGATGGGCATGAGCGTGATCATCTCGGCGGCGGGCACACAGGACGCCGAACAGATCTTGAAACTCCAGTACCTCAGTTTTCAGAGTGAGGCGGAGCTGTACGGGAACTACCGGATCGACCCACTCGTCCAGACCCTCGACTCGCTGCGCGCCGAAATCGCCACGGACCTGGTGTTCGTGGCCCGGCTCGGCGAGGAAGTCGTCGGTTCGGTACGGGGATCGGCGGACCAGGACGGCATCGGCCAGATCGGGCGGCTCTGCGTCCACCCCAGGCTCCAGGGACACGGCCTCGGCGCCCGGCTGCTGCGGGCGGCGGAGTCCGGCCTCGCGGACCAGCGCTCGGCAACCCGCTTCCAACTGCACACCGGGCACCTCAGCGAGAGCAATCTGCGGCTCTACCGCCGGGCCGGTTACGCCCCCGTGGGCAACGCCACCGGCCAGGACGGCGTCCGGATGATCCTGCTGGAGAAGGAGGCCTCGGCCGCCGCGTACGTCACCAGTGCCTGATCCGTCCGGCGCCTGATCCGTCCTGCGTCCGACCCGTCCGGCGCCTACGCGGTCCTCGCGCGGCGCAGCCAGATCATCCCGGTGACCGGCAGGATCGCCGGGATGAGCAGGTAGCCCGCGCCGAAGTCCGACCAGACGGTGGCGTCCGCGAAGGCGGACGGCTCGGCCAGCGTCCACGTACCCACGATCAGCACCCCGGCGAGCTCGGCGGCGCAGCACACCAGCGCCGTCCTGCGCGCCCGCTCCCCGCCGCGCACCAGCGAATACGTGATGAAGCCGTAGACCAGCGCCGCGACGGCGGACAGCACGTAGGCCAGCGGCGCCCTGCCGAAGTCCAGGATCATCTGGACGATCGAACGGGACGCCGCCGCCACGGTGAACACGCCGTAGAACCAGACCAGTACCCGGCCCGGACCGGTGCCCAGGTCGAAGGGCTTCTTCTCGCCGGTGTCCGCCGCGCGGCTGCTGTCGGTGTCGGTCACGGTCAGTTTCCCCAGATGTCGTAGAGCCGTACTTCGAGGACGGCCAGTACGACCGCGCCCGCCGCCACCGTCACCGAACCCCAACGGGTCCGCTCGCTCAGTGACAGGAATCCCGCCGCCGGTACGGCCAGGAAGGCCCCGACCAGGTACGCGATGAAGATGGTCATGCCCTGCTCCGGCCGCTCGCCGCGGGCCAGCTGCACGATTCCCACCACCAGCTGGGCCAGCGCGAGCACCGAGACCACGGCCATCCCGATGAAGTGCCAGTCCTTGGTCGGCTGGTCCCGGTAGGCGGCGAATCCGCACCAGGCGGCGAGGGCGAGGGCGGCCACGCCGACCGCGATCGTCAGGGCGTCAAGCATGAGCCGAGGGTATTACGGGCCGGGCCGCCCGCCGCGTGCGCCCCCATGCCTGCAACGGGCCACCCGCCGCCGGCGCCCCCGTGCCGGCACGGAGATCGTGGCCTTGGCCACAGGACAGGGCCGGCCGGTACCGGTGACCGAAAGTGTCACCGAGGGGCCGTTCCCCGTATCAATGCAGGTCACAGTGTTGTGGCCGGAAATCGTGGCGGCCGTCGGAGCGCGGCCGGCGTGCCATCCACAATCGTCCGCTATTCGGACAACCGGTTCGGGCGGAACGTTACGTCTGTTTTACTTGGGACATGACCACGACGAGCAGCCGCACCCTTGCGACCGAGGCGATCACGACGCCCGGTGCTCGTTGTATGTGTCGAATGCGCGCCTTCTGAGGGCCCCCGCCTGAGCCTCGCGCCCCGAAGCGAGACCGAGCCCGAGCCGTCCGCACCCAGCGGAACGAGCCTGCTCCGGCACGCCGCCCCGCGGTCACCACCGCGCCGGGCCGTGCCGAGACCCCGCTCGAAAACGTCCGATCGAACGTCCGAACAGCCCCACCGGACGAATGCCCCGTGCCCGGCGGACACCGCGCCGCGCACTCGACAGTGACGGAAACCCCTGTGATCACCACTACGGGCCTCACGAAGGTCTACCAGTCGCGCGACCGTGAGGTCACCGCTCTGGACGGCGTCGACCTCCACGTCCGCGAGGGCGAGGTGTACGGCGTCATCGGACAGAGCGGCGCCGGAAAATCGTCCCTGATCCGCTGCGTCAACCTGCTGGAGCGCCCCACCTCGGGCACCGTGAACGTGGCCGGCCAGGACCTCACCGCCCTCGCGGGCCGGGGCCGCCGGGCCGGCAAGGAACTGCGCGAGGCGCGCAGCCGCATCGGAATGGTCTTCCAGCACTTCAACCTGCTGGCTTCCCGCACGGTGCGCGACAACGTCGAACTCCCCCTGGAGATCCTCGGCGTCACCGGCCGCGAACGCACCCGCAAGGCACTGGAACTCCTCGATCTCGTCGGCCTCTCCGACAAGGCCAAGGCCTACCCCGGTCAGCTCTCCGGCGGCCAGAAGCAGCGCGTCGGCATCGCCCGCGCACTCGCCGGCGACCCCAAGGTGCTGCTCTCCGACGAGGCGACCTCGGCCCTCGACCCCGAGACCACCCGCTCCATCCTCCAGCTGCTGCGTGACCTCAACCAGCAGCTCGGCCTCACCGTCCTGCTCATCACGCACGAGATGGACGTCGTCAAGACCGTCTGCGACTCCGCGGCCCTGATGCGCGGCGGCCGCATCATCGAGTCCGGCACCGTGGGCGAACTGCTCGCCACCCCCGGCTCCGAACTCGCCCACGAGCTGTTCCCCGTCGGCGGCAGCGCCTCCGGCGCCGACAGCACCGTCGTCGACGTCACCTTCCACGGCGAGGCCGCCGCCCGGCCGGTCATCTCGCAGCTCTCCCGTACGTACAACATCGACATCTCGATCCTGGGCGCCGCGATGGACACCGTCGGCGGCAGGCAGATCGGCCGGATGCGCATCGAGCTGCCCGGCCGGTTCGAGGAGAACGTCGTGCCCATCGGCTTCCTGCGCGAGCAGGGCCTGCAGGCCGAGGTCGTCGAGAGCGCGGACGCCGAACCCGCAACGATTCCCGCACAGCTCACCAAGGAGGTGGCGAAGTGACCTGGTCCGAAATGCAGCCGCTGCTGACACAGGGCACCGTCGACACCCTCTACATGGTGCTGTGGTCAGGAGTCGTCACCGTCCTGGTCGGACTGCCGCTCGGCGTCCTGCTCGTCCTCACCGACAAGGGCGGACTGCTGCGGAACACCCCGGTGAACAAGGTCATCGGCGTGATCGTGAACATCGGCCGCTCGCTGCCGTTCATCATCCTGCTGATCGCCCTGATCCCGTTCACCACCTGGGTCGTCGGAACCTTCATCGGCCCGACCGCGATGATCGTGCCGCTCGCCGTCGGCGCCATCCCGTTCTTCGCCCGGCTCGTCGAGACGGCGGTCCGCGAGGTCGACCACGGGCTCGTCGAAGCCGTCCAGTCCATGGGCGGATCCATTCCGACGATCGTCCGCAAGGTCCTCCTGCCGCAGGCGCTGCCCTCACTCGTCTCCGGTGTCACCACCACCGTCATCGTGCTCATCGGCTACTCCGCGATGGCCGGCGCGGTCGGCGGCGAAGGACTCGGCTCCAAGGCCGTCACCTACGGATTCCAGCGCTTCGACAACCAGTTCATGCTCATCACCGTCGCGCTCCTGATCGTCATCGTGACCGTGATCCAGCTGATCGGCGACACCGCCGTACGCCTGCTGGCCCGCCGAGGCCGCACCACCTCCTGAGACTTCTCTCCCCGAGCCCGCACTCCTTGTCCGGGCGTACCACCATCACCACCTGAAAGAGGCACTCTTCGTGCGCAAGAACATCAAGATCACCGCAGCTGCCGCCGCCACCGCCGCCCTCGCCTTCGGCCTCACCGCCTGCGGCACGGACTCCGACCCGGCATCCAAGAGCGAGACCGGAGCCAAGGCCGACACCTCCAAGGCCCTCGTCGTCGCCGCGTCCCCGACGCCGCACGCCGACATCCTGGACTTCGTCAAGAAGAACCTGGCGCAGAAGGCCGGCCTCAAGCTGGAGGTCAAGGAGTTCACGGACTACGTCCTGCCGAATACCGCCACCGAGACCGGCCAGGTCGACGCCAACTTCTTCCAGCACCAGCCCTACCTCGACGACTTCAACAAGAAGAACAACACCCACCTGGTCTCCGTCGGGACCGTGCACCTGGAGCCCCTCGGCCTCTACTCCAAGAAGGTCAAGAAGGCCGACGACATCAAGCCCGGCCAGACCATCGCCGTGCCCAACGACACCACCAACGAGGGCCGCGCACTCCAGCTGCTCGCCGGCAACGGCCTGATCACCCTCAAGGACGGCGTCGGCACCAGCGCCAAGCTGAGCGACATCACCGACAAGAAGGGCCTCAAGTTCAAGGAGCTGGAGGCCGCGACCGTCCCCCGCGCCCTGAACGACGTGGACGCCGCCGTCATCAACGGCAACTACGCCATCGAGGCCAAGCTCAAGCCCGCCACCGACGCCCTCGCGATCGAGAAGGCCGACGGCAACCCGTACGCCAACATCGTCGCCGTGAAGAAGGGCAACGAGAAGGACCCCCGCGTCCAGAAGCTCGTGAAGCTCCTGCACTCCGACGAGGTCAAGAAGTTCATCCAGGACAGCTACCAGGGCTCGGTCATCCCGGCCTTCGGATCCGCAGCCAAGTCCTGACCCCCGCACGGCATTTGCCCGACGAGCCCCGCACACCCCGCCCGGGTGTGCGGGGCTCCGCCGTGCGGACCCGCCCATGCACAGGTCCGGCCCGATGCTGCATGCTGTGCCTTTACACGGTCTTCGGCATGGAGCTGCGCATGACTTCCACCTTTCCGGATATCTCCATCAGCACGGATCGGTTGGTGCTGCGCCCCTTCGACATGGCGGACATCCCCGCGTACATCGAGATGATGAATGACGAACTCGTCACCGCCTGGACCGAGGCACCCCAGCCCTACACCCAGGTCGACGCCGAGCGCTGGGTCCGCAGGATCGCTCCCGCGCAGCGCACCAAGGGTGACGGCATCGTCTTCGCCGTCACCGAGTTCCTCACCCAGCGCCTCGTCGGCTCGGTCCGGCTGCACAACACCGACTGGCGGACCCTGGCCGCCGAGGCCGCCTACATCACCGCCCCCTGGGCGCGCGGCGAGGGATACGCCACCGAGTCCGTGCTGGCCCTCGCCCAGTGGCTCTTCCGCGACCAGGGCTTCGAGCGGATAGAGCTGCGCACCGCCGCGGACAACACCGCCTCCCAGCAGGTCGCCCAGAAGCTCGGCTGCATCAGCGAGGGCATCCTGCGCAACGCCCGGATAGCCCGCTCGCAGACCGAGGACGGCGGATGGGCCGACATCAGGACCGACCTGATCGTCTGGGGCCTGCTCCCCGAGGACCTGGAGGGAGTCGCCGAGCAGCTCGCCGACGCCGGTGGATACGGTACGTACAACGACTGGAACTGACCCTTCCCCCGCTCGGCCCGCACCGGCACGGACCGGGTGATCCCGCCGTGACCGCCCCGGGGCGACCAGCCCCGCCTGCGACAACTCCAGGAGACTGACGAAAGATGGCCGACCGGGTCACTGTGATCGGCTGGGACGGCTCACCACTCAACCGAGCGGCCACCGCCGCGCTCTCGGCCGCCACCCTCGTCGCCGGAGCCGCCCACCACCTCGCACTGCCCGAAGTGCCGCCCGGCGCGGAACGGATCCGGCTCGGCTCGATCGACCTGGCCGCCCGGCGGATCGCCGGCCACCGCGGCAGCGCCGTGGTCCTCGCCGACGGCGACCCGGGGTTCTTCGGAGTCGTACGCAGTCTGCGCGCGCCCGAGCACGGCCTCGAAGTCGAAGTGGTGCCCGCCGTCTCCGCCGTCGCCACCGCCTTCGCCCGCGCCGGTATGCCCTGGGAGGACGCCCAGACCGTCGTGGCCCACCCCCGCAACCTGCGCCGCGCGGTGAACGTCTGCCGGGCCCACCACAAGGTCGCCGTCCTCACCTCGCCCGGTGCCGGACCCGCCGAACTCGCGCTGCTGCTCGAAGGCGTCCACCGTACGTTCGTCATCTGCGAGGAACTCGGCACCACCCGCGAACAGGTTACCGTCGTCACCTCCGAGAAGGCCGCCGACCACGTCTGGCGCGACCCCAACGTCGTCATCGTCATCGGCGGCGGCCCCGAACAGCGGGCCGACGGAGCGTGGATCGCGGGCCGCCACCCCGCCTACCCCCAGGGCGTACGCGGCTGGGCGCTGCCCGCCGACGCCTACCGGGGGGACGGACCGGGCCCCGCGGGGGAGAGCGGCGAGGGCGAGACCCCCGGACTGCGCGCCGCCCAACTCGCCCACCTCGGCCCCAGGACCGGCGACCTGGTCTGGGACATCGGCTCCGGCAGCGGCGCCCTGGCGGTGGAGGCGGCCCGGTTCGGCGCCGCCGTCCTGGCCGTCGACAGCGACCGGGACGCCTGCGCCCGCACCGCGGCGGCGGCACGGTCCTTCGGCGTCCAGCTCCAGGTGGTCCAGGGGCGCGCCCCGCACGTGCTGGAACGGCTGCCCGAGCCCGATGTCGTAAGGATCGGGGGCGGCGGCGTACCCGTCGTCACCGCCGTCGCCGCCCGCAGGCCGGAGCGGATCGTGACCCATGCCTCGACCCGGGACGAGGCGGAGGCACTGGGCGCCGCCCTCGCCGAGAACGGATACACGGTCTCCTGCTCGCTCCTGCAGTCCGTCGAACTCGACACGTCCGCATGGTCGGAGCGCGAACGCTCGGTCGTCTTCCTGCTGTCCGCACTGCGTTCGGACCTCGCCCCCTGACCCTGCCCGCACACGGCGGGAGGTAGGCTGGCCGATCGTTGCACCGCGCCCGGATCATCGTCGCTTCGTTCGTCAATGTCCGGAAAAGGGGACCGTTTTGGCCCCCGTTGTGGTACGGCGGGACCGGGGGATGCGCAACGTGGCGCAGTCCACAGCGAGCCGTGGCGAAATGAGCTGCCGCGGCGGCGAACGACCGCGAGAATGCAGTATGTCCGCGACCGTTTCGTGCCGCGCGGCGCGCCGGCTCGTTCCACTGGACGAGTGCCTGTGTGCCGTGTTCGGGCGTCCCGGGCGATGGGCCGAAGGAGCACTGACGATGGGCGAGGGGTACGCATGAGTGACACCGGCCAGATCCCGGGCGAGGGACTGCCGGAGAACGCAGGCATGGTGGAGCAGCCGGGCGTCCCCGCCCCGGACGGCTACACCTTCCTCGATCCCTCCGAGCAAGCTCCCGAGGACGACGACCTTCTGCTGATGCCCAGCCCCCAGGGCGCCTGGAGCGAGCCGCAGGCCGCCCTGCCCGAGCAGGGCGGTTACCAGCCGCGGCCGGCGGGCGACAGCAACCCGTCGCAGAGCCAGGGCGCGGTACCGGCCCAGGGCCCCGTGCGGCTTCAGGAGCAGGCACAGGTCCAGGTGCCCGCCTACGCCATGCAGGCTCCCGCCGAGCCGCTTCCGCCGGCCGGCCCGGGGACCCACGAGTCCGGCGGCCGTGACTCCGGCGCGGTCGACCTCAGCGGCGTACGCATCCCGTCGCCCGTCCCCGCACCGGCGCAGGCCCAGGTGCCGGTGGCCCAGGCGCCCGTGCGCCGGCCGCTGCACCGCGGCCCGGCCTCGCCCGAGCCGGGATACGGCGGTACGTCGGGCGGCGGCGTGGTCCGTTCGCTCGCCGACCGGGGGCCCGCGGGTACGCCGCAGCCCCAGGCCCAGGCACCCGCCCCCGCGCCCGCACGGCACGCGGGACCGGCCACCGCCGAACCCGAGTACTTCGAGCTGACGGCCGAGGAGTCGGCCGCGCTGCCGGGCCCGCAGCTCGGCGAGATCCCGCCGCAGGGCGTGAACCAGTGGGTCGCCCAGGCCCCGCAGCAGGCCGCCGCACCGGCGGTGGCGCAGGAGCCGCAGGCAGAAGCAGAAACGGTCGTCCCGGAGGCCGCCGCCGAGCCCGTGCCGGTCGAGCAGCCCGTCGAGCCCGCAGCGGCGCCCGCTCCCGAGCCGGTCGTGGCCGAGGAGCCCGTCGCCGTACCGGTGGTGGCCGAGAGCCCGGCAGACTCTGCTCCGGCCGAGGCCCTGCCGGAGCAGGAGCAGGAGCCCGCGCCGGCACCGGTTGAGCCGGTTGTCGAAGTACCGGCCGCTGAATTCCCGGTTGCCGATGTACCCGTTGCCGAAGCGCCGGTTACTGACATGCCGGTGGCCGAGACTCCGGTTGTCGAAGCCGCACCGGCGGAGGCGGCGCCCATCGAGGTGGCTCCCGCCGACGTGGCGACCGCCGACGTTGCGACCGCCGAGGTGGCGACCGCCGAGGTGACTCCGGCAGTCCCGGCACCGGTCGACGCGCCGCCGGTGGAGCCCGCGCAGGACGGTGCCTCCCTGGACGGGTTCGTGCCGGTGCAGGGTTCGCTGCCGACCGCCCCGCAGCCGGCCACCGCGTCGGTCGTCGAACAGCCGGAGGAGCCGGAGGCGGTCGTGGAGCCCGCTGCCGAGGCCCGAGCGATCGCCATGGAGCCCGTGGCTCCCGAGGCCGCGGAGGTGGCGGAGCCCGCCGGTGCGGCAGTGGTGGAGCCCGCGCCCGAGGCGGAGGCGGGCCCCGAGGTCATCGAGACCCCTGACCTGACGGACAGCACCGAAGCCGCACCGGTACAGGTGCCGGAGACCGGGCACGCCGTCGTGCGGCCCGAGCAGTCCGCACCGCAGAGCGCTACGGAGCCGGTACAGCCCGAGGCCGTACTGCCGGAGCCCGTGGACGCCGTCCGTACCGAGGACGCGCCGGACGCGCCGGACGCGCCGGATGCGCCCGAGGCGCCCGGGACCGTCGAAGCACCTGAGGCGCACGAAGCACCTGAGGCACCTGAGGCCGAGGAAGCGCCCGTCACCTCGCCGCCGGCGCCCGGCTACGACGATGCCGAGCGCGAGGCCGTACTGCGCGTCATGCGTGAACGCCGCGACATCCGCAACGGTTTCCGTAGCGATCCGGTCCCGCACGAGGTCCTGCTGCGCGTCCTGGAGGCGGCGCACACCGCGCCCAGCGTCGGGCACTCGCAGCCCTGGGACTTCGTCGTCATCCGTTCCGCGGAGACCCGCCGTTCCATGCACGAACTGGCGCAGCGCCAGCGCGACGCGTACGCCAAGTCGCTCCCCAAGGCGCGGGCCAAGCAGTTCAAGGAACTGAAGATCGAGGCGATCCTCGAGACCCCGGTCAACATCGTCGTCACCGCCGACCCCACCCGCGGCGGCCGCCACACCCTCGGCCGGCACACCCAGCCGCAGATGGCCCCGTACTCCTCGGCGCTCGCGGTCGAGAACCTCTGGCTCGCCGCGCGGGCCGAAGGGCTCGGCGTCGGCTGGGTCAGCTTCTTCGACGAGCGCGAGATGGTCCGTTCGCTCGGACTGCCCGAGCACCTCGAAGTCGTCGCCTACCTCTGCGTCGGTTACGTGGACGAGTTCCCGGAGGAGCCCGAGCTGATGCAGGCGGGCTGGTCCAAGCGCCGCCCGCTGTCGTGGGTCGTCCACGAGGAGACGTACGGCCGCCGCGCCCTGCCCGGCGAGGAGCCGCACGACCTGCTGCAGGAGACCATCTCCAACATCCGGCCGCTGGACGCCAAGGCACTCGGCGAGGCCTGGGAACGCCAGAAGCGGATGACCAAGCCGGCCGGTGCGCTCGGCATGCTGGAGATCATCTCGGCGCAGTTGTCCGGGCTCTCCCGGATGTGCCCGCCGCCGATCCCGGAGCCCGCGGCCGTCGCGATCTTCGCGGGCGACCACGGGGTGCACGCCCAGGGCGTCACTGCCTGGCCCCAGGAGGTGACCGGCCAGATGGTCGCCAACTTCCTCGGCGGCGGCGCGGTCTGCAACGCCTTCGCGGCTCAGGTCGGCGCCGAGGTATGTGTGGTCGACGTGGGCGTCGCCTCTGAGCTGCCCGCGACCCCGGGCCTGCTGCCCCGCAAGGTGCGAGCCGGGACGGCCGACTTCACCACCGGCCCCGCGCTCACCCGAGAGGAGGTCCTCGCGGCGATCGAGGTCGGCATCGAGACCGCCCGCGATCTGGTCGCGGCAGGCAACAAGGGCCTGCTCACCGGTGAGATGGGCATCGCCAACACAACCGCCTCGGCCGCCCTGATCTGCGTGTACACGGGGATGGACGCGGCGGAGGTGACCGGTCGCGGTACCGGCATCAACGACGAGATGCACGCCCGCAAGGTCGACGTCGTCCGCCGTGCGCTGGACCTGCACCGGCCGGACCCGGCCGACCCGATCGGCGTGCTCGCTGCCGTCGGAGGCCTGGAACACGCCGCGATGGCCGGCTTCCTGCTCGGCGGGGCCTCGCTCCGTACGCCGGTCATCCTCGACGGCGTCAGCGCGGGCGCCGCGGCCCTGGTGGCCCGTGCCATCGCGCCGGAAGCCCTGGCGGCCTGCGTCGCGGGCCACCGCAGCGCCGAACCCGGCCACGTCGCCGCGCTCAACAAGCTGGGCCTGCGTCCGCTGGTCGACCTGGACCTGCGCCTGGGTGAGGGCACGGGCGCACTCCTGGCGCTGCCCATCGTGCAGAGCGCGGCCCGCGCGATGCACGAGGTGGCGACGTTCGACTCGGCCGGCGTCACGGAGAAGTAGCACGCGGCAGCGGGGGCTCCGGGGGCGCCGCCCCCGCACCCCCGCGCCTTGATGGGCCGGGCACGACAAGCCCCGCCGGGCCGGACACACACCCCGCCGGGCCGAGCACGGCAAGCCCGCCGGCGTTTGAGGCGCGGGGTCCTGGGCGGAGCCCCCGGAGGGCGGCCACCGCACCCCGCGACCCCCACCCCGTATCGTGGGCCACGCTCCACCCCAGCTCCACCCCGTCCCACGAAACCGCACGTCACAGCCGCTCCACCGCCGCAGCGGCCCGCACCCCGCACCGCACGAGGAGCCCGCACCGCCATGGCCGAGCACGCCGTTCACCCCGCGTACCCCGTCGGACTGCGCCTGAGCGGGCGCCGCGTAGTCGTCGTCGGTGGCGGCCAGGTCGCGCAGCGCCGACTCCCCGCCCTCATCGCGGCCGGCGCGGACATCGTCCTCGTGTCGCCGTCCGCCACCGCCTCCGTCGAGGCCATGGCCGACGCGGGCGAGATCCGCTGGGAGCGCCGCGTTTACGCCGACGGGGACCTCACGGACACCTGGTACGCCCTCATCGCCTCCGACGACACCGCGGCCAACGACGCCGCCTCCGCCGAGGCCGAGCGCACCCGCACCTGGTGCGTCCGCAGCGACGACGCGGACGCCGCCACCGCCTGGACCCCCGCCACCGGCCGCAGCGAAGGCATCACCGTCGCCGTGCTCACCACCGACGGGCAGGGCCGCGACCCGCGCCACTCCGCCGCCGTCCGCGACGCCATCGTCGAGGGCCTGCGCGACGGCACCCTCGCCGCGCCCCACCACCGCACCCGGACCCCCGGCGTCGCCCTGGTCGGCGGCGGCCCCGGCGACCCCGACCTGATCACCGTTCGAGGCCGCCGGCTCCTGGCCGAGGCCGACGTCGTCATCGCGGACCGGCTCGGCCCGCGCGACCTGCTGGACGAACTGCCCCCGCACGTCGAGGTGATCGACGCCGCCAAGATCCCGTACGGCCGCTACATGGCGCAGGAAGCGATCAACAACGCGCTGATCGAGCACGCGAGGGCCGGCAAGGCCGTCGTCCGGCTCAAGGGCGGCGACCCGTTCGTCTTCGGACGCGGCATGGAAGAGGCCCAGGCGCTCGCCGCCGAGGGCATCCCGTGCACCGTCGTCCCCGGCATCTCCAGCTCGATCTCGGTGCCGGGTGCGGCCGGCATCCCGGTCACCCACCGCGGGGTCGCCCACGAGTTCACCGTCATCAGCGGCCATGTCGCCCCCGACGACGAGCGTTCGCTGGTCGACTGGGCGGCCGTCGCCCAACTGCGCGGAACCCTGGTCCTCCTGATGGCCGTCGACAAGATCGGCGCCATCGCCCGAGCGCTCATCGCCCACGGCAAGGCCCCCGACACCCCGGTCGCACTCGTCCAGGAAGGGACCACGGCCGCCCAGCGCCGCGTCGACGCGACGCTCGCCACCGTCGGTGAGCGGGCCGCGGCCGAGGAAGTGCGCCCGCCGGCCGTCATCGTCATCGGAGACGTCGTCGCGGTCGGCACGACCACCACGGGAAGTTCCGCCGAGTAACCATCGGTAACGGATCTTCCTCCAGACCGTTGGCACCACACACCGGACAAGGCAGTATCAACCTGTGGCTGATCTCATCACCGTCGACGACCCCGACGACCCCCGACTGCGCGACTACACCGGCCTGACGGACGTCGAGCTCCGGCGCAGGCGAGAGCCCGCCGAGGGCCTCTTCATCGCCGAGGGCGAGAAGGTGATCAGACGCGCCAGGCAGGCCGGCTACGAGATGCGGTCCATGCTGCTCTCGGCGAAGTGGGTCGACCTGATGCGCGACGTCATCGACGAGGTGCCGGCCCCCGTGTACGCGGTCAGCCCGGAGCTGGCCGAACGCGTCACCGGCTACCACGTGCACCGCGGCGCACTGGCGTCCATGCAGCGCAAGCCGCTGCCCGCTGCCGACGAACTCCTGCGCACCACCCGCCGCGTCGTCGTCATGGAGGCCGTCAACGACCACACGAACATCGGGGCGATCTTCCGCAGCGCCGCCGCCCTCGGCATGGACGCCGTCCTGCTCTCCCCGGACTGCGCCGACCCGCTCTACCGGCGCTCGGTCAAGGTCTCGATGGGCGCGGTCTTCTCCGTCCCGTACGCCCGGCTCGACACCTGGCCCAAGGCTCTGGAGACCGTACGGGAGGCGGGCTTCAAGCTGCTCGCCCTGACGCCCGACGAGAAGGCCAGCAGCATCGAGGAGGCGGCGCCGCACCGGATGGACCAGGTGGCCCTGATGCTCGGGGCCGAGGGGGACGGCCTGTCCACCCAGGCCCTGGTCGCCGCCGACGAGTGGGTCCGCATCCCGATGGCCCACGGCGTCGACTCACTGAACGTGGGCGCGGCGGCCGCGGTCGCCTTCTACGCGGTGGCCACCGGCCGCCCCGAGATCTAGGCCCCTCGTCTGGATCGTGCCGGGCTCGCGGGGGCCGGCACGCACATCTGCGGCGTTGTCGGCTACTGCTCGCTCGGGCCCTGGCTCTGTCCCGGGTTCACGCCCTGGCCCGCGCCGAGGCCGCGCGCCGGCCCCTGGCAGCCCTGGGCCGCTGCGATTCCCAGGGCCACCAGCAGCGTCACCACGACGAAGACCACGAGCCGCTGCCGCAGCAGCCGGGGATTGGCCGGACGCCGTCCGGTCGAGGTCGTACGGGCGCCGGGCCGGGTGCCCGGCCTGCCGTTCGTCCCGTTCGCACCCTGCGGGCGCTTGCCGGAACCGGTCGTGCCGCGCGGCCGGTGGTCCGGGCGCGAGCCCCCGGTTCGGGGCGAGGCGGGCCGAGGCGGCGCGGTCTGCCGGTTCTGCGGGCGCGACACCGGGGCGGGGCCGGGTGCGCGCCGGGTGTGCTGCTCGGTGTACGCGTCATCGAGCCGGCCGGTCGGCCGGTCCGCCTCCTGCGCGGAGCGCTGGGCCGGGGGCCGGCTCTCGTGCAGCCCCTGCGCCTCCCGAGCCGCGATCTCCTTGAGGCGCATGGAGAGTTGGAGCGTGCTCGGCCGTTCCTCCGGGTCCTTCGCCAGGCAGGCGCTCACCAGTGGTGCGAGCGCGTCGTGCACGTCGTACAGCTGCGGTTCCTCGTGTACCACGCGGTACAGCATCACCTCGGAACTGCCGTGCCCGAAAGGTGAATCGGCCATCGCCGCGTACGCCAGCGTGGCGCCGAGCGAGAAGACGTCGGTCGCGGGGGTGACCGCCGCACCCCGCACCTGCTCGGGGGCGAGGAAGCCGGGCGACCCCACCGCCGTACCCACGTGGGTGAGGGTGGAGGCACCGGTCGCCCAGGCGATCCCGAAGTCGATGATCCGCGGGCCCTTGGGGGAGAGGAGGATGTTCGACGGCTTCAGGTCGCGGTGGACGACCCCCGCCTCGTGCACCGCCACCAGACCCTCGGAGAGCGCCGCGCCGATCGAGGCCACCTCGGCGGCCGACAGCGGGCCCTCCTCGGCCACCTTGTCGTGCAGCGAGGGGCCCGGGACGTACTGCGTGGCGAACCACGGGCGCTCAGCCTCCAGATCGGCGGCCACCAGCCGGGCCGTGCAGCCGCCGCGGATCCGCCGGGCGGCGGACACCTCACGGGCGAACCGCGAACGGAACTCCTGGTCCTCCGCCAGATCCGGGCGGATCACCTTGAGCGCCACCCGCTGTCCGCGCCGGTCCGAACCGAGATAGACGACACCCATGCCGCCCGCCCCGAGCCGCCGGTGCAGCCTGAACGAACCGACGACACGCGGGTCCTCGCGCCGGAGCCGCATCATCGCCATGTCTGCCCATCCCCGCTGCCTGGTCCGCCTGACGAGGCACAGCTTACGTACCCGCCGCCCGGGGTGCTCAGAGGCCGCGCCCTCGCCGTCGAATCGATTGTCAGTGCCGGGTGAGAAACTTGAGGAGTGGTCAGGGAGCCGCGGATCCAGGCTCCCCGGCCCGTGCGAGATCTCAAAGGTCCGTCGCAGAAGGGGGATTGGATCAGTGAAGGGCGATCGAGTCGAGATAGTCGTGGACGCCGGGGACACGACCCGTACCTACGAAGTGGTGGCCTCCAGAGCGGGCCGCCGGGTGGAGACAGCGGTCCGTCGGGGGGTGGTCGAAGTGAGTGAAGTCACGAGGAACGGCTCAGTGGTGCGGACCGCCCGCTTCATGGCGACCAGGGTGCTCGCCCTGGTCGAACAACCAGTACCCAGGGAGGACGCCTCCGAGCATCCACTCGGGGATGACCCCAAGGTCCGCTAGGTCCGTCTCCACCCAGGGGAGTACGCCGACTACCCACGGCTCATCCTCCGGGAGGCCCGGCATTCGGTACGCGGGCATGACGCCGCCCGTCCGCCGGATACCTAATGTTGAAGTCATGCGGCGGGCGTCGCACTCGTCCCCCGAGGCCAAACGCCCGCCGCTCCACATCAGGTCAGGAGAGGAACCATGGCGGACACGGCAGCGCGGAGCATGATCCGCACGCAGGGACGCAAGGCTCATGCCTCGTTCGGCAGCCGTCCGTCGTCCGGAAAGCGCCACCCGCTGGTGGCGACGGTCATGGTTCTTCCTCTGGCGGCCCTGCTCGTAGTCGTCTTCGGCGGCTGGGAAGCGGTGGTCACACAGGCGTCGTCCGTGGGCGTGATGCTGGGGCGCTGAGCGGCGCCCCGGGTCCGGAAGAGCGGTTCGGACCGGGACATCCGGCCAACAACCCCGTGGGGACGGGGGTGCGGCGGACGGCAGCGTTTGTCCGGTCAGCTGGGGAGCTGACCGGACATCGCGCTGTCCGGAGCCTTTCGCAAGCCTTTCGCGCGGGCGGGCAAGGTGACCGGGGCCCGGGAATCGGCCGGTGCGGGCGGTCCGCGTACGCTCCTCGGCGGGTACGGCGCCGGCCGGACCGGCAGATCCTGCGCCACCGGGGGAGACCGTGACCACCGCAGTCGTACGCGCGCTGGGCGCCCTCGCCCACGAAGCGGCCCATGCCCCGGACCCGGCCGGCTGCGACTGCCCGCCGCCCGCCGTGCTCGCGGACCGCGCGGACGGCACTGTGGTCCGCAGCGGCGCGTTCGTCGCCAAGGCCCACGCCCCCGGTACGGACACCGCCGCCCTGGCCGCACGCCTCGCGCTGGCGGCCCGCCCCGCCCTGGCGGACGTCCTGCTCGCACCCCTGCCCGTACCGCCACCGAAAGCCCCGGTGACGGCCGCAGGGCCTCCCTCCCCGCTGTCGCCGTACCTCACCGAGCTCCACGGCCGCCCGGTCACCCTGTGGCCCCACGGGGAGCCCGTGGACCCGCAGGACCCGGACGCGGCGCCGTGGGAGGAGGCCGCCGTGCTCCTGGCCCGCCTCCACAGCACGGGGCTCCCGGCTTCCGCGTTCCCGGCCCCCGCGCCTCCGGCCGCGCTTCCGGTTCCCTTGCCTCCGGCTTCCGCGCTTCCGGCCGGGCGGCCTCCCGCCTCCGCGCTTCCCGTCATGCGGGGGCCCGTGAAGGCAGCGCTGGCCGTGGACCGGATGCGCGCGGCACGCCCCGGGGAGCCGTCCACCGTCCCCGTGCTCGCCGCCTGGCAGCGGCTGCCCGCCTGGGCCCGGGGCGAGGGCCCGGCCCCTGCGCACCGGGCCCGCTTCCTCTGCCACGGCGATCTGCACCTGGGCCAGCTCGTCCGGGACCCGGCCCCGCCCGGCCGCTGGCTGCTGATCGACGTCGACGACGCGGGCACCGGCGACGCCACCTGGGACCTGGCCCGGCCCGCCGCCTGGTACGCGGCCGGGCTGCTGCCGCCCGACGTCTGGTTCCGCTTCGTGGGCGCCTACCGCGCCGCCGGCGGGCCTGCGCTGCGCGCCCAGGGCGATCCCTGGCCCGAGTTGGACGTCGCCGCCCGCGCCCTGACCGTACAGACCGCCGCACTGGCCCTCGCCAAGTCCGCCGCGCAGGACCGGGATCCGGATGAGGTGGAAGGGATGATGATCGAGGCCTGTGCCCGAATTGCCGCTCTCCCGCCCGAGTTGGCCGCCGAGTCCGCGTCGTAGGGTGAACCGACCGTCGGCGGGCACGCATTCCGGCGACGGCTAACCGACGGCGAGGAGTGAGCCCGAACATGCAGTGTCCCAAGTGCCACGCACCGATGCACACGTACAACCGCAACGGCATTCAGATCGAGCAGTGCAGCGGCTGCCGGGGGATATTCCTGGACTACGGCGAGCTGGAGTCCCTGACGCGCATGGAAGCGCAGTGGACGCAGCAGGCTCCGCCCCCGCCGCCCGCCCCGCAGGCCTACCCGTCCGCCCCCGCGCCCGCCTGGGGCGCCCCACACCAGCAGCAGCACCACGGCGGCGGTCACCACGGCCACTACCGGCAGAAGAGCTTCGGCCGGATGCTCTTCTCGTCCTGACCCGGTCCGTCCCGCGTCGCGGCCCGGATGCCACCCGTCCGGGCCGCGACGCGGGCGGGTACGGAAACGACGAAGCCCCGGTCGTCGAGACGACCGGGGCTTCGGACTGTGCGCGATACTGGGATTGAACCAGTGACCTCTTCCGTGTCAGGGAAGCGCTCTCCCGCTGAGCTAATCGCGCAGGGTGACCCTGCGTGTACTGCGTGCGCGATACTGGGATTGAACCAGTGACCTCTTCCGTGTCAGGGAAGCGCTCTCCCGCTGAGCTAATCGCGCGGGGGTCCTTGCGGACCGGTGGACGATACTGGGATTGAACCAGTGACCCCTTCCGTGTCAGGGAAGTGCTCTCCCGCTGAGCTAATCGTCCTTGGAGGTGGAGACGGGATTTGAACCCGTGTAGACGGCTTTGCAGGCCGTTGCCTCGCCTCTCGGCCACTCCACCAGGGGTGGGGGTTCGGGAAGATCCCCCACCTTCTGCGAGCGGACGACCAGGTTCGAACTGGCGACCTCAACCTTGGCAAGGTTGCGCTCTACCAACTGAGCTACGTCCGCTTGTCGGTTCCGGTTCACTTACGCGTCCCGGCGACGTGATGAACTCTAGCGGATTCCGGGGCCAGTACAAAAACGCGTTTGTGCAGCGTGCTGAGGTGCGCTCGCCCCGGCGCAGGTCACCGCGGGCCGTCCTAGACTCACCGACGTGCACGACCTTGCCCCAATGGCCCGCTTCGGCGGCCTCGTCGCCTCCGGTCTACGGGATGTGACCAGCGATCCCTCGGCCCTCGACTCGTCCGGCTTCTGGGCCGTGTCCGCCGATTTCGAGGGCCGGCTGACCTGCGCCCGCTTCGCCACCGTACGCACCGCCGCCGTGCCCGCACCGGTGCCGGGCGCCTGGCACGGGCCCGCCGCCGGTGACTGGAACTCGTCCCTGGACCGCGCCGCGTACATCGCCGCCGTGCGCCGGATCCGTGCCTACATCGCGGCGGGCGAGGTCTACCAGGCCAACCTCTGCCGGGTGATGAGGGCCCGGCTGCCCGATCCGGCCGCCGCGGACGTGGACGCCCTCACCGCGCTGCTGGCGCGCGGCAACCCCGCTCCGTACGCGGGAACGATCCGGCTGCCCGCGCACGGCGTCGAGATCGCGACCGCCTCCCCCGAGCTGTTCCTCCGCAGGGACGGCCGCACGATCGAGTCCGGGCCCATCAAGGGCACCGGCCGGACCGAGGGCGATCTGCTGGAGAAGGACCATGCCGAGAACGTGATGATCGTCGACCTGGTCCGCAACGACCTCGGACGGGTCTGCGCCACCGGATCGGTCACCGTTCCCGAGCTCTGCGCGGTCGAGAAGCACCCGGGCCTCGTCCACCTCGTCTCCACGGTGCGCGGCCTGCTGGACGAGGGGACCGGCTGGCCGGAGCTCCTCGCCGCCGCCTTCCCGCCCGGTTCGGTCACCGGCGCCCCGAAGAGCAGTGCGCTGAGGATCATCGGGGAGCTGGAGACCGCCCCGCGCGGCCCGTACTGCGGCGGCATCGGCTGGGTGGACGCCGACCGTGCCACCGCCTCGCTCGCCGTGGGCATCCGCACCTTCTGGGCCGACCGCACCGGGGACGCCCCCGTCCTGCGCTTCGGCACCGGGGCAGGGATCACCTGGGGGTCGGATCCGGAACGCGAATGGGACGAGACCGAGCTCAAGGCGTCCAGGCTCCTCGCGGTAGCGTCGGGCGCATACGAAGCGACCGGAAGGACCGCACCATGAGGATCTGGGTCAACGGCGAACTGCGGGCCGCCGATGCCGCCCGGGTGTCCGTGCTCGACCACGGGCTCACCGTCGGCGACGGCATCTTCGAGACGGTCAGGACCACCGGCGGCAGGCCCTTCGCGCTCACCCGGCACCTCGACCGGCTGGCCCGCTCCGCCCGGGGCCTCGGCCTGCCGGCGCCCGACCTGGACGAGGTGCGCCGGGCCTGCGCCGCCGTCATCGAGGCCAACCCGGCCGCCCTGGGCCGGCTGCGGATCACGTACACCGGGGGCATCTCGCCGCTCGGCTCCGACCGGGGCACCGCAGGTCCCGGCCTCGTCGTCGCCCTCGGGGAGGTGAAGCGCCGCCCGGACACCACGGCGGTCATCACCGTCCCCTGGACGCGTAACGAACGCGGCGCGCTCACCGGGCTCAAGACCACCTCGTACGCCGAGAACGTCGTCGCGCTGGCCCGCGCCCACGAGCACGGCGCCACCGAGGCACTCTTCGCCAACACCGTCGGACAGCTCTGCGAGGGCACCGGCTCCAACGTCTTCGTCGTCCTGGACGGGCAGCTGCACACCCCGCCGGTCGCCTCGGGCTGTCTGGCCGGGATCACCCGCGCGCTGACGTTGGAGTGGACGGGCGCGCAGGAGACCGAGCTGCCCTTCGACGTACTGGAACGGGCCGAGGAGATCTTCCTGACCTCCACGCTCCGCGACATCCAGTCCGTCCACCGGATCGACGGCAGGGAGCTGCCCGGCGGCCCCGGTCCGGTCACCGCCAAGGCCATGAGCGTCTTCGACGAGCGGGCCGGCGACGACCTGGACCCGTAGACGGTGTCCGCGTACGCGCCGGGATGCCTGAACGGGCGCGGGTAAAAGCGGATGACGGAGCCGCGTCAGGGGGATAGAAATCCCGAGATGACCACGACACTCCGGCCCTCCGGGCCGATACGGACAGGCGCCGACGGCGCACGGGACCGCGCGTACGACGTGTGCGACAACGGGCGGCCCGTCGGCGCCGTCGAGATCGCCGTCGAGCCGGGGCCGGCCGGCGGGGCGGGCCTGCTGCGGTCCCTGCGCATCGACGAACCCGTCCGCGGGCGCGGCCGCGGGACCATCGCCGCACTGGCGGCCGAAGAGGTACTGCGCGGCTGGGGCTGCACCCAGGTGCGTACCTCGGTCGACGCCGCCGGCACCGCTGCGCAAGGGCTCACCGCCGCACTCGGCTACACCGAGCGCAGCAGGAACATGATCAAGACGCTGCCGTCGGACCCTCCGGCACTGCCGGACGGCCTGACCGCCCGCCCGATGACGCCCGAGGAGTTCGCGCGGTGGGAGGACGGGGCCGTCGCGGCGTACGCGGAGAGCCTGACCACGCGCGGCATCCCGGCGGAGGCCGCACTGCGGGCAGCCCGCGCCTCCCACACCGGGCATCTCCCGGACGGCCTGGACACCGAGGGCGCCCATCTGCACATCCTGATCCACGAGGGCGGGGCCGTGGGGCACGTCTGGGTGGCCCGGTTCGAGATGCACCCCGGGCTGCTCGTCGGCTACGTGTTCGACGTGGAGGTGCGCGAGGAGTTCCGGGGCCGGGGTCACGGGCGGACGCTGATGCTCCAGGCCGAGCGGATCGCCCTCGGGGCGGGGCACGAGCGGCTGGGCCTGCACGTGGTCACGGCCAACACCCCGGCGGTCCGGCTCTACGAGTCGCTGGGCTACGAGCCGACGCAGTACAACCTGGCCAAGCAGCTGTAGGCGCCAGGCGGCCGGTGGGCCCGCCCCGCTCGCCGTGGGTCTCAGCCCTGGCCGGCGAGCAGCCGGTCGGCGATCTCCTCGATCCGCTCGCGCAGCCCCTCCTGGCTCCGGCCGCCGTCCAGCCGCTCGCCGCCGATCACATAGGTCGGGGTGCCGGTGACCCCGATGGCCTTGCCCTCGGCCTGGTCGGCGTCGACGATCAGCAGGTGCCGGCCGTCGATCAGGGCGGTGTCGAACTCCTCGGCGTCCAGGCCGAGTTCCTCCGCCACCTCGATCAGCAGCGGCTCGCCGGTCCGGGCGAGCTCGGCGGTGCGGGCGAGCACGGCCTCGATGTACGGCCAGTCCTTGCCCTGCGCCGCGGCCTCCTCGGCGGCCTGCGCGGCGGCATAGGCGTGCTTGTGCTTCTCCAGCGGGAAGTGCCGCAGCCGCACCTCGATCCGGTCGCCGTACCGCGCCCGCAGGGCGTGTACATCACTGAGGGCGTGGTGGCAGTCGGGGCACTGGAGCTCGCACCAGATGTCGAGGACGACCGGCGCTGCGGGGGTGGAATCACTCATGGGACCAGTCTCCCAGGGTGTGCGGGAGCACCCCGACCGGCACCGCCACCGGCCCGGCGGGCACGCCCCGCTCGCCGCCCGCACGGCACCTGGGGAGGATCCCGGCCCTGATATGTCCCTGAAGTGGGCTCCGGACGTGGCCCCGGGCGCATGGGCAGGTGCAGGATGGAAGGGACGTTTCCCCTGCGCCTGGAGGCACCGATGCTTGCCGAGACCATTTGTTCCGCGGCGTCCGCGGCGGGCCTGGGCATCGCCGCCGTCACCGCGTACCGGAAGCGCTTCCTCGCGGCGACCAGGATCGCGGCCTACTCCCTGGTCCCGATCGGTCTGGTGCTGACCGGTGTCGTCCAGTGGGTGACGGACATCGCGTTCAAGCCGAGCGTCTGGCTGGGCTTCGGTCTGCTGGGGGTGGCGTGGCTGCTGTTCATCACGACCCGCGCGGTCGAGCGGCGCTCGGGCGGCACCCGCAAGGAACGCAAGGCGGCCGCCCGTGCCGCGCGTGACGGTGCGGTGGAGCCGGCCGCCTCGGCCCCCTCGCTGGGGGCGGGTGTCCCGGCGGCCCAGCAGCGGCAGCGGGAGGAGCCGAAGAAGCGGGCCGCAGGCGCGAGCGGGCCGGGTGACGACTTCAGCGACATCGAGGCGATCCTGAAGAAGCACGGCATCTGAGGCGCGTCGGGTTCGTGCCAGGCCCGGCGCCGGGTGCGGGGTGCGCGGGCGCCGTGGTGGGGTGCCCCGTACGCTATGAATCGATTCACGCATGATCCTTGACGGTGTTCAGGGATCGGGGCTAGCGTCCCGAGCGGATTGAATCAATTCACTCACGCCCGTCCGTACGATGGGGTGACGCCGCTGGACCAGTGCGGCCGTGGGCACCAGTGGGGCAGGACAAGTGGCGCGTGTGGCAGGGATCAAGGACGTTGCCCGGCAGGCCGGGGTCTCCGTGGGCACGGTCTCCAACGTGATCAACCGGCCGGAGGCCGTACTCCCCGAGACGCGGGCGCGGGTGCTGGCCGCCATCGAGGACCTGGGATACGTCCGCAGCGAGTCGGCCCGCCAGCTCAGGGCGGGACGCAGCCGGATCATGGCCCTCCTCGTCCTGGACATGGGGAACCCCTTCTTCGTCGACGTCGCGCGCGGGGCCGAGCGGGCCGCGCGGCAGGCGGGCCTCGGCGTCATGGTCTGCAACAGCGGCCAGAGCCCGGCGGAAGAGGCCGAATACCTCGGCCTCTTCGCGGAACAGCGGGTCTGCGGCGTGCTGGTCACCCCGGCCGACGCGACCGGCCGGAACCTCGAATCCTTCAGCCGTCACCGGATTCCCTACGTCCTGGTGGACCGGGTCGCTTCCGGCACCGGGACCTGCGCGGTCTCCGTCGACGACGTGCGGGGCGGCGCCCTGGCCGTCGGGCACCTGGTCTCGGCGGGGCACCGCTCGGTGGCCTACGTCAGCGGACCGGGTGACCTGCACCAGATCAGGGACCGCCGCACGGGCGCGCTGTCCGCCCTGGCCGAGGCGGGACTGGAGCCCGAGGCGCTGGTGGAGATCCCCTCGGACCGCCTGGACGTCGCGGCGGGCCGCGACGCGGGAGCCCGGCTGCTCGGCCTGGTGCCGCGCCCCACCGCCGTGTTCTGCGCCAACGACCTGCTCGCCCTCGGTGTGCTGCAGTCCCTCTACGCGGCCGGGGTGCGGGTCCCGCAGGACATCGCCATCGTCGGCTACGACGACATCGAATTCGCCGCCGCCGCCGCCGTGCCGCTCACCTCGGTCCGCCAGCCGGCCGTCGTGATGGGACGGATGGCCGCCGAACTCCTGCTGGAGGAGGCGGACGACAACGGCCACCACGAGCACCGCAGCGTGGTGCTCCAGCCGCAACTCGTCGTACGCGCGTCGAGTTCCACCCCGCGCTGAGCCCCGCGCGCGACCCGTCGCCCCCTCTGCTGTTTCCTTGATCCGTTCACTCGCGTTGCCCCCTTCAGCCTGCCCGAAACGGAGACGCCGTGCCCCTGTTCGACCTGCCCCTGGACCAACTCCGCTCCTACCGGCCGGAGATCGCTGAGCCCGGCGACTTCGACGCGTTCTGGCGGCGCACCCTCGAAGAGGCCTCTGCGCATCCGCTGGACGCGGAGTTCACCGTGCACGACGCGGCATTGAGCAACGTCGTCGCCCACGACGTGTCGTTCGCCGGCTGGGGCGGCCACCGCATACGCGCCTGGCTGAACGTCCCCGCCGGCGCCGATGGCCCCCTGCCCACCGTCGTCCACTACCTGGGATACGGGGGCGGGCGCGGCCTGCCGCACGACCACCTGGTGTGGCCCGCCGCAGGATGGGCCACCCTGCTCGTGGACACCCGGGGCCAGGGCGCCGTCAACAACAGCTCGCCGGGCTCCACCCCGGACCCGCACGGCGGCGGCAACCCGCAGTCGCCCGGATTCATGACCCGCGGCATCCTCGACCCCGACGAGTACTACTACCGGCGGGTGTTCACCGACGCGGTGCGCGCCGTCGAGGTGGCCCGTACCCACCCGGCCGTCGACGCCGACCGGATCGTCGTGCACGGCGGCAGCCAGGGCGGCGGCATCGCCCAGGCGGTGGCGGCGCTCAGCCCCCACGTCAAGGCGGCACTCGTCGACGTACCGTTCCTGACGCACTACCGGCGCGCCGTGGAGATCACCGACCGGGACCCGTACCAGGAGATCGTCCGCTTCCTGTCCGCCCAACGCGGCGTCTCCGAGCAGGTGTTCCGGACCCTCTCGTACTTCGACGGCATCAGCTTCGCCGCTCGGGCGACGGTGCCCGCGCTCTACTCGGTGGCCCTGATGGACACGGTCTGCCCGCCGTCCACGGTCTTCGCCGCCTACAACAACTGGGCGGGTCCCAAGGAGATCGTCGTCTACCCCTGGAACAACCACGAGGGCGGCGGCTCGGCCCACCGGGGAGCGCAGTTGCGTATGCTGCGCGACCTGAACTGACCGGCTGAGCGGCGGGGAAGTGCGGGTCTTCCCGAATGCGTGACGGAAGGTCGGACGCCGGAGCGATTGTGACCACCACGTGAGGGGTGAACTCCGTTATCGAAAAGGCATGTTGATCGCCAACGGGGTGCGGTCTGCGTCATGATCGTCCCGAGATGGTGGACACCTCCCGGGGCGATGCCCCCGCACCCCCTGCCGAAGAGCCGCGTGGCTGCCTCTTCGCGCTTTCCCAGCCCCCTCTGATGATCTTCCTCACGGTGATCGGCGGCCTGCTGCTGATGGCCGCGTTGCACGATCTCTTAGTGCTGTGAAGGGCCGGCCGGCCTCGGCGCGCTGGGCGGGGTCAGCCGGCCGCCTCCCTGCGGCGCGCCCGGTAGGCGGCGACGTGCAGGCGGTTGCCGCAGGTGCGGCTGGAGCAGTAGCGGCGGGAGCGGTTGCGGGAGAGGTCGACGAAGGCGTGCCGGCAGTCCGGCGCCTCGCAGCGCCGCAGCCGCTCCGTCTCGCCCGCCACGATGATGAACGCCAGGGCCATCCCGCAGTCGGCGGCAAGGTGGTCGGCGATCGAGGCGTCCGGCGCGAAGTAGTGCACGTGCCAGTCGTAGCCGTCGTGGTCGCTGAGCTGCGGCGTGGTGCCCGCGGCGGCCACCAGCGAGTTGACGAGCGAGGCGGCGGTCCGGGCGTCGGGCGCCGCGAAGACCGCCGCGAACCGGCCCCGTACGTCGTGCACCGCCCGCAGGTCCTTCTCGTCGAGCTCCGTCACCCCGCTCAGGCGGTGGCGGGCGGCGAACGCGTGGAGCGCGGGGATGCCGGGGAGTCCGTCGGCCGGCGCCCCGTCCTGCGGCTGCGCGCTCTCGGGCGCGGTGTTCACCAGATCGACCACCGTTTCGAGGGCGATCCGGGTGTCGTGTGGGATCAGCACGCATTCGCTCCCTGGCCTCCGGCGGGCGGGGCGCCCGCCGATGCCGGATGACTCTACTGGCACGACCCTGGCGCCCAGGGGCTGGAAAGGGCCTTGGGGCCCCTGGGGCGCGCTTTCCGGCCCCCGCGGTACCCGGTCCTGCCCCGGCGGGGCAGGCGGGGGCCGTGCAGGCCCGGTGCGGGGCGTCCGTGCGGGACGGAGCGGCGGGTGAACGCGGACCGGCGCCGTCACCACGGTGGATTCCGTGGTGACGGCGCCGGTTTCAGCCGTATGAGGTTGTCCGCGCGACGCCGTCTCCCCGAGTCGGACGGCGTCGTGCAGTTCTCGGCCTGGCTCAGCTTTCCGCCAGGATGTGTGAGAGCTCCGTATCGAGATCGAAGTGACGATGCTCGGTGCCCGGCGGAACCGCGGCGTCGGTCCTCTTCAGGAACGACTCCAGGGCCCGTGCCGGGGCCTCCAGAAGCGCTTCGCCCTCTGGGGAGCTCAGTGCGATACAGACGACGCCCTGGCCGTGACTACGGGATGGCCAGACGCGGACGTCTCCGGTGCCGGTGGGCCTGTGCAGCCCCTCGGCAAGGAGGTCGCGGGCGAAAACCCACTCGACCGTCTCCTCCGCTCCGGTGTGGAAGGTGGCGTGCACGGCATACGGATCGGCCGTGTCATACCGCAGGCCCGCGGGTACAGGCAGTGAGGACTCGCTCGACACAACGAGGCGCAGGTGCAGCTCGCAGCTGACCGTGGTGTTCATAAGCGCCAGGGCCTTTCGCTCAGTGTGCGCTCGGGGATTCGCACGTCGGCGAAATCGACATGCCACCTACGGTGGCGTTGTAAACCCCTCTGTCCGTTTTGTGATCCTTCAGGTAGCTCGTACAGCGGTGTGTAACTTTGGGTTATGCGGCCATTCCAGTGACGAGGAGCGTTCCGGTAGGTTGGCCCCCATGAATGCGGAGAGTGACGAGCGGGACGGGGCCGCCGCACCGGCGGATCCGGCGCCCGCGACGGGGGACGTGGCGGGAGGCGCGACGGGGGACGTCGCGCCGGATGTGACGAAGGAGGACCCGGAGCTCGGCTCCAGGGCGCCCGGGTTCATCAAGGCCTCCAGGGCGCTGCACCTGAGCTGGCAGGTCGGCGTGTTCCTTGTCGGCCTCGCCGTGGTGGTGGCGGGCATCATCATGCTGCCGCTGCCGGGTCCCGGCTGGCTGGTGATCTTCGGCGGCATGGCGATCTGGGCGACCGAGTTCGTCTGGGCGCAGCTGGTGCTGCGCTGGACGCGCCGGAAGGTCACCGAGGCCGCCAAGCGGGCGCTCGACCCCAAGGTCAGGCGGCGCAACATCGCCCTCACCGTGGTCGGTCTGGTGATCGTCGCGGTGCTGGTGGGGATCTACGTGTGGAAGTTCGGAATCGTCATGCCGTGGAAGATCCACGAGTGACCCCGAGGTGGTCGGGGGGCGCCGCTGACATGGGGTAATGTTTGGCGTGCGCCCGGGGCGATTAGCTCAGTGGGAGAGCGCTTCGTTCACACCGAAGAGGTCACTGGTTCGAACCCAGTATCGCCCACCCCGGACCGACGGCCCCGGAGCTTCTCGAAGCGTCCGGGCCGTCGGCGTTCCAGCGCTGTTCCCCCCCGTGTGTGCTGTTCAGGGAGGCCGGCCCGGGGCTCATGAGGGCGCCCCGGGCCGCGCGCTCACCTCATCGCATCCGCCCCAGGGCGTTCCTCAGCCGCCTGGCGTCGCGCAGCCGCTTCTCGTACGTCGCCCCGACCGCCAGCAGCACTGCTCCGGCCAGCGCCGGAGCCACCCAGCGCGGCATCGCGCCGACCACCTGGACCACGTAGGGCGCGAGCTCGTGCAGCGCGTCCAGCGCCAGCACCGCGCCGCCCAGCACCAGCAGCGCCTGGAGCCGCCACCGCGCCCCCGCCAGCGTGATCACGAGCGCCGCCGTGCCGAGCAGCAGCGGCCGCAGCCAGTGCGGATCGGTCCAGGCGGCCACGAGCGCCGGAACCAGCGTCGCCGCCAGGCCGGCCCCGTACGCCGTCCACGACGAAGCCGCGGGATCGCGGCGACGGCGCAGTACGCCGATCACCAGCGCCGCGACGGTCACCGGCAGGGTGTACGCCTCCGGGGACGACACCCCGGACGCCGACAGCCGGACCCAGGACGCCGCCAGGAACAGCGCCGTCGCCAGATACCCGGCCACCGGCCGCCGCTCCGCACGCAGCGCCGTACCCGCCGCCAGCACCCCGCACAGGGCCAGCACCAGGGCGAGGAACGGCAGGTCTCCCGCCGCCATCCCGATGGCCGGCACCGCCGCCGCGCCACCGGTCAGCTCCACCGGCAGTGCCACCGCGCGCGCCTTCAGCCGGGCGCCCAGCAGCACGGTCACCGCGGGGACGGCCAGCAGCAGCGGCGCCGCCCGGTGCGCGGGCAGCCCCAGCGACGCCCCGAACGCACCCGTCAGCACCACCGCGCAGCCCACCGCCGCGCACGCCGCCACCGTCCGCACGGCCGCAGCCGCCCGGCCCGGCCCAGGGCTCCCGGTCGCGGACGTGCCCAGGGCCACCGCCGCGGCCGTGAACAGCACCAGCAGCGCTCCGAACACCGCGTAGGTGGCCGGCTCCGAGGCCAGCGAGAGCAGCGCCACGTCCGCCGCCCCCACCGCCCCGCACGCCGACGCCGTCAGCGCCGCCCCCGTCGTCCCGCGCCGCAGACCGCCCACCGCCACCGCGAACACGACGGCGAACAGCACGAGTTGTACGGCGACGGCCGCCGCGTACGAGACATCCAGCGCCGCCGGCAGCACCGTGAGGCCCGCCCAGCCGAGCACCGGAGCCATCGCCCCGACCGCGCCCCGCGCCGAGGGGCCGGGGGAGAGCACGTCCCCGGTCCACCGCAGCACGCCCTCCCACCACCGGTAGCCCGCCGCGAACGCCCCGGCCACCACGAGCAGGATGACGGGGGCCGCGCCCATCTCCGTCCACGGCAGCCCCGCCGCACCCAGTGCGCTCCGGGCTCCGTCCTGCGGCGCACCCGCCCACACCCGGCCCAGCTGCGACACCGGACCCACCAGCGACCCCGCGACCGGCGGCACCGAGAACAGCACCGACCCCGCGGTCACCACCCCCGACGCCCACACCAGTCCCTGCCCGGCCGGACGCCCCAGCGGAGCCCGCACACCGGCCAACAGCGCCCCGCCGCACAGCAGATACACCGGCACCGTCCAGCCGCCCGGCACCCCGGCGACCACCACCGAGGCGACGGCGGCCACCGCTGCCAGACCGGCCACAAGCCCGCCACCCACCGCGCCAGCCGCCGGAGCCCGCCGGGCCCCGGACAGCGCGATCGCCGACCCCGCCAGCAGCAGCGCCCCCGGTGCCAGCGCGCCCGACGGCGCATCGGCCGTCATCGACCTGAGCAGCGCCACCAACAGCCCCGCGCCACCGGTCACACAGAGCGCGGCGCAGGCCGTCACCCGTACCGAGACCCGCTTCACCCACACCGCGACCGCACAGTCCAGCGCGGCCGTCGTCAGCAGCGCGGCGGAGAACACCAGGGCGTCCGCCCGCTCCGCGAACGCCCAGAACAGCAAAGGCAGTTGCGCGATCAGCACCGCGGCGGGCAACGGCAGCCGCAGCCTCCCGAGCAGCAGCCCGTACGCCGCCCACAGCACCGACAGCACCGCCGAAGCGCTCGCCGCGAAGCCCAGGACGCCCGTCCCCGGCGCGGCCACCTCGTGCAGTGCGAAGGCGTCCAGGACCATCAGCACCGACGCGAGGGCCGCGAGCGCCTCGGCCGTGGCGGTGAGCCCCCGGCGCAGCAGCATCGCCGGTGCGGCCAGCGCCGCCAGCGTCAGGGTCGTCAGCACCGCCGTGCGGCCGCTGATCCCCATGTGTCCCCAGCTGACCAGGGTGAAGGCGATCGCCGCGACCGTCAGCAGCAGTCCGCCGAGGGTCAGCAGCACATTCTGCGCACCCCCGCTGCGGACCGGCGGAGCGGGCAAACGGACCGGCGGGCGGGGAGCGGGCGGAGGGACCGCGGATCCGGGAGGGGCGGTCACCGACGGGCCGGGCGTCCGCAGGACGCCGAGCAGCCAGGCGCGACGTTGCAGCAGTTGGGACCGGCGCAGGTCCAGCCCGGCGAGTTCACGGTCGAGGAGCGCCAATTCCTCGGCGGGCGGCGGCAGATGTTCCATGAACGCGAGTGTGGCGGGGGTCACGCACCTGGGCATGCGCACGCGTACTCAGTTCCCCGGCTGAGTATGCGCATCCTGGACACATGGACTGGAGTCACTACCGATTTTTCACCGTCTGGGACCTCGATGCCCCGCCCGGCGCCGTGTACCGGCTCCTGGAACAGGTGGATCAGTACCCGCGATGGTGGCCGCAGGTCCGCGAGGTCGACCCCGCCGACGAGACCTCGGGCACCACCCGGATCCGGTCCCTGCTCCCGTACGACCTCGTCATCACGGTCCGCGAACGACGCCGCGACCCGTATGCCGGGGTCCTCGAAGTGGCCATCACCGGCGATCTGGAGGGCTGGGCCCGCTGGACCGTCACCCCGCACGGGGCCGGGAGCCGGGCCACGTACGAACAGGAGGTCGAGGTGCGCAAGAGGCTGCTGCGGGTGCTCGCGGTGCCGGGGCGCCCGGCGTTCCGGGCCAATCACGCCCTGATGATGCGGGCCGGGCGCCGCGGGCTGGCGGCGCGGCTGGAAGCGGTTTGAACCACACCTGCGGAGCCCTGTATGGTTCAACCCGTTCCCGGGCGATTAGCTCAGTGGGAGAGCGCTTCGTTCACACCGAAGAGGTCACTGGTTCGAACCCAGTATCGCCCACCCCGGGAGAAGCCGGTCCGTCAGCAGCACCGACGGACCGGCTTCTGCGTGTCCGCGCCCATTCCCCCCCGTCCCGCTCACGCCGCCGCGCGCAGCTCCGGACGCAGCGGCCACGCCGGGTCCACCGTCTCCGGCGTGCCGCTCCTGGCGAACCAGGCCTGCAGGCCGCGCGCCTGGGCGGCGTGCCACACCGCCTGCAGCGTGTGCAGCTCCGCCGGGGTCAGCCGCTCCAGCCGGGTGGCGAACCGCCGCCCCACCGCGCGGACCAGTTCCAGCGAGGCCGAGGCGTCGGCCGCCGCGTCATGCGCCCCGTCCAGTACCACCCCGTACAGCTCGCACAGATCCGTGAGGGTGCGCCGGCCCTTGCGGTAGCGGTCCAGGTGCTTGTCGAGCACCCGGGGGTCCAGTACGCACAGCGGCGCCTCGCCCAGATACCCGGCCAGCGACGACGCCCGGTGCCGCTTGAGCTCGCGGTCCAGCAGCGTCAGGTCGAACGGCGCGTTCATCACCACCAGCGGCCGGCCCGCCGCACTCTGCTCGGCCAGCGCCCTCGCTATCTCCTCCACCACCGGCGCAGGCCACCGCCCGTTGCGCTGGAGGTGGTCATCGGTCAGACCGTGGATCTCCGTCGCCCCCAGGGGCACCGGGATCCCCGGATTCACCAGCCAGCGGGTGACGCGCATCCGCCCGCCGGTACTGTCCTGGACGACGAGGGCGGCCGACACGATCCGGTCCCCCTCCACGTCCACTCCCGTCGTCTCGGTGTCAAAAGCGGCCAGTGGCCCCTCGTACCAGTGAGTCATCCCCGAACTCCTCGCGCCCGAGCGGCAGATGGCGTGATTTCCTCTGCCCGGTTCGGTGATACCCGCACCCTTTGCCTGATACGCCGTTTGCGGGCGGTCCGCTGCGGTGACAACACAGATGACGGGGACGGAAGTTGGTACACCTCCGCGTCCGCCGACCCATTGGCACGGCCCGGAAGGCACACGGAGCCATGGCACTCGCGCAGCCCGAACCGAGTGGGCTGCTGTCCCAGCGGATCGCACCGCAGCGCGGCACACTCGCCACCACCGCCTGCATGGAGACCCTCCAGGTGGGCTATTTGCACGCGGTCGCCGCCGCGGCGGGGTGCTCCCTGTCGCAGCCCTTCCCCGACAACGGCATCGACTGGCACGTCAGCCACGGCGCCCCCGGCCATGTCGTCGACGACGAGGTGACCATCAAGGTCCAGCTGAAGTGCACCTACCAGATACCGGCCCGCCCGCCCGGCGCGACGTTCGCCTTCACGCTCGACAACGCACACCTGGTGAAGCTCGCCCGTACCCCCGTGTCGGTGCACAAGATCCTGGTCGTGATGCTCGTGCCCCGCAGCCAGGACGACTGGCTGCGGGCCGGACACGACAGTCTCGACCTGCGGCACTGCTGTTACTGGACCAATCTGGCCGGCCACCCGGTGACCGGCCGGCACCGGACCACCGTGCGGATCCCGACCTCGCGCGTCTTCGACGACCGGGCGCTCTGCGAGATCATGACCCGTGTCGGGGCAGGAGGGAGACCCTGATGCACCGGCCGATGGACGAGTCCGCCGACGGAGACACCCCGTCAGCCGTACGACCCCACCCCACCGAATCACCCGGGCTCCGGCCCGCCGGCCCCGCCGAGGCGGCCGGGAACCTCCCCGACCCCGCCCGGTTGGACCCCGCGGTGCTCGCGGCCCTCCTCGCCCGGCACGGCTGGCGGCGACGCGGCGGGGCCGCCGGACGCTACAGCCGCTGGACCCCGCCCGGACCGCCCACCACCGCCGGCGCCACCAGCCTGCTCGTACCCGGCACCGGCGCCTTCCCGGACAGCGAGGACCTGCTGGGCGAGGCGCTGACCGCGCTGGCCCGCAGCGCGGCGCCCTCCGCCCGCGACATCCTCGTCTCCCTCGCCGTCCCCAGCGACGAGGTCCGCTGGTGGCGCGAGGCCCCCGAACCCGCCGCGGGCGCCGTCGGCGCGGCCAGCTGGACCGGCGCCGAGCTGCTGCACGGGGCGGCCCGGCAGATCCTGCTCGCCGGCGCCCTCGCGGTCCGCGGCCGGGCCGGCTACCACGGTGCCCGGCACCGGCGACGGGCCCTCGCCGCCCTCGACGGCATCCTCGTCGGGCCCGCACCCGGTGGCCGTGACCTCACCGCGTTCGTTCCCGTCGAGACCGGCCGGCCGGTCGCCGTCCGGCTCCACCACGCCCTGCACGCCACCCGGGAGGCCGTCGACTACCAACGGGCCACCGGCGGCATGGAGGCCTTCGACAGCGCCGTCGCGGCGGGCGTCAGCCGCGAGCTGACCGAGGCCGTCATCGCGCTCGTCCGGGGCTCGGAGGGCGCCGGGATCGCCCTGGAGTGGGCGCCGGCGGCGGGCACCCCCGACGGCTGCCCGGCGCGCCCCGAACCGGTGGAGTTCTCCCCGGGCGACCTGCCCGCGCTGCGCCGGGCGGGCGCCCGCTACCTCCGGGACGAACCCGCGGTCACGGTGGGCATCACCGGCGCCGTCGTACGGCTGCGCCGCTCGGGGCCGCGTGGCGCCGGGATCGTACGGCTGCGGGTGCTGGCGGGCGCGGAGGTCCCGCACGTGCGCCTTGAGCTCGACGAGGAGGCGTACCGGATCGCGGGCCACGCCCATCTGGTGGGGCTGCCGGTACGGGTGGAGGGCCGGCTGGAGAGCCGGGGCGGCTTCCGGCGGCTGACCAGGACCTCGCAGGTCGTTCCCGTACAGGTCGACGACGCGGAACGGGACCGGCTGATGAAGTCGCTCCAGGAGAACGTCGACTATTTCGAGGAGGCCTGCACGGGGGAGTAGGGGGGCGGGAGCGGCCCTTTCGCTAGGGGGCCGGTCGGCTCGGTACTATCGCCTTTCCTATTGCACGTGCAATAGGAAAGGGCCTTAGTCAGGAGAGACCGGTGTCAGACGTCCGTGTGACCATCCAACGCGATTCCGAGCGGGAAGAGCGCGTGGTGACGACGGGCACTACGGCAGCCGAGCTCTTCCCCGGCGAGCGCACCGTCGTCGCCGCTCGCATCGCCGGTGAGCTGAAGGACCTCGCGTACGTCGTCGCCGACGGCGAGACCGTCGAGCCCGTCCTGATCTCCTCCGAGGACGGCCTCAACATCCTGCGGCACTCCACCGCGCACGTCATGGCGCAGGCCGTGCAGGAGCTGCACCCCGAGGCCAAGCTCGGCATCGGCCCGCCGGTCAAGGACGGCTTCTACTACGACTTCGACGTCGAGAAGCCGTTCACGCCCGAGGACCTCAAGGCCATCGAGAAGAAGATGCAGGAGATCCAGAAGCGGGGCCAGAAGTTCTCCCGCCGGGTCGTGACGGACGAGGCGGCCCGCGAGGAGCTGGCCGACGAGCCGTACAAGCTGGAGCTCATCGGCATCAAGGGCTCCGCCTCCACGGACGACGGTGCGGACGTCGAGGTGGGTGGCGGCGAGCTGACCATCTACGACAACCTCGACCCGAAGACCGGGGACCTCTGCTGGAAGGACCTCTGCCGGGGCCCGCACCTGCCGAGCACCCGGTTCATCCCGGCGTTCAAGCTGATGCGCAACGCGGCCGCCTACTGGCGCGGCAGCGAGAAGAACCCGATGCTCCAGCGCATCTACGGCACCGCCTGGCCCACCAAGGACGAGCTGAAGGCGCACCTGGAGTTCCTGGAGGAGGCCGCCAAGCGCGACCACCGCAAGCTCGGCAACGAGCTGGACCTCTTCTCCTTCCCGGACGAGATCGGCCCCGGCCTCGCCGTCTTCCACCCCAAGGGCGGCGTCATCCGCCGGGCCATGGAGGACTACTCGCGCCGCCGCCACGAGGAGGAGGGCTACGAGTTCGTCTACTCGCCGCACGCCACCAAGGGCAAGCTCTTCGAGAAGTCCGGCCACCTGGACTGGTACGCCGACGGCATGTACCCGCCCATGCAGCTCGACGACGGGGTGGACTACTACCTCAAGCCGATGAACTGCCCGATGCACAACCTGATCTTCGACGCCCGCGGCCGCTCCTACCGCGAACTGCCGCTGCGCCTCTTCGAGTTCGGCACCGTGTACCGGTACGAGAAGTCGGGCGTCGTGCACGGCCTGACCCGCTCGCGAGGCTTCACGCAGGACGACGCGCACATCTACTGCACCAAGGAGCAGATGGCCCAGGAGCTGGACCGGACGCTGACCTTCGTCCTGAACCTGCTTCGCGACTACGGTCTGACCGACTTCTACCTGGAGCTCTCCACCAAGGACCCGGAGAAGTTCGTCGGCTCGGACGAGGCCTGGGAAGAGGCCACGGCGACGCTGCAGCAGGTCGCGGAGAAGCAGGGACTGCCGCTGGTCCCGGACCCGGGCGGCGCCGCGTTCTACGGCCCGAAGATCTCGGTGCAGTGCAAGGACGCCATCGGCCGGACCTGGCAGATGTCGACGGTGCAGCTCGACTTCAACCTGCCGGAGCGCTTCGACCTGGAGTACACCGGCCCCGACGGCACCAAGCAGCGCCCGGTCATGATCCACCGCGCCCTGTTCGGCTCCATCGAGCGCTTCTTCGCGGTGCTGCTCGAGCACTACGCGGGTGCTTTCCCGGTCTGGCTGGCCCCGGTCCAGGCGGTCGGCATCCCGATCGGCGACGCGCACATCCCGTACCTCCAGGAGTTCGCGGCCAAGGCCCGCAAGCAGGGGCTGCGGGTGGACGTGGACGCCTCGTCGGACCGGATGCAGAAGAAGATCCGCAACCAGCAGCGCGCGAAGGTCCCCTTCATGATCATCGCGGGCGACGAGGACATGGCCAACGGTGCCGTCTCCTTCCGCTACCGCGACGGTTCGCAGGAGAACGGCATCCCGGTCGAGGACGCCATCGCCAAGATCGCGAAGGCCGTCGAGGACCGCGTCCAGGTCTGACCGGTCGGCACGGGGACCCCCGGCGAGCTATCCGCCCGCCGGGGGTCCCTGCTCGTCCTCCCGCCTGAACGACTGGATCAGCCACGACGAGAACGAACCCGTGACCGCACCCAGCAGCGCCAGACCGCAGACCATCAGGCACGCCGCGACCACCCGGCCTCCCGGTGTCACCGGCACGGCGTCCCCGTACCCCACCGTCGTGAGCGTCGCGCACGCCCACCAGACCGCGTCGCCGAAGGTCCGGATCGAGGTGCCCGGGGCATCGCGCTCCAGGCGGTAGACGGCCAGGGCTGCCGAGACGCCCAGGAGCACCGAGGTCATCCCGGCGTACGACATCACGCGTGCGTACAGGCCGAGCCGGGGCTCGTCGCGGCGCTTCTGGACGGCCGTGTAGACCTGGACCATCCGCAGTGGGCGCAGCAGTGGCAGGACGAGTACCAGCGTGTCCAGCCAGTGCGCCCGGACGAAGCGGTGGCCGAGACCGCTGAGCCGGATCCTGACCGCGTAGTCGATGACGAAGAGCAGCCAGGTGAAGCCCACCAGGGCCAGGGAGATGTCGCGCCAGGGCTCGGCGTCGCGTGGGGCCAGGACCCGGGCCGCGTAGCCGAGCAGGAACAGTATCGAGGCGACGAAGAGCGGTGCCTCGGCGCGCTCCTCCCACCGGGTCAGTGCCGGAGTGGACCGGGCCGTGGTGCGGTCGCTCATCGGCCAAGCATCGCGGTGCGGGAACCGGTCCGGCCCCGGCGACACGCGTCGCACGGGGTAAGCAATATGCTGATCGGCATGACGAGTGAGCCGGAGCAGCAGATCGGAGTGGGGACGCCCGACGCGTTCCAGCGCCTGTGGACGCCCCACCGGATGGCGTACATCCAGGGTGAGAACAAGCCGACCGGTCCGGAGGCCGGCGACGGCTGTCCGTTCTGTGCCATTCCGTCGATGTCGGACGAGGACGGGCTCGTCGTGGCGCGCGGCGAGCAGGTCTACGCCGTGCTGAACCTGTACCCGTACAACGGCGGCCACCTGATGGTGGTGCCCTACCGGCACGTCGCCGACTACACCGAGCTGGACGGCCCCGAGACGGCCGAGCTGGCCGATTTCACCAAGCGGGCGATGACCGCGCTGCGTGCGGCGTCGGGGGCGCACGGCTTCAACATCGGGATGAACCAGGGCGCGGTGGCCGGTGCCGGTATCGCCGCGCACCTGCACCAGCATCTGGTGCCCCGCTGGGGCGGTGACACCAACTTCATGCCGGTGGTGGGCCACACCAAGGTGCTGCCGCAGCTGCTGGCGGACACCCGGAAGATGCTGGCCGACGCCTGGCCGGTCTGAGCAGGCCGGTCCGTGTGGGGCGCCCCGGTGGAACGGATGCTGTTGGCGAATGCCCCTTCGTTCCGCCCCATCGGATTTATCCGGTGGGGCGGAGTGCTGCGAAGTGTGAGGTGCGTGTTGGGGCGAGT
>NZ_JBICXG010000035.1:0-69173 GCF_043200175.1 Streptomyces sp. NPDC048462
GGCCGGGCCGCCCCCCCCCCCCGCCGCCCCGCCGCCCCCCCCCCCCCCCCCCCGCGCCCCCGCCCCCGCCCCCCCCCCCCCCCCCCCCCCCCCCCCCCGCCGCGGCCCCCCCCCCCCCCCCCCCCCCCCCCCCCCGCTCTGCGCTCTGTGGTCTGGGTTCTGCGTTCTGCGCTCGCGAACCTACGCGAGCAGCGCCGGGATGGTTCCCTCGTGCGCCGTGCGCAGCTCGCTCAGCGGAATGCTGAACTCGCCCTGGACCTCGATCTCCTCGCCGTCCACGACACCGATCCGGGTGACGGGCAGACCCCGAGCCCCGCACATGTCGTTGAAGCGGAGCTCCTCGCTGCGCGGGATCGAGACGATCGCGCGTCCTGCGGACTCGGAGAACAGGAAGGTGAACGCGTCCAGGCCGTCCGGCACGACCAGCCGGGCGCCCTTGCCGCCGCGCAGGCAGGACTCGGTGACCGCCTGGATCAGACCGCCGTCGGACAGGTCGTGCGCCGCGTCGATCATGCCGTCGCGGGAGGCCGAGATCAGGATCTCGCCGAGCAGCTTCTCGCGGCCCAGGTCGACCTTGGGCGGCATGCCGCCGAGGTGGTCGTGGATGACCTCGGACCAGGCCGAGCCGCCGAACTCCTCGTCCGTGTCGCCGAGCAGGTAGAGGAGCTGGCCCTCTTCCTTGAAGGCGACCGGCGTGCGCCGGGTGACGTCGTCGATCACGCCGAGCACGGCCACGACCGGCGTCGGGTGGATCGCCGTCTCACCGGTCTGGTTGTACAGCGAGACGTTTCCGCCGGTGACCGGGGTGCCCAGCTCCAGGCAGCCGTCCGCCAGACCACGAGTGGCCTCGGCGAACTGCCACATGACGTCCGGGTCCTCGGGCGAACCGAAGTTCAGGCAGTCCGAGATGGCGAGCGGCTTGGCACCGGAGGCGGCGACGTTGCGGTACGACTCCGCCAGGGCGAGCTGCGCGCCGGTGTACGGGTCGAGCTTCGCGTACCGGCCGTTGCCGTCGGTCGCCATGGCCACGCCGAGGTTGGACTCCTCGTCGATGCGGACCATTCCGGCGTCCTCGGGCATCGCGAGCACGGTGTTGCCCTGCACGAACCGGTCGTACTGGTCCGTGATCCAGGACTTCGAGGCCTGGTTCGGGGAGGAGACCAGCCGCAGGACCTGCTCGCGCAGCTCCGCGCCGTTGGCCGGACGGGCCAGCTTCCCTGCGTCGTCGGCCTGCAGCGCGTCCTGCCAGGACGGGCGGGCGAACGGACGGTGATAGGTCGGTCCCTCGTGGGCGACGGACCTCGGCGGCACGTCCACGATTCGCGAGCCGTGCCAGAAGATCTCCAGCTGGGAGCCCTCGGTCACCTCACCGATGACGGTGGCGATGACGTCCCACTTCTCGCAGATCTCCAGGAAGCGGTCCACGTGCTGCGGCTCGACGATCGCGCACATGCGCTCCTGCGACTCGCTCATGAGGATTTCCTCGGGCGAGAGGGAGGAGTCGCGCAGCGGCACGGTGTCCAGCTCGACGCGCATACCGCCCGAACCGGCCGAGGCCAGCTCGGAGGTGGCACAGGATAGCCCGGCGCCGCCGAGGTCCTGGATGCCCGCGACGAGCTTCTCCTTGAAGATCTCCAGGGTGCACTCGATGAGGAGCTTCTCCTGGAACGGGTCGCCGACCTGGACGGCCGGGCGCTTGGTGGGCTTGGTGTCGTCGAAGGTCTCCGAGGCCAGCACGGAGACGCCGCCGATACCGTCGCCGCCGGTGCGCGCGCCGTAGAGGATGACCTTGTTGCCGGGCCCGGAGGCCTGGGCGAGGTGGATGTCCTCGTGCTTCATCACGCCGATGCAGCCGGCGTTGACGAGCGGGTTGCCCTGGTAGCAGGCGTCGAAGACGACCTCACCGCCGATGTTCGGCAGGCCCAGGCAGTTGCCGTAGCCGCCGATGCCCGCGACGACGCCCGGCAGGACGCGCTTGGTGTCGGGGTGGTCGGCCGCACCGAAGCGCAGCGGGTCGACGACCGCGACCGGGCGGGCACCCATGGCGAGGATGTCGCGGACGATGCCACCGACTCCGGTCGCCGCACCCTGATAGGGCTCGATGTACGAGGGGTGGTTGTGCGACTCGACCTTGAAGGTGACGGCGTAACCCTGGCCGACGTCGACCACACCGGCGTTCTCGCCGATGCCGACGAGCATCGCGTCATTCTCCGGGACCTTCTCGCCGAACTGCTTGAGGTGCACCTTGCTGCTCTTGTAGGAGCAGTGCTCGGACCACATCACCGAGTACATGGCGAGCTCGGCGCCGGTGGGACGGCGGCCCAGGATCTCGCGGATCCGGGCGTACTCGTCCTCCTTGAGGCCGAGCTCCTTCCAGGGCTGCTCGGTGTCCGGGGTTTCGGCCGCGTGCTTGACCGTGTCCAGGCTCATGCGTTGACCAGCTTCTTGATGATCGAGGTGAAGAAACCGAGACCGTCGGTGCCACCGGTGCCGATCAGCGGCTCGACGGCGTGCTCCGGGTGCGGCATCAGGCCGACGACGTTGCCCGCGGCGTTGGTGATGCCGGCGATGTCACGCAGCGAGCCGTTGGGGTTGACGTCCACGTAGCGGAACGCGACACGGCCCTCGGCCTCCAGCTCGTCGAGCGTGTGCTCGTCGGCGGTGTAGCGGCCGTCCATGTTCTTGAGCGGTACGGAGATCTCCTGGCCCTCGGAATAGTCCGAGGTCCAGGCGGTACCGGCGTTCTCGACGCGCAGCTTCTGGTCGCGGCAGATGAAGTGCAGGTGGTTGTTGCGCAGCATCGCGCCGGGCAGCAGATGCGCCTCGGTCAGGATCTGGAAGCCGTTGCAGATGCCGAGAACCGGCATGCCCGCCTTCGCCTGCTCGATCACCGTCTCCATGACCGGCGAGAACCGGGAGATGGCTCCGGCCCGCAGATAGTCGCCGTAGGAGAAACCGCCCGCCAGGATGACCGCGTCGACCTGGTGCAGGTCCTTGTCGCGGTGCCACAGCGATACGGGCTCGGCGCCGGCGACCCGTACGGCCCGAAGGCTGTCCTGGTCGTCGAGGGTGCCCGGAAAAGTGACGACTCCGATACGAGCAGTCACTTCGACTCCTCGGCCTTCTCCACCTTCACGGTGAAGTCCTCGATCACGGTGTTGGCGAGGAACGTCTCGGCCATCTCGTGAATACGGGTGAGGGCGGCCTCGTCGACCGGTCCCTCGACCTCCAGCTCGAAACGCTTTCCCTGACGTACGTCCGCGATTCCCTCGAAGCCGAGACGGGGCAGCGCACGCTGCACAGCCTGTCCCTGCGGGTCGAGGATCTCGGGCTTGAGCATGACGTCGACTACGACGCGTGCCACTGGCACTCCCGGTGTGGTGGTGTGGTGCGGCTGTTTCTCCGGGGGGTTCCCCAGGACCCCCGCGGGTCCCCTCAGCGTACCTGTCCAGAAATTCTACGCGGGTAGATATCGGACGGCCGAGATCACGTCGGGATATAGACCCCGCCGGCGAAGGCGACCGGGACACAACTGCGGATGTACTGCGGATGCCACAAGGGATGCAAAAAATCCTGCGCAAAAATCCCCACCAGCCGCACAGATAGCAGGCTGACACGCGCAGGTAATTGGGTGGGCTTCACAATGCGGTGCCCATCGCTGTACAAATGATTACCGGGGAAAGCAGCATTGCCCCGGAACGGCCGACAACAGTCGGCCCTCATCCGCGCTCACAGCCGGAAGGCCGGCATCCGCGCATGTCAGGCGCGCCGATGCCGCAGGAAAGGACCGATATCCGTGGCTCAGCGCGTAGTGGTCACACTCTCCGACGACATCGACGGGGGAGCGGCAGCGGAAACGGTCACCTTCGCGCTGGACGGGAAGTCGTACGAGATCGACCTCAATCCGTCCAATGCAAAGAAACTGCGCAAGGCCCTGGCTCCGTACATGGCAGCCGGCCGTAAGCAGACAAATGCCAGCAAGCACGGCAAGGTTCCCGTCTCGTACCGGCACACCTCGCTCGCACCCGACCCGGCGGCCGTACGTGCCTGGGCCCGGTCGCACCGGATGGAGGTGCCGGCCCGCGGCCGGATTCCCAAGAAGGTCTACGAGGCGTTCCAGGAAGCCAGTTGAGCCGAAGCTCCGGGCGGGGGGGGGGGGGGGGGGGGGGGGGGGGGGGGCCCCCGCCCCCCCCCCCCCCCCACGCAGCGCAGGTCGGCCTCGATGCGGTGCTCCAGCGCGGCCAGCCGGTGGGCCTGTGGACGCAGCGCGTGGCCGTGGTCGCGGTCGGGCAGGTCCGCCAGGGCCGGTCCACGCCACAGGGCGAGTGCCGTACGGAGCGTGCGGGCGGCGTCCTGTGGCGCGTCCGCCTCCAGCTCGGCCGCGCCCTGCCGGGCGAGCCGCTCGAACACGTACAGGTCGACGTCCTCCGGGCCGGCCACCAGGCGGTAGCCGCCCGGGGTACTGGCGAGCGCGTCCCTCCCGAGCGCCCGGCGCAGCCGGCCCACCAGGGCCTGGAGGGCGGCGGGGGCGTCCGCCGGAGGGCCGTCCGCCCACACGTCGTCGACGAGCTCGGCGATCGGCACGGACCGGCCGGGCCGCAGCGCCAGGGCCGCGAGGAGGGACCGCAGCCGCGTCCCTCCGAGGGGCAGCACCCCGCCCCGCCCGTCTCGCGCCTCCGTGACGCCCAGGATCAGATACCGCACACCGCCATTGTGTCCCGCCGGTCCGACAACGGAAGGCGGCCCGCGGAGGACCGGTGACGGCGTACGGGCCACGGGTACGGCTGCCGAGTACGGCCTACGGCTGGAGCGTCCGTCGGGCCGGGACCACTCCGCCGGCGACAGCTCGCTGACGCGGTGCCGCCGTGCCCGTCCAGCAGGTGCCGCGGCGCGACACGAGCCGGCGGAGCCACAGTTCGGTGGAGGCGAGGTCCGCGAGGCCGTCCAGCGGGAGGGGCTCGCCCTCGGCGGCCGCGCGCAGGGCCTTGCGTACGACGCGGGCCTCGACCAGGCCCGCGTCGGCGAGCAGCGGGGCGTCGAAGAGGGCGATGAGCTCGGGCAGCGCGGCGCGCAGGCCGGTACGGGTGACCTCGGTGGAGGTGGCCTGCGACGGCGCGCCCCAGCCGGGCGGCAGCTCGTGGATGCCGGTGCCCGCCAGGACCCGGCGCAGGACCGCCGCTCGGGCGCCCGGCTGGACCCTGAGGGACTCGGGGAGCGCGCGGGCGGCGCGTACGACCTGGTTGTCGAGGAAGGGTGCGTGCAGCCGCTGGCTGCGGACCTCGGCGGCCTGCTCCAGGATCCGGTGGTCGGCGGCGTTCCGGGCGAGCGCGGCTCTGGCGCGGGCCTCGCCGGGGCGTTGGACGGAGGTGGGTCGGATCGCCGCCTCCTGAAGGCGAACCGATACTTCAGCCAGCGCCTCCCCGGTCAGCCAGCGAGCGGCGGGGCCCGGACGCGACCAGGTCAGGGCGGCGAGCGAGGCGTCGGTGGGGGTGTCGAGGTCGGGGGTCAGGCGGTTGGCGTCGGGAAGGCGGTCGGCCGCCGCTTCGAGACCGGTGCGGTACGACGTACGGGCGAGGCGCCGAGCCGCCCGGTACACGGTCAGCGGGACGAACAGGGAGTGCGCGGAGGGGCCCTCGGCCTTGGCCAGCGCGGCGACCGGGCGCAGCAGATGGCGTCGGCGGCGGTCGATCAGCAGGTCGGCCAGGCGGGCCGGGTGGGCGTCGAGCACCTGCCGGGCGCCGTCGCCCACGAAGTGGTCCGCGCTGCCCGCGGCGAGCCGGCGGCGATGGCGTTCGACGACGACGAGGGAGGGGGCCGGTTCGTCGGTCAGCGGGCCGTTCTCCAGCTCCGCGTACGGCAGGGCCTCCTCGCCCGCGGCGACGACGACATGGTGGAGCCGGGGGTTGGCGGCGATGACACGGGCGCGTTCGAGTTCGTCCTCGTGGTCGCGGGTGGTCAGGTCGTTGAACGTGACGGCGAGCAGCCGTTCGCCGGCTCCGGTGCCGTGGCCCAGCAGCGTGCCGGGCAGTCCGGGAAGCCCGGCGGCGAGCAGGGCGAGGGTGGCGGACGCGCTGCCCCCGGAGAGGTCGGAGCCGATGCCGGGCACGGGCGCCCCCCGTGCGGCACGGCGTTCGGCGGGACCCATGCCGGGGACCGGGCCGGGGTCGGGCGGCACGGTCTCCGGGGCGTGGCGGGGCGCCAGCAGCCGGGCGCGCACGGCCTCGACCAGGGCGTCGCGCACCCCGTCGACCGCGCTCACCGGATCGAGCTCGGGCGCGGCCACCGCGAGGGAGGCCACGGCCTCGTACCCGGTGATCTCCCGTGAGCCCTCGCGGAGGATCAGCGCGTGTCCGGGCGGGATGCGTTTCACCCCGGCGTACGGGGTCCCGTCGCGCAGCGCCTCCGGCGTCTCGGGGCAGGCGAGCAGGGCTGCCAGGTGGCCGATGTCGAGCTGCGCCTCGATGAGGTCCGCGAGCGGGAGCGCGGCGGTGGCGTACGCCGTGCCGCCGGCCCACGGTGTGTAGAAGACGGGGCGGGCTCCGGCGAGGTCACCCACCACGGTGATCCGTCGCCCTATCTGGACGACCGCCGTGTAGCTGCCCGTCCACGCGGTGAGGTGGCGCAGGGCTCCGCCGCGGGCGGCGAGCAGCCCGACGCGCAGCTGTTCGTCGCTGGCGCCGCAGCAGCCGAGTACGGCGAGCCGGACCGTGGGCGCGCCCTCGGCCGTGTCCACCCGGACGGTGCGGATCTCGTCGGGCCGCCAGTCCCCGACCGCCCAGAGCGGATCCGGGTCGCCCCAAAGGAGTTGGGAACCCACGGGGTGCATCGTGCGCCCCTCGTCACTCGCGCCGACCGCTCCGGCCGTGCCGAAGCTCGCGGCGATACTGCTCCAGCCCACCAACCAACGCATCGCCGCCTCCACAGGCTGTGGACAAAACGGCGCGGCTGGGCGTTATCGGGAGAACTCCGGTAACGCGCGGCGCCGTTGCGGACATGCTGCCACGACAAAGGCGCGCAGGAGTGGCTACGGACGGCGCACGTCGTGAGCGCATGCGCCCCTGGCAAAGGCCGGAGCGGGACTGCCGGCCGCGCCGACGGGTAGATCGCCCGCGCGCGTCGTACCCGGCAGCAACGGAGTTACGGATTCCGCCTGTTGCCCTCTCCCGCACGTACCGCCACCCGGGCCCGGATCCGGCCACGGCGCGTACCCTCGCTCCGGCAGCCGACGGGATGTCCGCGAACCCGCCGGCCCAACCCCGCCCGACGGGCGACATTCGGCCAATCTCAGGGCGCCTTGGAACCGGATCACCGGAAGTCCATGACCGCCTTCATGCGCATATCTCCCGTTCTGTTCCCTCCCGCATCGGACAAGATCACGGGCCGCCGCAGGCCGCCTCAAGGTCCGGGAACGATTCGCCGGAGCCACGCGCACCCCCGAACGGGCTCCCACCGGGTCTCCCACCCGGCTCCCGAGCGGCCGTCCGCACGAACCTCGCACGCGAGCGCGCGTGGGTGCGTTTCGTCGGTCTGCCTCATGACCCCCTGCGCGGGCCCGGCCGGACACCCCGGCGCCGGTCTCTCGCCCCACCCGACGCAGGTTCCGACGCGCGGCCCGAGACGGGGCCGACGTACAGTCCGGGAGGCACAGTTCGCCTCCCGGACCTGTCCACCGCCTGCGGGGAATGAGACGGCGGTTTCCCCCGGCCCGCAGCGTCCAGCGCGACGGGCCGACCCACGCAGCACCCATGCAAGCGCTTCCGTACGGACCCGGCCAGAGCGCACGGCCGGGCGCACGGCCACACGCCAGGAGCGCGCCGGAAGACCCGGAACGGGACCCCCCGCAAAGGCCGGCCGGCCCCCGCGAACCATGCCTTGCCCGACCGCCCGGCACCCGGATACTGCCTGGTCAACGGGCAGTTCAGGGATGCGGACGACGGATCGGCGCCTACCCGCGCGCCCCGTGCACGCCGCCCCGCCACCCCCGTCCACGCCTCCCCGGCACACCGCCTGCGCCTCCCCCGGCCACCCCTGCCCGCGCCTCCCCGGCAGCCCGTCCGCGCCCCTCCGGGCCCGCCCCTGAACGCCGCTCGCCCGGGACCGCCCCCGGACGCTTCCCCAGGTGCGCCCGGCGGACCACACCCCTCCTCCACCTTCCCCCGCATTCCCTCCGCCCCGCCTTCACTTCTCCTTCGCCTGCCGCCCACCACGTCCGCCCCGCCCGCTCCTCGCGCCTCAGGAGCCTCCCCGGTTCGCCGCTGTTCGCCGTCGCCCGACGCGGTCGGCAACCGAAGGCGCCGGGCGGGCAACAATCCCGCCATACGGACGTCCGCCCCTTAACGGTAGGGATGCGGCGAACTACGCTGGGTTGACTGATGTTCTCAGCAGAGCGGCATATTCCTCGGGGCTCGGCCAAATGCGTGTGCGGTCGGAGTGCGAGGGTTCGTCCCTGGGGAGAACACGGTACGAATGCCGCGCGCCGCAACGGTGTCGCGGCTGCCGTCTGTGTGTCGAGGGGTGGCGCATGTCCAGGGAGCAACGCGGACCGAACGACAAGCTCGGAACCGTTCTCGCCCTCGCGGGAATCAGCAACGCCGGGCTCGCCCGGCGGGTCAACGACCTCGGGGCGCAGCGCGGGCTGACACTTCGGTACGACAAGACCTCGGTGGCCAGGTGGGTCTCCAAGGGCATGGTGCCGCAGGGCGCCGCGCCCCATCTCATCGCTGCGGCGATCGGCGCCAAGCTCGGCCGGCCGGTCCCGCTGCACGAGATCGGGCTCGCCGATGCCGACCCCGCGCCGGAGGTCGGTCTGACGTTCCCGCGCGATGTGGGTGAGGCGGTCCGCTCCGCGACCGAGCTGTACCGGCTGGATCTGGCCGGGCGGCGGGCCGGCAGCGGTGGCATCTGGCAGTCGCTCGCGGGCTCGTTCTCGGTGAGTGCGTACGCCACTCCCGCGTCGCGCTGGCTGATATCCCCCGCCGATCCGTCGGTGGCCCGCGCCTCGGCGGCCGCGGAGGCGGCCGTGCTCGGCACGCAGGGCGCACGGGGCGCAGCGGGGGCGCAGGGCGCGCCCGGTGCCGCGGCGCCGCCCGGCGTACCCGGGCAGCACATCCTGACCGGGACGCCACTCGTACCCGGTCAGGCGGGGGCGCCGCCGGTCCACGGGCACGGCGCGCCGCCGGTGCCGGGGCACAGCGTGTCGATCCCGGCCCAGCCGGGGCCGGAGTCCGCGCACGGGGTCTCGCCGCTGCGGGTCGGCCACAGCGACGTGTCCAAACTGCGGGAGGCCGCCCAGGACGCCCGGCGCTGGGACTCCAAGTACGGCGGCGGGGACTGGCGTTCGTCCATGGTCCCGGAGTGCTTACGGGTCGACGCCGCACCGCTGCTGCTGGGTTCGTACAGTGACGAGGTGGGCCGCGCGCTCTTCGGCGCCGCGGCCGAACTGACCAGGCTCGCCGGCTGGATGGCCTTCGACACCGGCCAGCAGGAGGCCGCGCAGCGCTACTACATCCAGGCGCTGCGTCTGGCGCGCGCCGCGGCCGACGTACCGCTCGGCGGCTACGTCCTCGCCTCCATGTCGCTGCAGGCGACCTATCGCGGCTTCGCCGACGAGGGGGTCGACCTGGCGCAGGCCGCCGTGGAGCGCAACCGCGGGCTCGCGACGGCGCGCACGATGAGCTTCTTCCGCCTGGTGGAGGCGCGGGCCCACGCGAAGGCGAGCGACGCTCCGGCCGCGGGGGCCGCGCTGAAGGCCGCCGAGGGGTGGCTGGAGCGCTCCCGGGACGGGGACGCGGACCCGTCGTGGCTGGGTTTCTACTCGTACGACCGGTTCGCGGCCGACGCGGCGGAGTGCCACCTCGACCTGAAGGCGCCGAGGCAGGTGCGGCGCTTCACCGAGCAGGCGCTGTCCAGGCCGACCGAGGAGTTCGTCCGCTCGCACGGGCTGCGGCTCGTGGTGTCGGCCGTCGCGGAACTGGAATCGGGGAATCTGGACGCGGCCTGCGCGGCCGGCACCCGCGCGGTGGAGGTGGCGGGCCGCATCTCGTCGGCGCGGACCACCGAGTACGTGCGCGACCTGCTGCACCGGCTGGAGCCCTACGGGGACGAGCCGCGCGTCGCTGAGCTGCGGGAACGCGCCCGCCCGCTGCTGGTGGCACCCGCGTAGGACCCTTCGCGCCGGGTGCCGGGCCCGCGGGTCCGGCACCCGCGCCGCCGGAATCCCGGGCGCCACGCTGGCCCTGCGGGGTTTGAGTGCGTTGTCAGTGGGTCAGTGCACTATCGGGGTGGGAGGTGGCGTGATGATGACGCACGCGGCGTACGACTGCGATGTGCTGGTGATCGGCGGCGGGATCGTCGGTCTGTCGACCGCGTACGCGATCACGCGGGCCGCTCCCGGCACCAGGGTGACCGTGCTGGAGAAGGAGTGGGGCCCCGCGCGCCACCAGACGGGCCGCAACAGCGGGGTGATCCACAGCGGCATCTACTACCGCCCGGGTTCCCTCAAGGCGCGGTACGCGCTGCGCGGCGGCGCCGAGATGGTCGAGTTCTGCCGGGAACACGGCATCGCGCACGCGGTGACCGGCAAGCTGATCGTCGCGACCGGGCGCTCCGAGCTCCCCCGGCTGCACGCGCTGGTGCAGCGCGGCCGCGAGCACGGGCTGCCGGTGGCCGAGCTGGGGCCGGCGCAGATCGCGGAGTACGAACCCCGGGTGCGCGGCCTCGCCGCGATCCGGGTGGGCAAGACGGGGGTGTGCGACTTCGGGGCGGTCACCGAGCGGTTCGCCGCCGAGGTCCGGGCCGGCGGCGGGCTGATCAGGTTCGGCGCCGAGGTGACCGCGATCGACCGGCGGCCCTGGGGCGTCGCGGTGCGGACGGCGGACGGCCTGGTGGTGCGGGCCCGGGTGCTGGTCAACTGCGCGGGGCTGCACTGCGACCGGGTGGCGCGGCTGGCGGGCGACGACCCGGGGATGCGGATCGTGCCGTTCCGGGGGGAGTACTACGAGCTGGCCCGGCCCGATCTGGTGCGGGGCCTGGTCTACCCGGTGCCGGATCCGGCGTTCCCGTTCCTCGGCGTGCACCTGACCCGCGGCCACGACGGCGGTGTGCACGTCGGGCCGAACGCGGTGCCCGCGCTGGCCCGCGAGGGCTACGGCTGGCCGGTCGTGCGCCCCCGCGAGCTGATGGACACGCTGAGCTGGCCGGGCTCCTGGCGGATAGCCCGCAGACACTGGCGGTACGGGGCGGGCGAGGTGCATCGCTCGCTGTCGAAACACGCCTTCACGACGGCCGTGCGGCGGCTGCTGCCCGACGTCACGGAGGCCGACCTGCGGCCCGCCCCGGCCGGGGTCAGGGCCCAGGCGGTCCTCCGGGACGGCACCCTGGTGGACGATTTCCTCATCCGCGAGGCCCCGCACACCGTGCATGTGCTGAACGCACCGTCGCCCGCCGCCACGGCCTCCCTGCCCATCGGGCGGGAGGTCGCGCGCAGGGCGCTGCTGAGAGCGCAGGGGACGGGGTGGAAGCCGCCCGCCGTAGAATCAGGGCATTGTGTCTGAGCCCATGAACCCCTCCCCCGCGACGCCCGGCGACGCCGCGCCCGGAGCCGAACCCGCGCCGGCCGCGTCCGCCACCGCCGGAATCCCGGACGAGCTGCGCGCCGCGGCCCTGGACCGCCAGCGCAGGCTGCGTCAGGCGCCCCGCTTCCCCGGGGGCCCGGCGGCCGATCCCGCCGGCTCGCACCACGAGCGCCGGATCCGCAGCTTCCAGCCGCGCCGCAGCCGGGTCTCGCCCGGCCAGCAGGACGCCTTGGAGCGGCTCTGGCCGAAGTGGGGCCTGGACATCGACGGGCTGCGGGTCATCGATCTGCCCGAGCTGTTCGACGGGCTGCCGGTGGTGCTGGAGATCGGCTTCGGCATGGGTGAGGCCACCGCGCAGATGGCCGCCGACGACCCGGGCACCGGCATCCTCGCCGTTGACGTGCACACCCCGGGCCAGGGCAATCTGCTCCGTCTCGCGGACCGGAACGGCATGTCCAACATCCGGGTCGCCAACGGCGACGCGATCATCCTGCTTCGGGAGATGCTGACGCCGGACTCACTGGACGGGCTACGCGTCTACTTCCCCGACCCGTGGCCCAAGTCCCGCCACCACAAGCGCCGGCTGATCCAGCCGGAGTTCCTCGACCTGGTGGCGCAGCGGCTGAAGCCCGGAGCGGTTCTGCACTGCGCGACCGACTGGGAGCCGTACGCCGAACAGATGCTGGAGGTGCTGAGCGCGCACCCCGGCTTCGGGAACACGGCGGCGGACGGCGGTTACGCGCCTCGGCCGGAGTTCCGGCCGCTGACCCGGTTCGAGGGGCAGGGCCTGGACAAGGGCCATGTCGTGCACGACCTGCTGTTCGCCCGCCGCTGATCCCTCCGCCACCCGGGCCGCCCCGGCCGCGGCAGCCTTGGCCACGGCAGCCTTGGCCACGGCAGCCTTGGCCACGCCGCAACGCCTTGGCCAAGAAGGCGTCCCGGTGGGCGGACCCGGCCGAACGCCATGGCCCTTGTCAGTCCTCCTCGTTAGGGTCATGGGGTGTCCGACGGTTCTGATCCGCATCAGCGGCAGTCGCAGCCGGCCGTCCCGGTGCTCGAGGAGCAGCGGGTCGGCGAGATCCTGGCTGCCGTGCCGGAGCGCGGCCAGTGGCGTTACCACCCACGCCGCGTCGGCATGCTGTGGCGGAGCAAAACGCTCCGCGTCGTCGCCGTCTTCACCGTGCTGGCCCTCTGCGGCCTGGTGATCCTCGCGCTGGTCCGGGACCAGACGGGCACTCAGGGACTCCTCGTCGGACTGGGCCTCGCGGTGCTGCCGGTCCCGCTGCTGATGACGGCGTTCCGCTGGCTGGACCGGGTCGAACCGGGCCCGTGGCGCAACATGCTGTTCGCCTTCGCCTGGGGTGCCTGCGCGGCCGCCCTCGTCGCGATCCTCGCGAACTCCTTCGCGACCCAGTGGATCGCCACGGCCACCGCCGACCCGGGCAGCGCGGACACCCTGGGCGCCACCGTCATAGCGCCCGTCGTCGAGGAGAGCGCCAAGGCCGCGGCCGTACTGCTGCTCTTCCTGTTCCGAAGACGCGACTTCAACGGGATCGTCGACGGTCTGGTCGTCGCCGGATTCGCCGCGACGGGCTTCGCCTTCACCGAGAACATCCTCTATCTGGGCAACGCCTTCGGCGAGGACCAGCAGATGGGCTCGGGGTTCGCCTCGGTGACGGTCGCGACGTTCTTCGTACGGGCGGTGATGTCGCCGTTCGCGCATCCGCTGTTCACCGTCATGACCGGCATCGGCTTCGGCCTCGCCGCGAGCAGCGCACACCACCAGCGGGTCCGCCGCATCGCGCTGCCGCTGCTCGGCCTGGTCCTCGCGATGGGCATGCACGCCCTGTGGAACGGCTCGGCGACGTTCGGCCCGTACGGCTTCTACGTGGTGTACGGCGTGTTCATGGTGCCCGCCTTCGGCCTGGTGACCTGGCTGGCGATCTGGTCCCGGCTGCGCGACCTGCGCACCCTGGCCGTCGAGCTGCCCGCCTACGCGGCGGCCGGCTGGCTCTCCCCCGCCGAGCCCCTGGCCCTGTCGTCGATGCGGGCACGCGGCATGGCCAGGGACACCGCACGCCGGTGGCAGGCGACGGCAGCGGGAGCGGGCCCGTACGGCCACCGGGGCTACGTACCGGCTCCGGTCACCCCTCAGGCCAAGGCCCAGGCCAAAGCCCGGGGGAAGGCGGCGGCCCGTGCGGTCGCCGAGTACGAGTCGTTCGCCACGTCACTGGCCTTCCTCCGCCGGCAGGCCCGCCGCGGCACGGCGGGCCCGCATCTGGCGGAACGCGAGCTGGAGCTGCTGCACCACCTGTGGCAGCGCCGTGAGGTCGCCGGGCCCGCTCTGGCGTACGCGGCGGGACGCCTGCGCCCCCGGCACACCCGTCCGACGCGCCCGCCCTACCAGCGCTACGGGGCACACCCGGGCTACGGGCCGCACCCCGGGTACGGGGCACACCAGCCCCATGGCGCCCCCGCCCCGCACCCGGGCCCGGTCCCGTACGGCCAACAGCCCTACCCCGCGTACCCGTACGGCCAGCAGCCCCACAACCCGCAGCCCTACGGCCCGCAGCCGTACAACCCGCCGCCGTACGGACAGCAGGCCCACGGACAGCAGCCGCACGGACAACAGCCCTACGACAGGCCCTAGGCGGATGCCTCGGTGAGCGTGGTCAGCTCCTGGTCCGTCAGACGCAGGTCGTGGACGGCCAGCAGTGCGGGGAGCTGCTCGACCGTACGGGCGGAGGCGATCGGCGAGACCACGGTCGGCCGGGAGGCCAGCCAGGCCAGCGCCACCGTGGCGATCTCCGCGTTCCGTTCCCGCGCGATCTCGTCGAGCGCGGCGAGGACCTTCTGGCCGCGCTCCGTCTCCAGGTGCTGGGCGGCGCCGCCGGCGCGGGCACTGTCCACGGTCGTGCCGGGGCGGTACTTGCCGGTCAGGAATCCGGAGGCCAGGGCGAAGTACGGGACCGAGGCCAGTCCGGCGCCGGCGGCCGTGTCCTGGAGTTCGCCCTCGTAGGTGTCGCGCGAGACGAGGTTGTAGTGCGGCTGGAGCGCCACGTAGCGGGCCAGCCCCTCGCGCTCGGAGAAGTCGATCGAGGCACGCAGCCGCTCCGGGCTGATGTTGGAGGCGGCGATCTCGCGGACCTTGCCCTCCTTCACCAGCTGGTCGAGGGCGGTGATGATCTCCTCGACGGGGACGGTCTCGTCGTCGTGGTGGGTGTAGTAGAGGTCGATGTAGTCCGTGCCGAGCCGGCGCAGCGATTCCTCGGCCCCGGCCTTGATGGTGGCGGCGGCGAGCCCCTTGTACTCGGGGTGCGAGCCGACCTTGGTGGCGAGGACGACGTCGGAACGGTTACCCCGCGCGGCGAACCACTTCCCGAGGACGGTCTCCGACTCGCCGCCCACGTTGCCGGGAATCCAGGAGGAGTACGTGTCGGCGGTGTCGACGAAGTTGCCGCCGCCCGCCGTGTACGCGTCGAGAACGGCGAAGGACTGCGCCTCGTCGGCGGTCCAGCCGAAGACGTTGCCGCCGAGGGAGAGCGTGGAGACCTGGAGGTCGGACGAACCGAGCTTGCGAAGAGAAGTCATGGAGGGAACAACCCGCCGCACGGTACCCACTATTCCATGGCAGCTACAGGCACATCCCGCGCATCCCGGACAGGACCGGCAGCCCTGACGTCGGGGGGTGAGCGTCAGGACTGCCGGGGTCGATGGGCCGCAGAACGGCACGGGGCATGGGCGGGCGCGAACACGGGCGGGCCGGAGATCGGAGCCCCCGGATCCGGTCGTGCCCGGACTCCCCGGCTCCGGCCGTGTGCGGCGGAACTCAGACCGTCAGGCCCCGGGCACGCAGCCAGGGCATCGGGTCGATGCCGGTGCCGTCCGGGGTGTGGACCTCGAGGTGGAGGTGGGGGCCTGTCACGTTGCCGGTCGCGCCGACGCGCCCGATGGTGTCCCCGGTGGTGACCTTCTGGCCCACGCCGACGCCGATCGAGGACTGGTGGCAGAACCAGAGTTCCGTACCGTCCTCGAGCTCCAGGACCGTGCGGTAGCCGTACGCGCCGGACCAGCCGGCGGACTTGATGGTGCCGCTGTGGATGGCCTTGATCGGGGTACCGGTCGGCGCCGCGAAGTCGAGGCCCGTGTGATAGCCGGAGGACCACATCGAACCGGCCTCGCCGAAGGTCGAGGTGATCGTGTACGAGGAGGTGGGAATGGCGTAGCTGGCGGCGAGCTTGGCGAGCCGCACCGCTTCCGCCTTCTTCTTCGCCTCTTCCGCGGCCTTCTTCTTCGCTGCGGCGGCCTTGGCCTCCGCGGCGTCCTGCTGCTTCTTCGCCTCGGCGGCCGCCTTCTCCGCAGCGGCCTTCTCCTCGGCCGCCCTTGCCTCGGCGTCGGCGGAGCCCTGCTGCTGCTCGGCCTGCTGGAGGATGCGGGCGCGGAGCGCCTCGCCGGCGTCCGTCGTGCCCTGCTCGGCCTCGGTGGCGGTGATGCCGGCCGTCGTCAGCGGGGCGGAAGCGGTCGCCACTTCGGCCTTCTCCGCCTCGGACTCACCCGAGAACAACGCACCGACGCCCGGCAGGGACTTGGCCTCGGGGAGTTTGTCCGAGATGGCGTCGGGAAGAGAAATAGACACGGGCGGCTTGCTCTGGGCGGAGGCCATGCCACCCGCGCCGACGGCCGCGATGACGCCGACGCCGAGAACGGTGGAGCTACGGGCGAGACCGTTGCGCTGCTTGGCGACGCGGTGCTTGCCGCGTACGGGGCGGACGGACTCCTCGGTGGGGTTCCATTCCTCCCACGCCCTGTCGGCCTCGGCTTCGTCGGCACGGAAGCCGTTGCCGAACTCGCTGCCCCGATCGGTCCCGTAAGCGGTTCCGTGATCGGTCCCGTAAGCGGTTCCGTAGTTGGTGCCGTAGGGGTCACCGGGCCCGGTTCCGAAGTCATTTCCGTGTTCGGGAACGAACCGGGAGGGGGCTTCGGGGGCAGGCTTGTTGGACGCCACTGGGGCGCGCTCCTTTCCTTCCTTCTCGCCTACCGGGTTAGCTGACGGGTTCGGAGCAGGAAGGTCTCCTACGGGTCCTCCGTCTCTCGACGAGACAGAGATGCCCGATTCACCCCATGTAGGTGGTTCCCCGGTTCCCTTGCGGAATTCGGCGCTCGCGCACGGTGCCGCCTTGGACGGCGACTGGGACAACCGCGCTGCGTTATCGAACGTTAATAGACACACGGGTCCGATTCCAAGCCGTTCCAACTGATCGTTCCGGTCCTTGGCCTGGACTTTACGGGACACAACCGGGTGGAATCGGGCGAGTTGATCGCCCCTCAATCGTTATCTGTTTTCTGACATTGCGTCAAATGTTATGCGGAGGGGTTCCTTACGGTTACGCACGGTGGCATCGGCCACGGTCCTCCCCCGTAGTCGCACACACCCTCCCCCGTCCGGCCCCTCGTCTTCACCCTGCGCCGCCCTCCAGGCCCACGATCTTCACGGTCGTGCGCCGGTCCGGCTGCCCCTCGGTCGGGCGCACCACCGCCAGCAGCGCCATGTCATCCGTCGTCACCCCGCCGGTGTGCAACCGCACATCATCGGCCAGCGCCGACAGCAGCTCCTCGGGGCCCGGGAAGATGCGTCCGCGCAGCCGCTCGGCGGGATCGTAGAAGACCCCCGCGGCGTCACGCGCCTCGGAGAGGCCGTCCGTGTAGAGCAGGAGCGTCGACCCGGCGGGCAGCTCCCACTCGTCGGAGCGGTCCGGCCACACGCCCAGGTCCATCCCCAGGGGCAGCGCGGGCAGCGTGGGCCGCAGCACCTCCAACGCCCCGTCCGAGTGCAGCAGCAGCGGTTCGGGGTGGCCTCGGTTGACGACGCGCACCCGGTTGGAACCCTGCGGGATCTCCGCCAGCGCGGCGGTGACGAACCCCTCGACCGCGTCGAGGCCGCCGCGCCTGCTCGATTCCCGCGCCAGCGCACGCTCCAGCCGCTGGGCCACCCCCTCCAACGACCGTTCCTGCTCGGCGGCCTCCCGGAACGCGCCGATGATCACCGCCACCGCCTCCACCGCGTCCAGGCCCTTGCCGCGCACGTCCCCGACGACCAGCCGCACCCCGTACGGGGTGTCCGTGACCGAGAACAGGTCGCCGCCGACGAACTCGTCCGCCTGCGCCGCCTCGTACCGCGCGGCCACGTACAGCCCGCCGATCCGGTCGGACGGCGTCGGCAGCACCGCGCGCATGGCGGTCGCCGCGATGACCCGTGCGGAGGCCAGCTGCTCGTTGCTGCGCCGTACGACCCCGTTGATGAAGACCGCGAGGACCGAGACGGTGAGAACGGTGAGCAGCTCGATGAACGGCACGACCCGGATCAGCGTTCCGTCGGAGAGCCGCAGCCCGGCCACGCACAGCAGCGCGGCGGCCCCGACCCGGATCGTGCCGGCCCGGGAGAAGAACGGCGCCGCGATCAGCGGAGCCGCGGCGAAGAGGGGCACAGCGGTGAAGGCGGGCGGGGTGAAGAGGTCGAACGCCAGACCGCCGATGAGCACCAGCCCCGGCAGCGCCCGGACGAACCGGCGGTTCCGGATCTCGTCCGGGCTCCTCCCCCGCCGCTGCTCCCGCTTCCCCACCTGTGGTCTCCTGCCCGGTGCGCTCACGGCCGCGGACGGTACCGCGCACCACCCCCAGACTTCCCGGGGCAGGGTCGCGGGGCCAGTCCTCGACGGCCAATGGGAGTACGTGCCCGGCGGGGCGCGGCCCGCATCGATCGGTTGCCCCTGGCCCCACGAACGTACACACGTACATACATGGACACGTACAAAACGAATCAGACCCGGCACGCTGCATGCGTGCCGGGTCTGATTCTTCAGTAGCGGGGACAGGATTTGAACCTGCGACCTCTGGGTTATGAGCCCAGCGAGCTACCGAGCTGCTCCACCCCGCGTCGGTAAACACAACTCTACGGCATGTTCGACGCACTCATGACCACCCCGCGCGCCCCACCCTCACGACGAGCCCCACGGCGAACCCACACACGCCGCCCGGGGCGCCAACATGGGGAAAATGAGAAGGTGTTGCGGGGGACATGTGTTCTGTCGCAAGGTATCTGCTGCATCCCCCGGACCGGGCGGCTGCCCGTGCGAGCAGATCCTGGAGCGCGCGTTCCGCCGTGCCCGGAAGCTGCTCCCGGTCTCATCGCACCCTGTCTGGAGGGCCTCCGCCGATGACCGCCCCGCTCGCTTCCGCCCCAGCCCCCGCTTCCGCCCCCTCGGCCGCTCCGGGGTCACCGCTGCGTGGTGCCGTCATCAGTGGCGTGATCGGCGGAGTGATCGGGGCGGTGATGAGCGCGGGAGTCAATTACGCGATCATCGGAGTGCCGGACAGCGAGTCGGTCAACGCGGTCAACCACGCGGTATCCGGCCTGGTCAGCGGCTTCCTCGCGGGCTTCATAGGAATTCTCGCGCACCATCGGAAGGTGTCGTCGACCGCACGCGCCGAGGCGGCGGCGACGACCGCGGCGCTGTCCACGTCAACGGCTGCCGCGACCTCCGAGGCGACCGAGGCGGTCAGCGCGACCACGACCCTGGAGTCAGCCGCGCCGGTCCCCGCCTCCGCACCGGAGGCGTAACCCGGCTCGGTCCCGGTCCCCGTCTCCGTCCGGTCACTCCGCGCCGGAGATCCGGGGCGTCCGGTTCCGGTCCCCGCTCTGGTCCCGGTCCGCACTCCCGTCCCGGCTCAGGTCCTCCCCCAGACCCTCGCCCGCGGTCCGGTCCCCCGGACCGCGCGCCGGAGCCGCCCCCGTGTCCGTACCGCGCTGGAGCGACTGGAGGATCGCCAGCCCCTGGCCGACGACGCCCGCCGCCATCTCGTTGACGCCGTCGGTGCCGTTGAGCACGGTGAGGCTGGCTCCGGACATCCCCCGGGCCGCGGCATCGGCCAGCGCCGGCAGGTTCTCCACGATGCGGTTGGCCGCGATGAGCTCCTGGTTGCCCTCCCGCAGCGAGACCGCGCGGGCCGTGTTGGCGTCCGCCTGGGCCTGGGCGAGGGTCCGTTCGGCGTACGCGCTTCCGTCCGCCTGGAACTTCACCTGGTCGCGGGCAGCCTCGGCCAGCGTGCGCTGCCGGTAGGCCTCGGCGTCCGCCGGCCGCCCGACCTCCGCCTCCAGGCGCTGGGCGGCCAGTCCCGCCTGGCGCTGGGCCAGCGCGGTCTGCTCGTCGATGACCTCGTGCGAGGCCCTGGCCTGCGCGAGTGGCCCGGCCTGGGCGGCACGGGCGTTGTACTGCTCGGTCTCCGCGAGGAACCCGGCCCGCTTGATCGCGGTGTCCCGTTCGTACTCGGCCTTGAGCGCGGAGGCCTGCTGCTCGCGTTCGGCGGCCTCCTGGTCGGCCTTGGCGCGGGCGATCCTGGCGTGGCCCGCGACGGCGGCGGCATGCGGGGCGGCCAGGTTGTCGATGTACCCGGTGGCGTCGTCGATCTCCTGGATCTGGAGGGCGTCCACGACGATGCCGAGCTTCTCCATCTCGCCGTGGCTGCCGGCGATGACCTCCTGGGAGACCCGGCTGCGTTCCCGGATGATCTGCTCCACGGTCAGTCCGCCGACGATGGAGCGCAGGTGTCCGGCGAAGATCCGGCCGACGAGCTCCTCCATCTGGTTCTGCTCGGACAGGAAGCGGCGCGCGGCGTTGGCGATGGACACCGCGTCGTCGCCGACCTTGAAGACGGAGACGGCCCGGACCGTGAGCCGGATGCCCTGCTGGGTGACGCAGTCCTCGGTGATCTCCGCCTCCCGGAGCGCCAGGGACAGCATCCGCGCCTTCTGCTTGACCGGGAGGACGAAGCTTCCGTGGCCGGTGACGATCCGGAACTGCGTGTCCTGCGTCTGCCGCTTGGAACCCGATATGAGCATCGCCTCGTTGGGGGCGGGAACGTGCCAGAACAACATGAGAGGACTCCTGTCAGACGTCACTTCTCGGGTCAGGACGGCAAGCGCTCCACCACCACGGTGCGTGCCGAGACCGCGTCGACGACCACGACGCGTACGTCCCTGCCGATCGACGTGGACGACCACGCGGTGTAGGCCTCGGACCCGCCGCGTACGGCGACCAGCACTTCGCCCGCCCCGTCCGGCGGGATCGGCACGGTGACCCGCCCTACCGCCCCGACCGGGCTCCGGTCGGAGTCATCGGGCGCGCGCACGCGCGCACCGCCCGAAGTCCCTGCACGGACACGTCTTCACAGCCACGAGGCGAACCGCCTCCCGGAGGCCCACGCCTCCCTCGACACGTCAACCGTACTCCTCGCGACCCCGCGGGTACCGCGTCCGCAGCCCACCGCGCGAGGGGCGAATTGCGGTGGTATGACTTATTTCGTATTCACCCATGCGACGCGGCTCCCTGGAGTGGACGATGGACGACTACCCCTTGCTCAACCTCTTCTGGACCATGCTCTGGTTCTTCCTCTGGATCATGTGGCTGTTCCTGCTGTTCCGCGTGATCATGGACATCTTCCGCAGCGACGACCTGGGCGGATGGGCCAAGGCGGGCTGGCTGATCCTGGCCCTGGTGCTGCCGTATCTGGGCGTCCTGATCTACGTGATCGCCCGCGGCAAGTCCATGGGGACGCGCGACGCGAGAGAGGCGAAGGAGCGGGATGCGGCGTTCAAGGCGTACGTGAGAGACGCCGCGGGCTCGGACGGCGCGGGCGGCGCGACGAAGGGCAGCCACGTGGATGACCTGACGAGACTCGCCGACCTCAAGGACAAGGGCGCGATCACGGACGAGGAGTACCAGCAGGCGAAGACGAAGCTCCTCGTCTGACCCCGTGCGCCGCTCGGCCGGCCTCGGCGCCGCACCGCGTGTGTGCCGGGTCCGTTCTCAAGAACGGGCCCGGCACAGCTCCTTGCCCACCAGGGCGTTCATGGCCTCCTGGGTGTGCGGCCCGCCGTCACTGGTGGTGTACACGACCGCGGTCCGGGTGCCGTCCCGGGTGACGCCGCTCCAGGTGTGGTAGCCCAGCAGCTCGCCCGGGTGGCCGAAGTAGCTGCCGCCGCAGGGCAGCGGGAGCTCGCCCAGACCGAGTCCGTAGCGCACACCCAGCTCGGGCGCGTCCACGGTGGTCGTCATCTCGTCGAGCTGCGTCGGAGCCAGCAGCCGGCCGCCGAGCAGTGCGGCGTAGAACCGGTTCAGGTCGTGCGTGGTGCTGATGACCGAGCCGGCGCCGGTGCCCATGCTCGGATTGAGCACGGTGACGTCGATGCCTGCGCCTGTACCTGCGTCTACGCCCGTACCCGTACCCGTGCCGTACGTGGCGTAGCTACGGGCGTGCGGTCCCGGGATGAACGGGAAGGCGCCGGGAGCGCTGGTGCCCCTGAGGCCCAGCGGACGGATGATGCGGTCCTTCAGCTCTTGCGCCCAGCTGTGGCCGGTCACCTCGTGGATGATCATCGCGGCGAGAACGTAGTTGGTGTTGGAGTACGACCAGTCCGTGCCGGGCTCGAACTCCGGCGCATGCCGCATGGCCAGCCCCACCAGCTCCTGAGGCGTGTACGTGCGAAACCGCTCGGCCCGGTAGCCTGCCGCACTGTTCAGCGCCGGTATCTCCGGCAGTACGTCGCGGACGCCACTGGTGTGCTGCAGCAGCTGCCGCACGGTGACCTTGCCGCCGTCGTTGCCGTGGCCGCGGACCACTCCCGGCAGCCAGTGCTCGACGCTGTCCTCCAGGGACATCCGCCCCTCGCCGACGAGCTGCAGCACGATCGCGGCGGTGAAGGTCTTGGTGGCACTGCCGATCCGGAACCTGCCGTCCCGCGGCATCGCCTTCCCGGTCCCAGGCTCGGCCGTACCGGCGCGCGCGCTGTAGCGGCCGCCGGGCGATGTCACCTCGGCGGCCACTCCCACGGCCCCGGAGGCGTGGACCGTGTCCACCTGACGCCGGAGCGGATCGGCCCGCTGCTCACTCGCCGCCGCCGTCAGCCCGGTCGAGACGGCGAGGAGTACCGCCGTCGAGCCGGTCAGGACGAGCATGCTCCGCCTGCGCCTTCGTAACGCGAACATGGTGACCCCTCTTCGGTCCGCTTCGCCCGCGCGCCGGGGGGCGGGCCGTTCGTGCGGTGGCCCGCCCGCTGTCGCGCCCCGGAACGGGTGGCGGACGACCATCCCACCAGCGGCGCGGGGACCGGCCCATCCGGCACTCCCCCCGATGCGCCGGTGCGCTGCCCGCAGGGCGGGGCGGGGGGCTGCCCCCGCAGCGGGCCCCTCGCCAGGGCAAGGGCCTGTCGCCGACGGCCCGATACATTCCGCGTGAGAGGCAGTACTTCAGGGGCGAACGAAGAACTCGAAAAGGCTCAACGCGTGACATACAGACGCAAGAGATGTCATTGCGGCCGGATCAGTTCCGTCCGTCGAAACGGAGTCGTCCCGGCGGGAACCTCGGGCCGGTTGCCGGACACGACTAGAGCATGGAACTGAACGACGCCGGCCCCGCCGCACCGGTCGGAGGGATGTCTGACCGAGAGCTGTGGGCGAGAGCCGTCGACGGTGACCGCGAGGCGTTCGGCCGGATCTTCGACCGCCACGGCAAGACCGTCTACAACCACCTGTTCCGACGGACCGCCGACTGGTCCGAGGCCGAGGACCTCACGTCGACCGTGTTCCTGCACGCCTGGCGGCGGCGCTCGGAGACGGTACTCGACCGCGACTCGGCCCTGCCGTGGCTGCTGGGCATCGCCGACCGCCTGGTCTCGAACACCAGACGACGGCTGAGACGGGCCGAGTCGCTGCTGCGGCGGCTCGTCTCGCACGACGAACCGGTGGGCGACCACGCGGACCGCGTCGCCGTCATGGTCGACGACGAGCGTCATATGTCGGAGATCCACCGGGCGTTGGCCCGGCTGCCGCGCCACGAACGCGAGGTCGTCGAGCTCTGCGTGTGGTCGGGCCTGGATCAACAGGCGGCCGCGGCAGCGCTGCAGGTGGCGGTCGGGACCGTGAAGTCCCGGCTGCACAGGGCGCGGCGGAGGCTGGGTGCCGACCTCGTCGGCGGAGCCCCGGGCCCGGCGTCGTTCAGTCCGATGAATCCCGTCAACGCGGAAGAGGTCGCACGATGAATGACACGCAGGGCATTCCCGCGGCTCCTTCCGATCGTGATCTGCCGAACCACCGGCGGACCCGAGAGGAGCTTCTGATGAAGATCGATCCAGAGGACAACCGTGCTTCGCTGCGCCGCAAGTGGGGAGTGCCGCTGGGGGTCGCCACCGGCGTCGCGGCGCTGAGCGTCGCGGCGGTGGCGGTCTTCAGCGGGGTGGGGGATGCCAAGCCGCTCCTCGCTTCCCCCGCCGGCAACCCGGCGGGCACCGGCTCACCGAGTCCGAGCCCGAGCACCCCGAGCACCCCGCACGGCTCCAAGTCGGCCGGGACCGGCTCGTCCCCGTCCTCGGCTCCCGAGGCTCCCGCGCGGGACGCCTCCTCCATCACCAGCACCAGGACGACCCCGATCGACGCAGGGACCGTCGCCAAGATCCTGTCCTCCTGCCTGGGCGCGGACGCGTCGCGCTACCACGCGGTGGTCGCGGTCCGCACCCCCATCGCCTCGCCGGACTGGGACGGCGTGGTCGTCGCCGTCGACTCCGCCGGCCAGTACGTGCAGTGCGAGTCGAAGGGCGACAAGGGCAACAGCCCCGACTCCCCGCCCACGTTCATCAACAACCGCCTCTGGGGCACCGGCCGCACGATCGAGTACTTCGACTCCGTCAGCGAGCCCGCCGGCAAGGGGCAGCACCTCATGCTGGGCGCCGGGCACTACGCGTCCGGCATCGCCAAGGTCACCATCAGCTACGGCGACGACCCCAAGGAGTACCCGGCGCGCATGGCGGGCGGCGCGTTCGTCTACGCGGCGGCCGTGTCCCCCGGCACGCCGAAGCCCGGCCCGCACTACTCGGGACCGAACCCCTACGTCCACGCCTACGACGCGGCCGGCAAGGAGATCTACAGCCAGAAGAAGGACCCGCAGTTCGTCGACGAGAACTGAGAACCGGACCAGAACCGAGCGGACCCTCTCGACCGCCCGCACCGCTGCCCCAGCGACTCACCGGGGCAGCGGTGGCTTCGGCGACCGGCCGCGCAGGACGAGCCGGCTGACGCCCCCGCGCGCGCGTGAGCCCGTAATGCGGCCCTCGCCCTCGCCTCGATCCACGTGCGGACATGACCTTCGCCTGCTGGACCCGTCTCGTCGTAGAGCGTGAGCAGCACGGCCCACCTTCTCCTCCGCGGCCGTCGCGCGGCTATCGGTCGAAGACGAACCGCAGGTTCTCGTCGTCCAGGTACCGGATGTTCACTTCCCGGCCCGCCCGCACCTCGGCCTCACGGCGGACGGAGACGGTCTCGGTGCCGGTGACGCGCTTGGGCCCGCCGTTCTCCGACCACGAGAGCGTGTACCGGATGGTGACCGAGTCGCTCTCGTTGCGGGCGGTGACACGCACATCCTCGACGAGAGCACGGACGTCGCGTCCGTGCGCCGCGATCCGTTGGTCGCGGACGAAGAGGGTGACGATCCAGCTGACACAGGTGACCCCGACCACGATCCCGATCACCACACCGACCGTCATGGCCGCCGCCTCATGGCCGAGACCGAGAGCCGCCCGCCTGGCCCGCCGCCCGCCGTCACCGCAGCGATTCCCGGTGCCCTTCTCACGGGTCCCCTCCCATCGAGCCCCTTCGGCGGTGCTGCTCGGGGTTGAGGATAGGGGACCTGGTTAACCCGCCGAGCACGGCGGTCCCCCGCGTCTTCACTGAGCCGTTCCAAGCTTCCGGGCGGTTGGAACAACGCCCTGGTGCACGAGGCCGGCCTCATCGCCTTCCGGTGCTCCGGTGGGGACAGCGCTCTGTTGGCCACTGGGTCCGTTCTGTAAGCCGTCAGGTGGGTTGGCCCGGGGTTCCAGTTCCTCCGTTGCGCGGAGAGGCGAACGGCTGATGAGCGCAGCGTTCGCACACCGGGCCCGCGCAAAAGAGCGCCCCGAGCATCAGGCGGGAGTCGCCGTGTCCAGTCTGCCGGACTTCGCCTCGGCGACGAGGTCGGCGAACTGGGTCGCGCTCATCTGGACGTGCTGCCCGAAGTCGTCGGTGAGCACGATGCGACGGTCCTCGCTCGCGGCGGGGTCGACGAAGAGCTGGGGACAGCCGCAGTCGCAGTTCCCGCAGAACGTGGCGAGGGGTTCGAGGGAGGTGAGGTCCGGGACGTGGGAGTCAGGGGTCATCGGGGCGCCTTCCGCCGGGGCCGCCCGCTCGGCGACGGCCTTGAACAAGGTGGGCATACCCGCGCTGTCGCGCCATCAGACCAACCCCGCAGGCGTGTCATCTCTCCGCGTAACCGCGGAACCACCCATGGTTCGGAGCCGACTACCCAAGGGGGACCCGCTCCGTCGCGCGGACGGCCCGGGGCCGCCCCCCCGCACAGGAGCGGCCCCGGGCCCGGCTTGCGTCAGGCGGCCCGCACGACGGCCTCCGCCTCGTCGCGTTCCAGTTGCGCGGTCATCGCGGTACGCGCGCGGGCCACTCGGGAACGGACCGTTCCGACCGGGCAGTCAGCCTCTTGGGCGGCCTCAGCGTAGGAGAGTCCGAGCAACTGGGTGAGGACGAACGCCTGCCGACGGTCGTAGGGAAGCGCGGCCAGGAGTTCCTGGAGCGCCACGCCTTCCTCGAAGCCGGGCAGCCCGGTCGGCTGGGCACGTTCGATGGTCGTGCGCCAGTCGTGGGTGTCGGCGAGCAGAGGGCGTGCGGCGGCCCTGCGGAAGTCGTCGACGACGGCGCGGCGGGCGATGGTGAGGAGCCAGGTGCGGGCCGAGGAGCGGCCCTCGAAGCGGTGCAGTGTGCGCAGCGCGCGCAGGAACGTGTCCTGAGCGAGGTCCTCGGCGGCCTGTGGGTCGGCGGCCAGGTGGGCCACGAACCGCACGACGTCTCGGTGCAGGGCCCGGACGAAGGCGTCGGCGGCGTCGCGGTCGCCGGCGCGGGCGGCGAGCGCCCAGTCGGTCGAAGCGGCGTCCTCGGCCGTCCTGTCGGGCGGGGCGGAGTCCCGCTGCGGCCCGCGCGGGGCGGGCAGTGTGGTGTTCATCGCCAGGTGTGTCCTTCACGGATCGGTCCGGCATCCAGGCATCCGTTCATGGCACGGGGCCCGCCAGGGCTGCGGCGAGCGCGGCGTGCGGAACGGTTCCCGGTTTCCCGGTGAATGGGGGCACCCGGGCCCTTCGGAGCCGGGTGTGCCGGAGGACTCCCGCCGGATGCGGGTACGGCGACGGACCGGTCGGCGACCGGTTGTGTGCCAGGGGTGTACGTCCTCCGGAATGCCTGCCGCGTCCTCAGGACGCGGCGAGTACCCCGGGTGGCCCGCGCCGGTCCGTTGCGCGGGCGCATCGCAGGCCCGGGGACAGCCGGTCGCTCAGGCCCCGGTGGGGGCGCAGACGGCGGTGCGGGGCAGGCAACGGAGCCGTGCGGAGCGGATGAAGAGGCGCGAGCAGCCAGCCGGCGAACGCGCGCAGGGTCTGGAAGGCCGCGCGTTCGCCGCGGGCCAGCCACACGCCGCAGACGAGTGCGGCGAGAAGGTGCGCGGCGAGCATGCCCGTCGAGGACATCCCGGCCATGTCGTGGCCCGTGTGGGCCATCGAGCCCGTGTGGGCCATCGAGCCCATGTGCCCCATGTGGTTCATGGCAGCGGAATGATCCATGCCGGTCATGGCGTCGCTACTGGCCGAGTGGCTCATGTGCGACATGTGGTGCATGCCGGCCATGGCGTCCGCCGGCTGTGCGACAGCCCCGTCGGCAGGCCGCATGGCCGCGCCCGCGGCGTTTCCGGAGGCGGACTGTACGGCCGAGAACGCCTTGTGCAGCACACCCTGGGTCGCGACGGCGAGGCCCGTGACGAGCCAGGGGCCGCGCTCCCGCGCTGCGAACCACCAGCCGGGGACCGCGAGTGCGAGGAAGCCGGCGGCGGGTACCCAGAAGGGCAGCGGGGCTGCGGACATGAGGACGTGCCCGGTCGCGGCGAGCGTGACCGAGACGACGGCGAACATCGCCGCCCTCACCGCGCGTCCGACCGGTCCCGCTTCCATGGCGCCTCATCCTCCCATCGCGGGACGCCGAGCAACATGGCAGCGTTTCCGGCTTGCCGCCCATGTCGGACAAAGGAAGACGGCGGCGGAGTTCCGGCATATGCGATTCGGGATGGCGGTGGTGCGGTGCATGGCGCCAGGGTCTTTCGTTTGGATCAGGCCGGATCAGGGAGCGGTGTCCGGTGCGTGCGGCTGCAAGGCGGAGGAGGGAGTGAATGCGGAGCATTGGCGACCGACGACAACGCCGCAGATGTGCGTGCCGGACACCGCGAGCCCGGCATGATCCAAACGAGAGGCCCTAGGGGCGAGGCAGGCGGTCGGTCTGCTCGCCTGGCCGCACGACCACGGCCCGGACCCTCAAAGGCTCTCCGTGCTCGAAGCGGAGTGTGAAGGAGATCTTTTCGCCGGACCGCCACGTTCCCTTCGGGTGTACCGTCACGCCGATTCCGTGCGGGGTCATGGTGAGCCCCTCCCCCGCCGGGACCACGACGGAGCTCACCGGCTGCCGGTAGGCGCCCCCGGAGGACGTCATGTGGTGTTCGCTCAGCCTGGGCGGGGCGACCGTATCGGTCGAGGCGATGTGCACGAGCCGGTCGGCGGATCCCCCAACGTTCGTGAGGGTGAAGAAGGCCGCGGTCTCCGGCGTCGGGACCGTGGGCAGGTAGACGTACGCCTTCGAGACGGCCACGCGGGGCGGGCTGCCGGCATGCCCGTTCGCCGTCCAGGCGCCCAGGCCCGCGAGGGCCAGGCCGCAGGCGAGGACGGGAGCACCGGCGGCGGTGAACGATGTGCGCAGACGTGCGGAGACGGCAGGCATCAGAAGTCCGCCCTCGGGGAGGGGCGTCGGCGCCGGGCGGCGGCTGCCGCTGGAGCCGGTTGCCAGTTGCGCAGCCGGAGGCTGCCGAGGACGACGAGGACCGAGCTCAGTGACATCGCGGCGGCGGCGAGCATCGGGTTGAGCAGGCCCACCATGGCGAGTGGCAGGGTGACGGCGTTGTAGCCGAAGGCCCAGATCAGGTTGGCGCGGATCGTGGCGAGCGTGCGGCGGGCGAGGCGTACGGCGTCGGCGAGGGCTTCGATGTCGTCGCGGACGAGGGTGATATCGGCGGCACCGATGGCGACGTCCGTGCCGGTGCCCATGGCGATGCCGAGGTCGGCCCCGGCCAGCGCGGCCGCGTCATTGACGCCGTCACCGACGACCGCGACCCTCTTCCCTTCCGCGCGCAGCGTACGGACCAGCTCCGCTTTTCCCTCGGGGGTGCAACGGGCGTACGTCTCGTCGATGCCGAGTGCGGCGGCGACGGCTCGGGCGGGTTCCTCCTGATCGCCGGTGGCGAGGACGGGGTGCACGCCGAGGCGGCGGAGCCGGTCCACGGCGTGGTAGCTGCCTGGGCGTACGACGTCGCCGAGTGCGATGACGGCCTCGGGCCGCCCGTCGACACGTACCAGGACAGGAGTGCGGTCGGCTTGCAGGGCGGCGGCGAGGGCCGCGCCCAGTTCCCCGGGCAGTTCGCCATCGGGAACACCGGCCTCGACGAGCCGCCCGTCCACGTGTCCGCGCACGCCTTTGCCGGGGACTGCGGTGAAGCCGCTGAGCGCACCCGGCAGCAAGGCGCCCTCCACGAGGGAGCGTTCGGCGTGGCGCACCAGGGCCCGGCCGAGTGGGTGCTCGGAGCCGGTCTCGACGGTCGCAGCGAGCCGTAGTACCTCCTGCGCGCCGGGGCCTTCCGTACGTGTGGTGAGGGCGGCGACGGTGAGGTGGCCGGAGGTGAGGGTGCCGGTCTTGTCGAGCACGACGGTGTCGATCTGCCGGAGGGCTTCCAGGGACTGGGGTCCCTTGATCAGGATGCCCAGCTGGGCGCCTCGTCCGGTGGCCGCCATGAGAGCGGTGGGGGTCGCGAGCCCGAGTGCGCAGGGGCAGGCGACGACGAGGACGGCGACGCAGGCGGTGATGGCGGGCTGCGGGTCCGCGTCCGCGCCGAGCCAGAAACCGAGCACGGTGACGGCGAGAGCGAGGACGACGGGCACGAATACCCCGGCCACGGTGTCCGCGAGCCGCTGGGCTCGGGCCTTCCCCGCCTGTGCCTCGGTGACGAGGGCGGTGATGCGGGCGAGCTGGGTGCCGGCGCCGATGGCCGTCGCACATACGAGCAGGAGTCCGCCCGCGTTGACCGAACCGCCCGTGACGGCGGAGCCGGCGGCGACCTCCACGGGCCTGGTCTCACCGGTCACCAGAGACAGATCCACGGCAGACGCGCCTTCCACCACCTCGCCGTCCGTGGCGACGCGCTCCCCGGGCCGTACGAGGAAGACGTGACCGGCCGCGAGCTGCGCGGCCGGCATGGTTCGCTCGACGGCTCCGTCCCGCACCGTCACTTCCTTCACGCCGAGCTCGGCGAGTGCCCGCAGAGCGGCCGAGGTGCCCCGCCGGGCGCGGGCCTCCAGATGGCGGCCGAGCAGGACGAAGAGCGGGACACCAACCGCCGCTTCGAGATAGACGTGCGCCATCCCGTCCGAAGCCGTGGGCAGCAGAGCGAAGGGCATCCGCATGCCGGGGACGCCCGCACCGCCGAGGAAGAGCGCGTACGAGGACCAGCCGAAGGAGGCGAGGACGCCGAGCGAGACGAGCGTGTCCATCGTTGCGGCACCGTGTCGCATGCCGCGCCAGGCCCGCTCGTGGAAGGGCCAGGCGCTCCAGCCGGCGACGGGGGCGGCGAGGACGAAGCACAGCCACTGCCAGTTGCGGAACTGGAGTGAGGGCGCCATCGACAGGACAAGGACGGGGAGGGCGAGGAGCGCGGTCACCAGGAGCCGCTGCGGTACACCTGGCTCGGTTACCGCGGCCTCACGGTCCTCGCCGGACGTGGGCGGCGCTGGGAGACGGGCGGTGTAGCCGCCGCGTTCGACTGCGGCGACGAGCGCGTCCGTGCCGAGATCCGCCGGATGCTCGACATGGGCAGTGCCGGTCGCGAGATTGACCGTGGCGCGCACGCCCTCCAGGGCGCCGAGTTTCTTCTCGACCCTGCGCACGCAGGCGGCGCACGTCATGCCGCCGACGATCAGATCGGTCGTGGTGAGGGTGTGCGGGGCCGTTTCCCGGCTCATCAGTGGTCCATCCCGCTCATGCCGCCCATGTCGTGCGAGCCCGGTTCCTCGTCCGGGTGCGTGACTCCACGCATGTCGGGGGCGACGGGCCCCGCAAGGTGCCCCACCGCGTACGAAGCGGCGAAGAGCAGGGCGAGCAGGAGCAGGAAACCTCCGAGCAGTCCGTACGGGGCGGGGGCGGAACGCCGTTGGGTGTGAGTCGTCACCGAGTGGTCCATGAGGCGGGCTCCGGGCGAGAGTGCGAGTCGTACGCACCAGAGGTCGGCCGCCCCGGGCAGCGAGTTCCCCCACTCCCGGGTGGTGTGCGTCACATACCGGACACCAGTCACACATGCCCCGGAAGCATCACGCCTCCGGGGCACGCCCGACGGGCCCGAGGGCGTGCGGTCGCCATCGAACCCGATGGCTCACACCATCACGACGAACATCGCCGCCATGCCCAGTGCCATCAGCCCGTGACAGCCCACGTCCCAAGCGGCGTGTACCGCGCCCCCCGAGACCGCGCCGCCCGTCGTGCGCGGCGCGAGGCGGCCCGTGTCGAAGCCTTCCGCGAGCCACCACAGTGCGAGGACCAGCAGGACGAGTGCGAGCAGGCCCGCGCTCCAGCGGTCGCCGGTGCCGCTGAGCGTCATGGTCGCGAGGGCTCCCGGGGCCGACATGTCCATACCGGGCATGTCGTGCGCCTGCCCCGCGCCCGCCCCTCCCATGGACATGCCCGACGACATCGCGGCGACCATCCACGCCATCGCGGCGGTCATCACGGCATGCGGCAGCATGCCGACGAGGACGCGCAGCCGGGGCTCGGGACCGCTCGGCAGAGCGAGGGCGGCCACCACGAACCAGGCCGCCGCGGCCGAGAAGAAGATCACCTGCGGGGTGGCGGGCAGATCCATGCCCCAGGACCAGGCCATCGCGAACATGGCAAGGGCCATCACGGCGTGCAGTCCGTGGGCGAGCCGCGCGATCCACGGGTGGGAGCGGGCCGCGATGGCGCGCCACAGACCGTAGGCGGCGAGTGCGCAGAAGAGCAGCGTCAGAATCCAGCGCAGCCCGGTGGCGGCGATCATCGGGCCATCTCCTTCGGCTTCTCGGCCAGCGGTTCGGTGCGCGAACGCCGGTGCCGGCGCGCTTGCGCGAGTGCCAGGTCCGCGAGCAGGAAGCAGACCAGAGGCAGTCCGAACAGCGGCAGGTAGTAGGCGAGGACGGCGGTCACGACGACGAGCGGCGCCATGACCCTGCCCGGCACCCGGCGCCAGGCCCCCCGCACCGGCGGACGTCCGAGCCGTGTCCCGCCTCCGCGGGTGGGCCTGCGGAGCCACCACATGCGATAGCCCCAGAAGAGCATCCCGATGAGCGCGAGGGCGATGACCGCGAGAGCGATCTGGTTGGCGAGGCCGAAGAGCAGGCCCATGTGGGCATCGATGCCCCAGCGCGTGAGCTTCGCGAGAACAGGGAAGTCGTCGAAGACGAGCTTGTCCATGACCTTGCCGGTGGCCGGGTCGATCGCGACCGAGTCCTGCTGCTCCGGCCAGTGCCGCGTGTTCTCCTTGACGATGTACGCGCTCTTGTCGTCCGCCGGCGGGCTGATGACGAGCTTGCCCCGCAGACCCTCGGAACGGGCGATGCGGACGGCCCCGTCGAGATCGACCTGGGTCGCGGAGGAGCCGGGTGAGGACGAGCCTGAGTCCGCCCCTGCCGACCCACTGCCCTGCGCACCGGTGCCGAGAGCCGAGGAAATGGAGGGCGACGCCCCGCCCAGCGAGTCCTGGATCTTGCCGATGTTCACACCCGCGTGCGCCGACCAGGTCAGCCCGGTCGCCGAGAGCGCGAGGAAGCCGGCCGACACCCACAAGCCCACGGCCCCGTGCCAGGACAGCGTGCGCTTGCGTCCCTTGGGACCCCGGCGCGGCACGAACCACTTGCGCAGGCGCTCCCGGCCACGCGGTGCGCCCAGCCACAGGGCCAGTCCGCCCAGTACCTCGACCCACAGCCAGCTCGCGGCGATCTCACTGTAGTTGCGGCCGAACTCGCCGAGATGCAGCGTGCGGTGCAGACTGTCGAACCAGGACCGCACCGGCAGCCACTCACCGAACGTGCGCAGTGTGCCGCGCACCTTCGCGTCGTACGGATCGACGAAGGCGGTCTGCGTGTAGCCCTCGGGCAGCCCCTCGACGTTGAAGGTGACGCGGGTCGTGTCGCTGTCCCCCGCCCCCTTGGTGACGGATACGAGCTGCCCGCCGGGTATCGCCTCGCGGGCGGCGTCCACCTGGGCGACGAGCGGCTTCGGCTCGCCGCGCGGAGTGACCTTCAGCTCGTGGTGATAGACGACGGACTCGATCTGCGGTGTCGCGGTGTAGAGCAGTCCTGTCACGGCGGCGACGAGCAGGAACGGGCCGATGAGGACACCCGCGTAGAAGTGCAGCCGCAGCAGGAGGGGGCGCAGCCCGCTCCAGGCGCCGCCGCCGTTTCTCGGTGCGGGTGTGGCGAAGTCCTCGGGTGGGGTGGCTTCCTCGGTCTGGCGTTGCCGGAGCGGTGGTGGCGCAGCAGGCGTGGTCTCGGTCATCGACTCTTCCTCATGCGTGGACCGGTGGGGACGGTGAGGTGCACGTACAGGAGTCGGAGCGAGACGGGCCTGAGTTCCCAGGGAGGTGGGGTGACGTAGCTCACATAGAGGTGTGGGGTGGCCTCCGCCTCCGGACGTGCCCGGTCATCGCCGTCACCGCCCAACACGTCCGGATCGCCGGGAACTTCTCCGCCACTGCCCCCGACTCCTGCAACAGCGCCTCAAGGTGCCTCACTTGATCACCAGGAGAACTCCCATGCCGACACCCAGGCCGGCAGCCATCGCCCTCGCCACCTTCCTCTGCCTCGCCGTCGCCGGCTGTTCCGAAGCGGGCTCCGGCCCGGACGGTGGCAAGGCCGGCTCCGCCGACAAGGCGGCTCCCGCCGCGCGGGGTGCGTACCCCGTCACTCTCAAGAACTGCGGCCGCGACCTGACGTTCGACAAGACCCCGGGCCGGGTCGTCGTGATGAACGGGGCCTCGGTCGCCGAGGTGTCCACCCTGCTCGCCCTCGGCCAGGGCGACCGGATCGTCTCCAACCAGCAGACCTACGGCATGTCCGAAGTCCCCGGTCGCGCCGAGCAGATCAAGAACCTGCCCACGGGAGGAGTGAAGCCGAACGAAGCCTTCGACATCCCGCGCGAGGCCATGATCGGCCTGCGGCCCGACTTCGTGCTCTCCACCACGTCCTACGGCTTCGACGGCAAGAACGGCTTCGCCACCCGCGAGCAGCTCAAGGAGGTCGGGGCGAACACCTACATCTCGCCCGAGGGATGCGGGCAGGACAACCTGAACATGACGATCGACGACAGCTACACGCTGCTGCGCCAGATGGGCAAGATCTTCGGCATCCAGGAGAAGGCGGAGAAGCTCGTCGCCACCGAACGGCAGAACATCGCCGACGTGGCCGGCAAGGTCAGCGGCGCGAAGAAGCCGAAGGTCATGGTCATCTTCTCGAACATGACCATGGGCGGCAACGACTTCAGCTCCGTCGCCGCCCACGGCATCTACAACGAAATCCTCGCCAGGGCCGGTGGCACCAACGCCTTCGCGAGTGCGTCGAAGACCTCCTTCGCCGACCTCAGCAAGGAGAAGGTCGCCGCCACCGACGTGGACGCCCTCGTGGTCGTCAGCTACAACGACCCCGACCCGACGGCATACGCCAAGAAGCTGCTCAAGGAGTTCCCCCAGTGGCCCGCAGCCAAGAGGAACAAGTTCGTGGTGCTGTCCGACTCGATGTACCTCGGCCCCAGCAACGACGTGGCCGTGGAGAAGATCGCCAGGATGCTGCACCCCGACGTCTTCTGAACCGTCTCCCGCTGTCCGTCTGTGCCCTCGTGCTCGCTGCCGCGCTGCTGGTCTCGATGGTCCTCGCCGTAGGCATCGGCGCGGTCAACGTGCCGGCCGATGACGTGTGGACCGTCCTCGTCCACCACCTCACCGGCCGGGGGCCCGTGGACGACATCGCCCTCGACCAGATCGTCTGGCAGTTCCGCACCCCGCGTGTGGTCCTCGCGGCGGTCGTGGGGGCGGGGCTCGCCGTCGCCGGCGCCGTCCTCCAGACCCTCGTCTCCAACCCGCTCGCCGATCCCACGGTGCTCGGCTTCTCGCACGGGGCGTCACTGGGAGCGGTCCTCGTGATCACACTCGGCGGGGCGGGACTCGGCGGACTCGGTGTTTCCGGGGCGGCGTTCGTCGGCGCCCTCCTGGCGGGGCTGCTGGTCTTCGCGCTCGGACAACGCGGGGGACGGCTCGCGCCCACCCGGCTCGTCCTGGCCGGGGTAGCGGTTGGCTACGTGCTGCTCTCGGCGACGAGCTTCGTGCAGCTGCGGGCCACACCAACTGAGTTGCGCGGGGTCATGTTCTGGATGCTGGGCAGCGTGTCAGGGGCCCGCTGGAGCCAACTTCCCGCTGTCACAGCGGTGGTGGCCATGGGGACGGCACTGCTCGCCTGTTTCGGTCGGCGCCTGAACGCACTGCTCGCCGGTGACGAGTCTGCGACATCGCTCGGCGTGGACGTGCACCGCACCCGGGCGGTGCTGCTGGTGGTGGCCGCGCTGCTCACCGGGACCGTCATCGCCGTAGCGGGCGGCATCGGCTTCGTCGGCCTGATGATCCCCCACCTGGTGCGACTCGCCCTCGGTGCCGACCACCGCAGGCTGCTCCCCCTGAGCGCACTCCTCGGGGCTGTCTACCTCGTACTGGTCGACCTGCTCTCCCGTACTGTCAACCGCCCCAACGAACTGCCCCTGGGTATCCTCACCGCACTCCTCGGCGCCCCGTTCTTCCTCTGGCTGCTGCGTCGCAACAAGGGGCTCGACGCCGCATGAGACTGACCGTGGACGCACTCCACATCACCCTCGGCGCGGCCCCGATCCTGCGCGACGTAGGACTCGACGTGTCACCGGGCCAGATCGTGGGCCTCGTCGGCCCCAACGGGAGCGGCAAGTCCACCCTGCTGCGAGCCGTCTACCGCTCGCTGCGCCCCGCATCAGGGGTCGTCGAGGTGGGCGGACAGGACGTGTGGCGGCTCTCCTCACGGGCTGCCGCCCGGCAGACCGCCGCCGTTCTCCAGGACGGGGCGGGCGCGGGCGGCCTCACCGTTGCCGAGACGGTCGCCCTCGGCCGCACCCCTCACCACGCAGTACTGGGCCGCGACGGCGAGGGCGACCGGCGCGCTGTCAGCGAGGCGCTGGAGAGCTGCGGTATCGCGCCGCTCGCCGACCGGGACCTCTCCTCGCTCTCCGGCGGTGAACGCCAGCGCGTCCTGCTCGCCCGCGCTCTCGCCCAGGGACCGGAACTCCTCGTGCTGGACGAACTGACCAATCATCTCGACATCCGGGCCCGGTTCGAACTCCTCGGACTGATCCGGCAGACCGGAGTCACGACCCTCGCCGTACTGCACGACCTCGACCTGGCCGCCCGGTTCTGCGACCGCCTGGTCGTCCTCAACGACGGCTGTGCCGTCACCGCGGGCCCCGTCCTCGACGCCCTCACCCCGCGCGTCCTCCACGAGGTCTTCGGCGTCCGGGCCCGCGCCGAACGGCATCCGGACGGTGTCATCCGGGTCACGTACGAGGCGGACCCGCTCGCCCCATGAGGATCGGCCGGCTCCCTTCGCGGGCGAGTACCTTATTGCACAGCAGTTGCAGTAACAATCAATGTGCGAGAAGAGGATGCCGTGCGGATTCCCGTGGTGCTGGGCATCGAGTCATCGTGTGACGAGACCGGGGCGGGGATCGTCTCCGGCGGCCGGCTGCTGGCGCACGCGGTGGCGTCGAGCATGGACGAGCACGCCCGGTTCGGCGGGGTCGTGCCGGAGATCGCGGCCCGTGCCCACCTCCAGGCGTTCGTTCCCGTCGTTGAGGAAGCACTCGGTCAAGCAGGACTCCGCGTGGACCGGATCGACGCCGTGGCGGTGACGACCGGGCCAGGCCTGTCCGGCGCCCTCCAGGTCGGCCTGGCCGGGGCGAAGACCCTGGCCTACGCGGCGGGCGTGCCCCTGTACGGGGTGCACCACCTGGCCGGGCACGTGGCCGCCGACACCTTGGAGCACGGCCCGCTGCCCAATCCGTGCATGGTCCTCATCGTCTCCGGGGGCCACACCTCGCTGCTGCTCGTACGCGACCTGGTCCGCGATCCGATCCTGCACCTGGGCGACACCGTGGACGACGCCGCGGGCGAGTGCTTCGACAAGGTCGCCCGCGTCTTCGGCCTCCCGTATCCGGGCGGACCGGCCATCGACCGCGCCGCCCGCGGGGGCGATCCATGCGCCGCCGCGTTCCCCCGGCCGTTGCTGGGTTCGAAGGACGCCCCGTACGCGTTCTCCTTCTCCGGCCTGAAGACGGCCGCCGCCCGCTGGGCCGAGCAGCACCGCCTGCGCGGCGAGGAAATCCCGCTGGCCGACGGCGCCGCCTCGCTCCAGGAAGCCGTCGCCGACGTCCTGACGAGGAAGGCACTGGCCGCCTGCCGCCAGTACGACGTCCACACGCTGGTCGTGGTCGGCGGGGTCGCGGCGAACTCCCGGGTCAGAGCGCTGGCCGAGGAGCGGTGCGCGGCCGCCGGAGTCGAGCTGCGGGTCCCCCCGCTCACGCTGTGCACCGACAACGGGGCGATGATCGCCGCCGTCGGAGACCTCCTGGTGCGGGCGGGCGCCGCCCCGGCGCAGCTCAACGTCTCCATCGACCCTTCGGCACCACTGGAGTACGCCGCTCTGCACCCGGTCGACGCGGCCGTGAGAGCCGCATGAGCGGCGTAAAGCTGCGCCGCCTGTCGGGCGACGAGCTCCTCGTCCTGCACGAGGACGCGTGTCGCGTGTACGCGGAGGCGTTCGCGGGCCCGCCCTGGAGCGAGGACGCCTCGGCTGCGGACCGGTTCATACTCCGGCTGGCCGGCGACGCCCTCCGGGACGGGTTCACCGCCGCCGGCGCGTTCCGGAACAGCCGCCTGATCGGGCTGGCCACCTCCTGGACCACACCCTCGCCGTTCCCCTCCGGCCGCTGTTACCCGCAGGCTCAAGCCGCTCTCGGGGCTGACCGTACGGCAGCATGGTTGTGCGGGGGCCGCGAGGTCGACGAGCTCGCCCTCGCCACGGCGGCCCGCGGACAGGGAGTGGGTGCTGCCCTCCTGGACGCGGTCACCGCGGACGCTCCTGACGGACGGTGCTGGCTGATGACCTCGGTCCGGGCCGGCGACGCGCACGCTTTCTACCAGCGCTTGGGCTGGACCTCGGCCACTCACCCGGCTCCCGAGGGGGCCGGCATCGCCGTCTTCCTCGGTCCTGGTCACCCGGCCCGTTCCGCAGCCGCCCACCCGCTCTGACCGGCTGAAGAGTTGCGCGTCGCTGAGATCGGCGGGGCCGGGTCGCGGGAACTGTGCGGCGGAACGCATGTGGAACGACCGCCGCAGGGCGGCTGGAGGCGGCCGTGGGTATCGAGGGCCTGGGCTGCCCGGCCCGCGAGTGGTTCCGAAAACATCCGGATACGACGAAGCGCCCCGGCCGGCCGAAACCGTTCGAGGCGCTGAGTAGCAGGTCAGCGAGGTTCCCTCGCCCTGCTTCGCGTAGGCCGTGTGGGACTCGAACCCACAACCAACGGATTAAAAGTCCGCTGCTCTGACCAATTGAGCTAACGGCCCCTGGCAGATCACTCCCCGAGCATAGCCCGCCGCGACCCGGCCGCCGATCGGGTATCGGTTGCCGGGCCCCGTCATGGTGGAGGCGTTTCGGTCAGCGCGGCGTATTGCGGGCGATCGTGCGCTTGTGATCCGGATTGAGGAACCAGTGCCGGGCCGAGGCGAGCCACCAGGTGGCGGCGAAGCCGAGGACCACCAGGACGGCGATCGGGGCGTAGTTGAAGGTCTCCCAGGTGACGGGCGAGACCTGGGGCAGCATGAAGAGCACCGTGATGACCGCCACCCACGCCACCGCGACGATGCCGATGGGGCGGGACCAGCGGCCCAGGTGCCAGGGGCCGCGCCGGAAGTCGTCGCCGCGCAGGAGGCGGAGCAGGGTGGGGATGACGTAGGCGATGTAGAGGCCGATCACCGCGATGGAGGTGACCGCCGCGTACGCGGTGACGTTGATCAGGTACGGGAGGCCCAGCACCAGCGCGCCGGCGGCGGCCAGCCAGACCGCCGCCACGGGGGTGCGGGTTCGGGGGCTGACCGTGTGCCAGACGCGGGAGAACGGGAGGGCGCCGTCCCGGGAGAACGCGTAGATCATGCGGCTGTTGGCGGTCACGGACGCCATTCCGCAGAAGAGCTGGGCCCCGATCACCACCAGGAGCAACAGCTTGCCGGTGGTGGCGCCCAGGGCGTCCAGGAGGATCTGGGCGGGCGGGGCGCCGGTCGGGGAGGCCAGGGCGCCGTCGTAGGACTGGATGGCGAAGGTGAAGCCGAGGAGGAGAACGAAACCGGCGATCCATGATGTCCAGATCGACTGGACGATGCCGCGCGGCCCGGCGGTCGCGGCGTCGTGCGTCTCCTCGGTCATATGGGCGGAGGCGTCGTATCCGGTGAAGGTGTACTGGGCCATCAGCAGCCCGACCATCACCACGTAGAAGCCGCTGCCCCAGCCGGTGTTGTTCACGAACTCCGTGAAGACGAACGACGCCGACTGGTGGGAGTCCGGTACGAAGGTCAGCGCGCCGACGATGACCGCGACGCCGAGCACGTGCCACCACACGCTGACGCTGTTGAGGGTCGCGACGATCCGGACCCCGAAGGTGTTCAGCAGCCCGTGCAGGAACAGGATCGCGGCGAAGAGGAGGATCGTGCGGCCGGGCGTGATCCCGAAGTCGAACTGGAGGTTGAGGTAGGCGCCCAGGAACGACGCCGCCCCGAAGTCGATCCCGGCGGTCACGGCCACCTGGCCGAGCACGTTGAACCAGCCGGTGAACCACGCCCACGCCGCCGCCGAGCGCGGCGGAGCGAGCCGGTGGGCCCAGAAGTAGAGGCCTGCGGAGGTCGGGTACGCCGAACAGATCTCGGCCATCGCGAGTCCGACGAACAACGTCATCAGCCCGACGCCGACCCAGCCCCAGGTGATCAGGACCGGGCCGCCGGTGTTCATCCCGAACAGGTAGAGCGTCAGACAGCCGGAGAGCACCGAGATGATCGTGAACGAGACCGCGTAGTTGGAGAAGGCGGACATCCGGCGGGCGAGTGTCTGCGTGTATCCGAGCTGCGCCAGACGCTCCTCGTCGGAAACGCCCGGTGGCGGCTCGTCCTCGCTGATGTCTGTTGTCATGACCCCAGCGATGCCCGGCCCCCGGTGTGCGCATGCCGCCGCCGTGGTCACGACTGGGAAAACATGGCGTACCACGGCACGTGGGCGCGGCCCGGAGGCCGCGCCCTCGTTTCTCACCCGCGCCGGGGCGGCATCCGGGTCAGAAGATGCCCTTGTAGGTCCACCCGGTGGCGATCTGCGTGCGGCTGCCGAAGGACCCCTTGCCGTCACCGTTGTTGCGGAACAGCTTGCCCGCCGAGTCGCGCTCGACGATGTCCGCCTTGCCGTCACCGGTGATGTCACCGACTCCGACAACGGTGTTGTACGAGGAACCCCAGTCCTTGAAGACCAGCACGCGCTCCTTGAACTGGCCCGACGCCGTGCCGTTGTAGCGCCACAGTTCGTTCGACTTGTCCGTGGCCAGCAGGTCGCCGTACCCGTCGCCGTTCAGATCGCCCACCCCCATGACCTTGGTGTAGGTCCACTTGGAGCGGATCTTCTTCCCGGCCGCCAGGGTCCCGTCGCTCTTCGTCGTGAAGAGGTAGAGGTCGCCGGTCGATGTCTTCCAGCCGAGCAGATCGGCACGGCCGTCACCGGTCAGGTCACCGGCGGTGGTGAGGGTCTTGTACGCCTGGAAACCGGTACCGAGCTTCGTGTAGGACGTGCTGGGCGTCACGGCCTTCCCGCACGCGGGCTTGTAGCCACGCAGCGATCCGTCCGTCATCCGCACCAGCACGTCGTTGCAATGATCGCCGTCGAGGTCGCCGAACGGGACCGCGACCGCTGACGTCGGCCAGCCGCCGCCCGAGGTCTTCCCCGAGAATTTCCCAGCCCCGTCGCCGTGCTGGAAGGTGAACTCTCCCTTGGAGTTCAGGGTGAGCGCGTCTCCGATGCCGTCACCGGTGTAGTCACGCTGCACTGCGGCACCCCCCGTCACCGTCACCGTTCCGGACCTCGTCAGCGGTGCGCCCGAACCGTCGGCGGGCTGCGCCGTCAGGGTCCAGGTGTACGCGCCGTTGGCCACGGGGTGGCCGGCCGACGGCACACCGCTCCAAGAGGCCGAGATCAGCCCGCTGGTCTCCCCTCCGGAGAGCGTCTGCACCGTGCTGCCCGTGGCCTTGTTCTTCAGCGAGAGCTTCCATGACGCCGCCGCCTTCGACAGCCACCATCTCGGGGCCCAGGGACTTCCCTCCTGGTCCACGTTCTTGGCGGCCTGTATCGATGAGTCGATCTGGGCGAGGGGGGCTGAACCGATCCCTGTCGGCGCGAGGCGCACCTTCTGGTCCTGGCCGGCGTATGCCACGAGGCCGCTGTGCGGGTCAGCCGTCCAGCCGGCACCGGGAAGGGACGAGTTGGCCGTTCCCATCACCAGGTCGTCGGTGGACGCACCGGTGAGGTCCGTGACCACCACCCGGCCGTCGGCATCCAGCCGCGAGACGAAACCGTCGCCGAGCCGGCCGGGGGTGACGCCGACACCCATCTTCCTGGCCTTCCCGTCGGCGAGGGAGACGACTCCGGCGGCGGTCGGTACCGCACCGCACTCCCAGTAGAGATAGCGCTCGGAAGCCTGCAGGACGGGAGCGGCGCAGGACGCCCCGGTGCTGAGCGTGCGGATCGGCGTGCCCTTCGCCACAGCGATGGCCGTCAGCTTGCCCGTCGTGGACAGCTGCCAGAGCGTGTTGCCCCAGAGCGCGGACGCCCCGGCGGGCGCGGTGCGCACCACCTTCATGGAGTCCAGGTTGCGCACTTCGGTGCGTGCAGCGGTACCGGTCCCCGTCCCGTAGGCGACGTAGTGGCCGGACACGCCGTAGACCTTGGGCGCCGTGGCGCCGGCGATGATCTGACGCCCTGGGGCGAGATGGTTCTTGTCGGCCACGTGGAGCAGGTATCCGTTGCTCTCGAACGTCGTGTACACAACGGAGCCGTCGGCTGTCGGGTAGAGCTCGGGGCAGCCGGCCGCGCCTCTGCACGCCGCGCGGTACGAGTCGGACGCCCGTCCGAGATACGTCTGGCCGCTCACCGTCGGCGTGCCTGTCAGGGCGGGCCGCCGCTCGTAGAAGCCGATGCCCGTGCCTGCCGGATCCGTCTCGTAGGTCAGGAGCCGGTTCCCGTTCAGCGCGAGCCTCGCACTCCGGGACGGCTGCCACGGCACGGGGAGCACCTCGCTGCGCAGGGGTGCTCCGTCCGGGCCCACAGTGAAGCGTTGCACGGCGTAGTCGCCCGAGGGGCCCTTGCCCAGGACGACCAGGCTGCCGTCCACGTCTGACAGCGCGCCGCGCCCGTATGCGAACGAGAGCAGCGTGGTGGTCGTGCCGTCGGGAGCGATGGCGTGGAGCGCACCGTTCCCGCTGTTGACCCAGACCACGTAGTCGCCGAGCAGGAACGATTTCGTGTTGCCGCTCCCTGACGGATCGACGGGCACGTCACGAGGTGGTGCCTGCGGATCGGCGCGGGAGAGCACCTTGACGCTCCTGGACGCGGCGTCGTACCAGGACACGGAGTCTTCAGTGACCTGGATGTTCTTCGGCAGACGGGTGATCGGCACCTCGGTGAAGGTGGAGTCGTCCAGATCGACGAGTCCGTAATGAACGACTGAGCCGAGCCCGTATGCGACAACCGTGCTCGACGGGTCACCGATCGAGTACGGCGGCAGGAGGGCGGCGCCGCAGACTGCGCCGGAGGGCAACCCGGCGACCTTGCGATCGGTGAGCTCCGGACCGTCGAAGCGGAAGACGTGGCACTCGCCCGCCACGTCCCCCGCCTTGGCAACGGCCACGACCGTCTCACCGTGCACCGTCAGAAGCTGGAATCCTGAGGGCAGTTGAGCGGTCCGTTCGGTGCCGCCATGAGCATCGACCATTCTCACCGTGCCGTCGTTGCCGTGATAGGCGATCACATCCGACATGGTGTTGAGAAGTGGGCGGTGGGCGTCGTCCGCCGGATGCAGTTGCGTGGTCGCACCACTCGCGTAGTCCGTCCATCGGACGCCGTCTGCCGTTCGGTACGCGAAGCCGGTGCGTCCCGCAACCTCGGGATAGACGGGGCTGATCGTCCTGGTGGCTGCCTCAAGAACCGCCTCCGGCGCCGGAACTGCGGCGCCGGCCGGGCCGCCCAGTGGCCCGAGGACCCCGGCGAGAGCCGCTGCGACACCTACTGCGGCAGTGACGTTTCGGAGCGCACGGGGGCGTTCCAGGACATGACGTCCCACAGGGGGGACCTTCCAATCTGCGGAGGCCGGAAGGCGACATGGCGCTTTCCGGGCAGCGGAGAGAGGGGTGGGGCCCTCCGGTGGTCCGGCGCGCGTGGGCACGGACCAGGGAAAGTTGTGTGCACAGGTACGCGTGTGTGGGCCACCTACCTGGAGGGAGCAGGTTATCAGCGGATGCACGCTTGGCATGGCCTGCTCACGGAATGCCGGGAGGCCCTGCCCGACGCGGTGCGTCGGGCAGGGCCTCCCGGTTCAGCGGATCAGCTACGTTCAGCCGTTGCGCTTCCAGCGCGGCTTGTCGTCGCGGCGGCCGAAGGAGCCGGTGCTCGTGCCGGTTCCCGTGGAGCGGTGGTCGTCACGACGGCCGGTGGGGCGGTCGTTGCCGCCCGAGCGGAAGCCGCCCGAGGGACGGTCGTCACGACGGTCGCGGTTGAACGGGCGGTCGCCGCCACCGGAGCGGAAGCCACCGGAGGGACGCTCGTCACGACGGTCGCGGTTGAACGACGGGCGGTCGTTGTCGCGGTTGAACGACGGACGGTCGTTGTCACGGCTGAAGGACGGACGGTCGTTGTCACGACGCTCGAAGGAGCGGCCGCCACGGTCGTCACGACGGTCGTTGCCACCGGAGCGGAAGCCACCGGAGGGACGGTCGTCACGACGCTGGAAACCACCGCGGTCATCGCGACGGTCGTTGCCGCCGGAGCGGAAACCGCCACCGACCGGACGGTCCTCACGGCGGTCGTTGCTGCCCCGGAAGGACGGGCGGTCGCTGCTGCCCCGGTAGCCGTTACTGCCGGCGGGGCGGCCGCTGCGCTCACCGGTGCGGTCGTTGCCGCCCCGGTAGCCGCCACGGTCGCCGCCACGGTTGTCCCGGCGCTCGTAGTTGCCACGGTCGTCGCGGCGCTCCTCGCGCGCGGCCTGCTGCTCCGGCACGGAGGCGGCGGCCAGCAGCGCGGCCTCGGCCTCGGCGGCGACCTCGGCCACCGCTGCCTCCGGGTCGTCGCCCCGCTCGCGGGCGGCACGGGCGACCAGGCGGTCGGCCTCCTCGCGCAGCTCGACGGCGCGGCGCTGGATGCGCTCCAGTTGCTTGGTCAGGTCGGCGGCCTCGCGCTCGGCCTGCTTGGCGGCGTTGTTCGCGGAGTCGGCCTGGACCTCGGTGAGCGAACGGGCGCCGGTGATCTCGGCGACCTCGGGCTCGAAGACGCCCGCGCCCTGCACGATGTGGCGCGAGGCGTCGACGCCCGCGTCCTCCATCAGGCGGAAGATCTGACGGCGCTGGTGCGGCAGCGCCAGCGAGACGACGACACCGGACTTGCCGGCACGGGCGGTACGGCCCGAGCGGTGCAGGTAGTCCTTGTGGTCACCGGCCGGGTCCACGTTCAGGACCAGGTCGATGCCGTCGACGTGGATGCCTCGGGCGGCGACGTCGGTGGCGACCAGGGCGTTGACGTAGCCCTTCTTGAAGTCCTCAAGGACGCGGGTACGGGCGCCCTGGGTCATGCCGCCGTGCAGCGCGTCCGCCTTGACGCCCGCCTCGACGAGTTGCTCGGCGATGCGGTCGGCGCCCAGCTGGGTGCGGACGAAGATGATGGTGCGGCCCTTGCGGGCGGCGATGGCGGAGGTGACCGGCGCCTTGTCCTTCGGCTTCACGACGAGGACGTGGTGCGACATGGTCGAGACGTTGCCCTGGGCGGAGTCGACCTCGTGGGTGACCGGGTTGCTCAGGTAGCGCTTGACCAGGGTGCCGATCTCGTTCTCCATGGTGGCGGAGAAGAGCATGCGCTGGCCGCCACCGGGGATCTGGTCGAGCAGCTCGGTGACCTCGGGCAGGAAGCCCAGGTCGGACATCTGGTCGGCCTCGTCGAGGACGGCGACCTGGACGTTCTCCAGGGAGCAGGCGCCCCGGTTGATGATGTCGCGCAGCCGGCCCGGGGTGGCGACGAGGACGTCGACACCGCGCTCCAGCGCGTAGATCTGGTTGCCCATCGACGTACCGCCGCAGACGACCTTCATCTTCAGGCCGAGCACGTCGCCGTACGGCTGCAGCGCGTCCGCGACCTGCATCGCGAGCTCACGGGTCGGGGTGAGGATGATCGCGCGGGGCTTCTTCTTCTCGGTGTGCCCACCGGCCAGCGAGGCCAGGGTCGGCAGACCGAAGGAGAGGGTCTTGCCGGAGCCGGTACGGCCTCGGCCGAGGATGTCCTTTCCGGCCAGGGCGTCCGGGATGGTCGCTGCCTGGATCGGGAAAGGCGCGGTCACACCGTTCTGCGCGAGCTTGCGGACGATGCCCTCGGGCAGGCCCAGGTCGGCGAAGGTGACGGTCGGCTCGGCGTCCGCCTCGTCGGCGGCGGAGTCGGCTTCGGCCTGCTCGGCCTGGGGAGCCTCGGTCACGGCCTGCTCGGCCGTCTCGACCGTCTTGGCCTGCTCGGCCGTCTCGACCGTCTTGGCCTGCTCGGCCGTCTCGACCGTCTTGGCCTGCTCCGTCTGCTCGGCCTGCTCGGTCTGAGGAGCCTTGATGTAGTCCTCGATGGAGACGGCGGACTCGGCCACGACGGCCTCGGCAGCCACGACGAGCTCGTCGTTCTCGATGTTCTCGGGCAGCACGGTGTGGTCAGAACTGGAAATTGACATGCGAAATGCGAAACCTTCCGGAGTCTCGGCACGCGCCCGTAACTCCGTGTTTTCGCAATTTCGACCGCCTCAATGCGGTCCAGCCACGGCAAGGGAGAGTACGCGCCACACGGCGCTCTTCTGTGTCGGCGCCGGGCAATGGATCAAACGATCTACTACCATACGCACTAACCCCACCATCGTGCAAGCCGGACTGCTGGCGGCACCTCGTCAAGCCGGTCCCACCTGCGGCGATGCCTCCGGTGTCCGCATCTCCTCCACCTGGCCCGGCGCCCCCATCGCCTCATTGCGGAGCTGCGCCGCCGGCGACGCCGAAGGCACCTCCGGCGGCGCCGAGGGCTCCGGCTCGGGCTCCACCGGCGGGGCCGGCGGCTCGGGGGTCTGCGCCTCGGAGGGAGCCGGGGGCTCGGGCTGCTCCGGAACCCCCGGCTCCGCCCGCGGGGGCGGCGGGGCCGACACATGGCCGCCCCGGGCCCGGCCGGGCCCGGCGGACTTCGTGCCGGAACTGCGCGAGGGCCCGGCGGAGGCGCTCGGGGCGCCGGACTCGGCGGCCTCCCGGTCGGAGTGCGCCCCGGAGCCGCCGGTACGGGCCGCCCGGCCGGTGCCGGTCACCGTGGAGCCGTCGGGGCCGGCCACCGCCTCCTTCGACGCGGCGGACCGCGAGGGCGACGGTTTCCCGCCGTCGTCACCGACGCTCATGCAGCCGGCGGACGCGGCGATCGTCACGACGGTGACGGCCGCCCAGCGGACGGGGGCGGGTACGGACAACTGGCGCACGGGGGCACCTCCGGGGGCGCGAGGAAGGACGTGGCGGTAGGGAACGAGCCGGGGAGCGCTGTGCCCAACTCCCACCGCCCCGCCGGGGACACGCCCACGGGCCCGGCCCGCACACCTCATTCACACCACGCCGCCCCGGGCGCCTCACCCGTAACCGAGTGCGTGCAGCCTCTCGTCGTCGATGCCGAAGTGGTGCGCGATCTCGTGGACGACGGTGATCTCCGTCTCGGCCACCACGCGCTCGCGGGACTCGCACATCCGCAGCGTCGGCCCGCGGTAGATGGTGATCCGGTCCGGCAGCACGCCCGCGTACCACTCACCGCGCTCGGTCAGCGGCGTGCCCTCGTAGAGCCCGAGCAGATCCGGATCACCGGCCTCCGGTTCGTCCTCGACGAAGACCGCGACGTTGTCCATCAGCCGGGTCAGCTCCGGCGGGATCCGGTCCAGGGCCTCGCCCACCAGTTCCTCGAACTCTTCCCGCGTCATCTCCAGCACCCCGTCATTGTCACGTACCACCGCCGGAAGCGCCCGGACATCCCGCAGGCACCCACGAGCACCCGGAAGCACCCGGGGACAGCCGGCAGCACCCGGGAGCGCCCGGAGCGCATACCTGCCTGCGGACCGGGGCACAGTCGCCCAATGGCCCGCGACCCGTTCCGTGCCGCAGCAGCCCGTGTCCGGCACCGCCTCCGCCCTCGCACCCGGCCGCGCGCCGGCAGCCGGGTCCGTCGCCCGGGCGGCGCGCTCGCCGTCCCGCCGCGACCGTTCGCCCGCGCGCTGGGGCTGGTGACCGTCGTGCTCTTCGGCGCCTGGCTCGGACTGCTGGCCGTCGGCAGCGTCCGTACGTCCGTCGGCCCGATGGACACGACGATGACCCTGCGCCCCTCCCTCACCGGCGGCACCAAGATCAACGTGTCGCCGCTGGGCGCCCTGGAGCTGGATTCGCACCACGCCCCGGTCCGGCTCGACGTCGATGTCGACCGCCTCGACCCGGTCCGCTCCGAGGCGCTGGTCCAGCACCCCGAACGGCTGTCCGGACTGGAGGACGAGGTCACCGGCGACGTCAGCGCCGGCACCCGCGAGCTCGCCGTGCGCTCGTGCGTCGCGGTCGTCTCCGGGGCCACCGCGCTCGGCCTCGCCGTCTACCGCAGGCCCCGCCGCGCCCTCGCGGCCGGCGGGCTCGCACTCGCGCTGCTGGCCGCCTCGGGGGTCAGCGCGTACGCCACCTGGAACCCGAAGTCGGTCCTGGAGCCGAAGTTCTCCGGCCTGCTCTCCAGCGCCCCCTCCGTCGTCGGCGACGCCCGCTCGATCGTCACCGACTTCGACGTCTACCAGCAGGAGCTGGCCCGGCTGGTCACCAACGTCACCAAGCTGTACGACGCCACCTCGACGCTCCCCGTCTACAGCCCGGACCCCGCCACGCTGCGCGTCCTGCACGTCTCCGACATCCATCTGAACCCGGCGGCCTGGCACATCATCGGCTCGCTCGTCGAGCAGTACGACATCGACGTGATCATCGACTCGGGCGACACGATGGACCACGGGGCCGCCGTCGAGAACAACTTCCTCGACCCGGTCAGCGATCTGGGCGCCCCCTACGTCTGGGTCCGGGGCAACCACGACTCCGCGACCACCCAGAAGTACCTGGCCGACGCCAAGCGGTTCAAGAACGTGCACGTGCTGGACGAGGGCCGGGCGGTGAATGTCGGCGGGCTCCGGGTGGCCGGTATCGGGGACCCGGAGTTCACCCCGGACCGCACCGGGCCCGAACAGGCCGAGGACGTCGAACGGACGGCGGGCCTGCGGCTGGCGGCCGCCCTGCGCGAGCAGCGGCGGGCCGGCACCCCGGTCGACATCGCCGTCACCCACGAGCCGGCGGCGGCCCGGGAGACGGACGGCACGGTCCCGCTCGTGCTGGCCGGTCATGTGCACCACCGGCAGAACGAGGTGATGAAGCTCGGCACCCGGCTGAAGGTCGAGGGCTCGACGGGCGGCGGCGGGCTGCGCGCCGTACAGAACAAGAAGCCGGAGCAGGTGCTCGCCTCGGTGCTCTATCTGGACCGCTCCACCCGTCGGCTGCAGGCCTGGGACGAGATCACGCTGGGCGGGCTCGGCCTGACGACGGCCGAGGTCAGCCGCCATCTGCCCCAGGGCGACCCGGCTCTCCCGGGCCCACCACCGACGTCTTCCACCCCCTCCCCGTAAACCGTTTTGGCGATAGCCGCCGCCATCCCATATGCTTCTGACGTCCCCGACGCGCTGGAAAGCGCGCAGGTGGGCCCTTAGCCCTCATCGTCTAGTGGCCCAGGACGCCGCCCTTTCAAGGCGGTAGCACGGGTTCGAATCCCGTTGGGGGCACGCTTTAACGTGTGCGAGACTTGTTCTCGCACATTGCTTGGTCCTGTGGAGCAGTTTGGAGTGCTCGCCACCCTGTCAAGGTGGAGGCCGCGGGTTCAAATCCCGTCAGGACCGCTGCAGCCCGTACGAGCTGCGTGGCTGGGTAGCTCAGTTGGTACGAGCGATCGCCTGAAAAGCGATAGGTCGCCGGTTCGATCCCGGCCCCAGCCACCACCCGAAGGCCCCGTCCGATGGACGGGGCCTTCGTCGTGTCAGGCGCCCTCCCGGTCAGCGGTGTTCGTTTCGTCAGCGCCGGCCCCGGCCCGGCGGCGACCGGCCCGTACCGCGAGCACCAGCAGGACGACGGCCACCACCGCCACCAGCATCGCCGCGTCCGGCACCCGTTCGCCGACGCCCTGGGCCCACTGCTCCACGGCGAACGACTGGTCCACGTCCAGCAGTCCGGGGAGCGCGGTCGTCCCGTCGTACGCCAGGAACATGGCGCCGAGCCCGATGAAGAAGAGCCCCGACAGCAGCGACGTCGTGTGCAGCTCGAAGCGGCCGAGCCGCACGACGCGCCCGCGCAGCCAGGCCCGGCGCCCCAGCTCGAACCGCTCCCAGAGCAGCGCGAGCAGGAAGAGCGGCACCGCCATGCCCAGCGCGTAGACGGCGAGCAGCAGTCCGCCGTACGCCGGGCTGCCGCTGACGGCCGCCACGGTGAGCACGCTTCCGAGGATCGGCCCCGCGCAGAAGCCGGCCAGTCCGTAGACCGCGCCGAGCGCGTAGACCGATAGGGCGGTGGTGGGGCGGATCCGGCCGCTGAGCGCGGCGATCCGCCGCGAGGCGAAGCCGAGCCCGACGATCTGGGCGGCGCCGAGGACGATGATCAGCCAGCCCGCGCCGAGGACGAGGGCATCGCGGTGGCCGTAGAACAGCCGCCCGGCGTACGACCCCGCCGCGCCCAGCGGGACCAGGGTGGTGGCCAGCCCCGCGTAGAAGATGCCCGTCCGGGCGAGCAGCCGCGAGGTGGAGTTGATGGAGTACGCGAAGAAGGCGGGGAGCAGCAGGGCGCTGCACGGGCTGAGCAGGGCCAGCAGCCCGCCGAGAAGCGCGGCGAAGTAGCCGATCCCGGCCGTCACTTCGCGGTGTCCTTGGGGTTCGTGGGGGCTGCCGGGTCCTCAGGGGCCGCGGAGCCCTTGGTGTCCTCGGCCGGTTCCGAGCCCTTGGCGTCCTCGGCCGCGCTGCCGGTGTTCTTCGCCCGCTCCGCCGCCTGTTCGATGGCCTGGGTGAAGGCCCCGGTCGGCTGCGCCCCGGCGATCGGGCGGCCGTTGATCAGGAACGAGGGTGTGGACGTCGCGCCGATCCCGTACCCCTGTTCCTGGTCCTTGCTCACCGCGGCCGCCGCCGCCGCGCCGTCCGCATCGGCCTGGAAGCGGTCCAGGTCGGCCACCCCGGCCTGCTGGGCGAGCGCCTTCAGCCGGCCCTTGCCGAACCCCTTCTCCTTGACCCCTTCGGCGTAGGCGGCACGGTGGAACTGCCAGAAGCGGCCCTGCTGCCCGGCGGCCCAGGAGGCGCGTGCGGCGGCCTCGGACTCGGCGCCGAAGATCGGGAAGTTGCGCCACTCGATGCGCAGGGTGCCGTTGTCGACGTACTTCTTCACCAGGGCGGGTTCGGTGTCCCGGGCGAACTTCGCGCAGTAGCCGCACTTGAAGTCGGCGTACTCGATGAGGACGACGGGCGCGTCCGCCCGGCCCCGCGCCAGCTTGTCCCCGGCGTCGCGCCGGGCCAGCTCCGCCAGCTCGGGGTAGACGCCGGCCTCCGGGTCCGCGGTGACGTCGGCGACCGCGGAGGATCCGGAGTGCGGGGCGTCGGGGGCGGTGGCCCGGTAGGAGACGTAGCCGAACAGTGCGGCGGCCACGACGATCCCGGCGCCGTAGACGAGCGGCTTCCTGGAGCGGGCCGGCCGGCCGGGCTTGCGAGCACTGCCTGACTCGGGGGACGGCTTGGGCGTGGATTTGGGCGTGGGCATGCGGAACTCCGTGCTGGTGTGCGGGAGGGATGAGGGGACGGCCGTGGAGCTGCGGGCCGTCTACACCCTCAGTACGGAGAGTTCCACCGGGCTCGGCGCGGTCACGTCGGGGCCGCGCGACGCCGCCGGAGCGGGCGGCCGCACCGGTCCCGGTCCGGTGGCGACAGGCACCCATCCGGCGAGGCCCGGCGCCTGGTCCTGGGCCGCCGCCCGGGTCCGGCCGGGAACCGCCGGCTCGCCGCCCTCGCGCTTCCCGCCCCTGCCGCAGCCCGGAACCCCGTCCCCGCCGGCCACGGTGACCTCGGTGACCGCCACGGCCGGCGCCGGGTCCGACGACGCGGCCACAGCCGCTGTCGGGGCCTGGGCCTGGGCCTGGGCCTGGGATGCCATCGGGGAGGCCACGACCGAGGCCCTGCCCGCCGCCGACTGCCCGCAGAACAGCCCCAGGACGACCGCGAGCGCGGCCACCAGGCAGCACCACTGCGAACGGGACACGGACACGGGCCTTCCGGGAGGGGATCGAAGGAATCGAAGGGAATCGAGAGGGATCGCGGGGATGATCGACTGTCCGGAATGGTACGTGCTGTGACCGCGTCGCCCCGCACCGTGCGGGTGCCCGCACCCCGCCGGTCCTGTGCCGTGACGGACCCCGCGCGAAATAGGTTCGCCGTTCCCCGGGCCCGGGTGAGATCCTGGGACCCGTATGTCTACTTCCTTTGCCGATCTCCAGTCCCAGCTCGGGCAGCTCTCGCTGCGCGACGCCCACCGGCTCGGCCGACGTCTCGAAGGCGCCCGCCGCATTCGTAAACCCGAGGCCCAGCAAGGCGTGCTGGACGAGATCGCCGCCCAGGCCACCAAGGCAGCCGGGCGGCTCGCGCTGCGGGCCGGGCGGCTGCCTGCCCTCTCGTACCCCGAACAACTGCCGGTCAGCCAGAAGAAGGACGAGATCCTGGAGGCGATACGCGACCACCAGGTCGTGATCGTCGCGGGTGAGACCGGCTCCGGCAAGACCACCCAGATCCCCAAGATCTGCATGGAGCTGGGCCGTGGCGTCCGAGGCATGATCGGGCACACCCAGCCCCGCCGGATCGCGGCCCGCACGGTGGCCGAGCGGATCGCCGAGGAGCTGAAGACACCGCTGGGCGAGGCGGTCGGCTGGAAGGTCCGGTTCACCGACCAGGTCAACCCGGACGCGACCTTCGTCAAGCTGATGACGGACGGCATCCTGCTCGCCGAGATCCAGACGGACCGCGAGCTGCTCGCGTACGACACGATCATCATCGACGAGGCCCACGAGCGGTCGCTGAACATCGACTTCCTGCTCGGCTACCTGGCCAGGCTGCTGCCCAAGCGCCCGGACCTGAAGGTCGTCATCACCTCGGCGACCATCGACCCGGAGCGCTTCGCCCGCCACTTCGGCGAGGCGCCGATCGTCGAGGTCAGCGGCCGTACCTATCCCGTTGACGTGCGCTACCGGCCGCTTCTCGAAGAGGACAGCGAGGACTCCGACCGCGACCAGATCACCGCGATCTGCGACGCCGTGGACGAGCTCCAGTCGGAGGGACCGGGCGATGTGCTGGTCTTCCTGTCCGGCGAGCGCGAGATCCGCGACACGGCGGACGCGCTCGGCAAACGCAACCTCAGACACACTGAGGTGCTCCCCCTCTACGCGCGCCTCTCGCACGCCGAGCAGCACCGCGTGTTCCAGCGCCACACCGGACGCCGGGTCGTCCTCGCGACCAACGTCGCCGAGACCTCGCTGACCGTCCCCGGCATCAAGTACGTGATCGACCCGGGCAACGCCCGTATCTCCCGCTACAGCCACCGCACCAAGGTCCAGCGGCTGCCGATCGAGCGGATCTCGCAGGCCAGCGCCAACCAGCGCAAGGGCCGCTGCGGCCGTACGTCGGACGGCATCTGCATCCGGCTGTACTCCGAGGACGACTTCCTGACCCGGCCGGAGTTCACCGACCCGGAGATCCTTCGGACGAACCTGGCCTCCGTCATCCTCCAGATGACCGCGGCCGGCCTGGGCGAGATCGAGAAGTTCCCCTTCATCGACCCGCCGGACCACCGCAACATCCGCGACGGTGTGCAGCTCCTCCAGGAGCTCGGCGCGCTGGACCCGGAGGAGAAGGACCCGAAGAAGAGGCTCACCCCGCTGGGCCGCAAGCTCTCCCAGCTGCCGGTGGACCCGCGCCTGGCCCGGATGGTCATCGAGGCCGACCGCAACGGCTGTGTCCGCGAGGTCATGGTCATCGCCGCCGCGCTCTCCATCCAGGACCCGCGCGAGCGGCCGTCCGAGAAGCAGACGCAGGCCGACCAGCAGCACGCCCGCTTCAAGGACGAGACGTCGGACTTCCTGGCGTTCCTGAACCTGTGGCGCTACATCCGCGAACAGCAGAAGGAGCGCGGCTCCTCCAGCTTCCGCCGGATGTGCAAGCAGGAGTACCTGAACTTCCTGCGCATCCGCGAATGGCAGGACATCTACGCCCAGCTGCGCACGGTCGCCAAGCAGATGGGCCTCGATCTGGAGGAGTCCTCGACGGGTGCTGCGGCGCCGGAGCAGTCGGTGCACACCTCGCTGCTGTCCGGTCTGCTGTCGCACATCGGGCTGAAGGACACCGAGAAGAACGAGTACGTCGGCGCCCGCAACGCCAAGTTCGCGATCTTCCCCGGATCGGCGCTCTTCAAGAAGCAGCCCCGGTTCGTGATGTCGGCGGAGCTGGTGGAGACGTCCCGGCTGTGGGCGCGGGTCAACGCCCGGGTCGAGCCCGAGTGGATCGAGCCACTGGCCCAGCACCTTCTGAAGCGCACCTACAGCGAGCCGCACTGGGAGAAGGACCAGGCCGCGGTGATGGCGTACGAGCGGGTCACGCTGTACGGCGTACCGATCGTGGCCCAGCGCAAGATCAATTTCGGCCGCATCGACCAGGAGGCCTCGCGGGACCTGTTCATCCGCAACGCCCTGGTCGAGGGCGACTGGCGCACCCATCACCAGTTCTTCCACGACAACCGCAAGCTCCTGGGCGAGGTCGAGGAGCTCGAGCACCGCGCCCGGCGCCGCGACATCCTCGTGGACGACGAGACGCTGTTCGACTTCTACGACCAGCGCATCCCGGAACACGTCGTCTCGGGCGCGCACTTCGACTCCTGGTGGAAGCACAAGCGCCGGGACGAGCCGGACGCGCTGGACTTCGAGCGCTCGATGCTCATCAACGAGAAGGCCGGGAACGTCACCAAGGACGACTACCCGGACTCCTGGCGGCAGGGGAAACTCAAGTTCCGGGTGACGTACCAGTTCGAGCCGGGCGCGGACGCGGACGGCGTGACCGTCCACATCCCGCTCCAGGTGCTCAACCAGGTCACCTCGGAGGGCTTCGACTGGCAGATCCCGGGGCTGCGCGAGGAAGTGGTCACCGAGCTGATCCGCTCGCTGCCCAAGCCGATCCGCCGGCACTACGTGCCCGCGCCGAACTACGCGGACAAGTTCCTGGACCGGGCCGTGCCCCTCCAGGAGCCACTGCCGGTCACCCTGGCCCGCGAGCTCCAGCGGATGGTCGGCGTCCCGGTCACGGCCGACGACTTCGACCTGACGCGCATCCCGGACCACCTCAAGATCACCTTCCGGATCGTCGACGAACGGCGCCGCAAGGTCGCCGAGGACAAGGACCTGGAGGCGCTCCGCGTCCAGCTGCGCCCCAAGGCCCGGCAGGCGCTCTCCCAGGCCGCCGCGGCGACCGCGGGGCCCTCGGGCGAATCCATCGAGCGCTCGGGCCTCACGGACTGGACGATCGGCGCGCTGGACCGGGTCTTCGAGACGCGGCGGGCCGGCCAGCCGGTCAAGGCCTTCCCGGCCCTCGTCGACCAGGGCGAAACGGTGGCCGTACGGCTCTTCGACACCGAGGCCGAACAGCAGCAGGCGATGTGGCGCGGCACCCGGAAGCTGATCCTGCTGAACATCCCGGTGAACCCGGCGAAGTTCGCCTCGGACAAGCTCACCAACCAGCAGAAGCTGGCCCTGTCCCGCAACCCGCACGGCTCCATCCAGGCACTCTTCGACGACTGCGCGACGGCGGCCGCCGACCGCCTGATCGCCGCGCACGGCGGCCCCGCCTGGGACGAGGCGTCGTTCCGGAAGCTGTACGACAAGGTGCGCGCCGACCTGGTGGACCTGACCGTCCGCACGGTCGGCCAGGTGCAGCAGGTCCTGGCGGCCTGGCAGGCGTGCGAGCGCCGGCTGAAGGCCACCAACAGCCTGGTCCTGATCAACAACGTCACCGACGTACGGGAGCACCTCGCCCGGCTCGTTCCGCCCGGCTTCGTCACCGCGACCGGGCTGCGCAGGCTGCCCGATCTGATGCGCTACCTGGTCGCGGAGGACCGCCGGCTCCAGCAGATGCCGACCAACGTCCAGCGCGACACCGCGCGCATGGAGAAGGTCCACGAGATGCAGGACGAGTACGCCTGGCTGCTCGAACAACTGCCGGGCGGCAGGCCCGTTCCGCAGGAGGTCCTGGACATCCGCTGGATGATCGAGGAGCTGCGGGTCAGCTATTTCGCGCACGCGCTGGGCACCGCGTTCCCGGTCTCCGACAAGCGGATCGTGAAGGCGATCGACGCCGCGGCCCCGTAGGGCCTGTCGCAGCCGCCCGCCGGTGGCCGGGTGACCGTCCGGCCACCGGAAGTGAGGTCGACCGCACCCTCTGACCTCCTGTACAGTCTGTCTTCGCAGCCAGCCGCGAGGCAGCCGCGAAAACCTGGTCCTGTGGAGCAGTTTGGAGTGCTCGCCACCCTGTCAAGGTGGAGGCCGCGGGTTCAAATCCCGTCAGGACCGCAGTAACGAAAGCCCGGATCCCCTGGATCCGGGCTTTCGCGCGTATTGACTCCGGTGCCCGCCGACGAGTACTCAGAAAACCGGGGCTGTCCCTGATTTCTCGGCACGGGGCAGCGCGCATCCACCGGGAGGTGGCGCGGATGACGGCATCCACGGGCGAGGGGTTCCGGCCCGGCACATCGAGCACACCAGGCGCATCGGGCACACCGAACACTTCGAACGCACCGAACACGTCTGCCGCGACGGGTACGTCCGCAACGTCTGCCGCGGCCACCACAGCCGCCACAAACGCCACGACCGCCGCGACCGCCACCCACGAACCGGTCCGGCGCCGCACGGTGGCGCGGAGCTCTCCCCGGCACGAGATCCGCGCCCTGTTGCGCGCCCATCTGGCGGCCGCCACCGGCTACCGCCACCTCACCCGGCACTGCGCGGTCTGCGCCCGGCTGCTGCGGCTCGCCATGGAGCCCGTGACGGCACCTGTGGCGGGCGGAGCGACCGAAGACCCGGCCGGTCCGCCCGGGGCGCCCGCAGGGCCTCAGAAGGGCGCACCGCGGGCCGTCGGGAGGCCGCGCGGGAAGGACCTGCCACCGCCGCGGGCCGACGCACCGTCACCCGGGGCCTCCGAGCCGGTCCGTGGGCCGCTCCGCGACGGCCGGCCCAACGCCCGGCGGGCGGAGGACGAAAGTCCTCCCGCCACGTGACCAATGGCGCGCTCCCACACCCCTATGCAGTGGCAGGCTCGTACTTGGCAAGAGTCATGCCATGTGACGGGAGTCACTGAATCAGTTTTGAGAAGGGGTAGCTTTACACCCTTCCTACAACTGGCGAATTTAATATGTGCAATTGCACCACTCCGACGGGACCCGCCCAGGAGCCCCCGAACCGTCCCGGCACGACCTTCCCGGGACGAGGACGCACAGACCCGAGCAAGCCCGCACGAGACCCATCGGGAGCCAACCGGGCGTCCGGTTTTCCCGCGCCCGAACGGGCAGGTAATCGTGGGCCGGCGCCCGGATCACGGCCGGCCCCGTAGGCACAAAAAAAGATCGCGCTGGACCCGGCGGAGTCCAGCGCGATCTGACGACGTGACCTGCTTGACACAGGTACGGCGCCCGTTGGGGCGGGCGCCCGTCATATGGAGCTATGGGTGGGCTATGCGGGTTGGGGGACCCAAAAGCCCAGTTGTGCTGCGGCGACAGGGGTTTTTCAGGCCTCGCTGCGCTGCTGCGGAATACCCGCAAGCAGTGCGCGGACCTCTGCCTCGCGGTACCGGCGATGTCCACCGAGCGTGCGGATGGACGTGAGCTTGCCTGCCTTGGCCCAACGGGTAACCGTCTTCGGGTCCACGCGGAACATCGTGGCAACCTCAGCCGGGGTCAGCAGCGGCTCGGCATCAGGGGTGCGAGCGGTCATGAGCGGCCTCCTCGGGAGAACCGAACCATCTCGGTTCTTTCCTCTAAATTCTGCACCTTGACCCACGTTGCCCGAAATGGCGGACGCGGGCCGAGTCGGTTATAGGACGAACGGCTTGTCCTCGGCACTACAACTACACCATCCGTCCAGCCACGTCGGCCAAACCGATGGAATTGCCCTCCCAGGTGTTCATCAGCGACGGAAGCCGATGGACCATGCCATAGCGGACAGTCACACCACCGTGACGATCAGTCACAGAGCGATCAGGAGTCGTCAGACCCCCCATAGAGCGCAATGCAGAGCACTTCGCCCATAATTGGACGAACAGAGTCCTCCCCGGACTCCTTGTCCTATTTTGGCACGAGGAGTAGGTAAGGGCGCAAGGGCCCCGTAAGTGCTATCCATCACGCTTGAGGCAAAGGCCCGGTTCGGGACGTAGGTCCTAAGACAACGGGAGTACGCTTCCGCCTCTTCACCCTCACGTGTCACACAAGACGCAGGTTCATCGAGTATCAGTTCGCGAACTGACGATCCCTTACGGACCTCCAGCGCTCCGCAAGACGGGCGTACGCCTCGCTCGCGCCCTCGGCGTCACCGGCACGCAGCGCCGAGATGCTCTCGGCCACATCGGCGGCGCTCCGGTCCTCGGCCAGATCCTGCGCCGGCAGGGCGTGCACCAGCCCGCCGTAGTCCAGCTCGACCAGCGCACGCGGATGGAACTCCTCCAGCCAGCGGCCCACATCCACCAGGCCCTCGGTGAGCGGCCCCTCGTCCATCGTCTCGCGCAGCGTCTTCAGTGCCCGCGCCACCCGGCGCCGCGCCTGGACCATCGGCGTCCGGTACCGCAGGACGGCCGGCTCGCCGTCCTCGCCCGCCGCCCGGTGCTCGCGCTCCTCGTCCGAAACGAGGACGAACCAGCGCACCGGGACCTGCCACACTGCCGTCCTGATCCAGGGCCGGGCGTCCGGATTGCGCTCCGACCAGCGTTCGTGGTCGGCGACGGCCTGCCCGCGCACCACCGGCGGCAGCACCGCGTCCAGCACCGGCCCGGGGAACATGTCCGCCAGCCCGTCCAGCGCCAGCCAGCCGCGCAGCCGGGTCCGCCACGGGCAGACGCACACCACACCGTCCACCTCGGCGACGAACGCGTCGGCGCTCTCGTGGGCCGGCACGCCGATCGGTGGGGTCGCCGCCAAGTCGGCCAGCGAACGGCGCAGTTCGTCCTGGGCCGTGGGGATCAGGTCGCGACCGGCATAGCGCGACCAGTGGGCGCGTTCGGCCTCCGGGAAGGCCGCCAGTGGCTCGTAGACCCGGAGGTAGGACGCGTAAGGGACTAGCACCGAAGACACCACCGACATGCAGTGATCGTGTCACGCCCGTACTCCGGTCGTGGGTGATCCGCGGCACTGGATCAGATCTCCGCCGGTGCGGGACCGACGGCCTTAAGCTCTTGCCACGGGCCGTCCGCACCGGACGGTCCGCGGCTCTCCCCACCTTCAGGAGGGCCTTTCCGCCGCTTCGTAATTGGGAGTCACCACAGTGACCGATGTGACCGGCGAGCCTGTCGACGCACTGCACACCCTGTTCCACTCGGATCAGGGGGGCCACGAACAAGTCGTGCTCTGTCAGGACCGTGCCAGCGGCCTCAAGGCCGTCATCGCCATCCACTCCACCGCCCTGGGCCCGGCCCTGGGCGGTACCCGTTTCTACCCGTACGCCTCCGAGCAGGCCGCCGTCGCGGACGCGCTGAACCTCGCACGCGGCATGTCGTACAAGAACGCCCTGGCCGGGCTCGACCACGGTGGCGGCAAGGCCGTCATCATCGGAGACCCGGAAGCCTTCGAGGGCGACCGCAGGACCGAACTGCTCCTGGCCTACGGCCGGTCCGTGGCCTCGCTCGGCGGCCGCTACGTGACGGCCTGCGATGTCGGCACGTACGTCGCCGACATGGACGTCGTGGCCCGCGAGTGCCGCTGGACCACCGGCCGCTCCCCCGAGAACGGCGGCGCGGGCGACTCATCGGTGCTCACCGCGTTCGGCGTCTTCCAGGGCATGCGGGCCTCGGCCCAGCACCTCTGGGGCGACCCGACGCTGCGTGGCCGGAAAGTGGGGGTCGCCGGAGTCGGCAAGGTCGGCCACCACCTGGTCGAGCACCTGCTGGCGGACGGCGCGGAGGTCACGATCACCGATGTGCGGGAGGAGTCCCTGCGCCGGATCACCGAGAAGCACCCCGGGGTCGCCGTCGCGGCGGACACCGAAACCCTGATCCGCACCGCGGGCCTGGACATCTACGCCCCGTGCGCCCTCGGCGGCGCGCTGAACGAGGACACCGTTCCGGTGCTCACCGCCTCGGTGGTGTGCGGCGCGGCCAACAACCAGCTCGCCCACCCGGGCGTGGAGAAGGATCTGGCCGACCGCTCGATCCTGTACGCGCCCGACTACGTGGTGAACGCCGGCGGCGTCATCCAGGTCGCGGACGAGCTGCACGGCTTCGACTTCGAGCGGTGCCGGGCCAAGGCGGCGAAGATCTTCGACACGACGCTGGCCATATTCGCACGTGCGAAGAGTGACGGCATTCCGCCGGCCGCCGCGGCCGACCGGATCGCCGAACAGCGGATGGCTGACGCCGCCGCCGGCCTCTGACCGTCGTCGAACCCCCGGGGGGCCCTACAGGGCGTCATCCCCCGCGCACGGCCTGCCGTACCCGCCGGTCAGGGAGACATGCCTCACCCCGGTCGGCGGGTCGCATGCCCAGAAGAGGTTAAAATCGCGGTTGACCAGCGAGGAGAGGGCTCCTCGCGGGTCCTCTTCCGGGGCGTGTGACGCGGGCGGCGTACCGTATGGCCGCGGAAGCAGGTACCGTTAAAGCTCTACAGGCACGGTCTCTCTGCCGAGAGTCCGTCCTGAAACATGAACGCGTGTCAAGACTCTGGGGCCGTCGAGCCCCGTCACCGAGGGGGTCGAGCCATGGGGCGCGGCCGGGCAAAGGCCAAGCAGACAAAGGTCGCCCGTCAGCTGAAGTACAGCAGCGGCGGGACTGACCTGTCGCGTCTGGCCAATGAGCTGGGCGCATCACCTTCGAGTCAACCACCGAACGCCGAGCCGTTCGAGGATGACGACGAGGAGGATGACCCGTACGCACAGTACGCGGATCAGTACAACGACGACGATGACGAGGACGAGGACGATCAGTCCGGTCCGTCGTCACAGCGCCGCGGCGCTTGACCTCGCGCTGACACATCAACCCGGTCCGGGCCTGCCCCGGACCGGGTTCTGTGCTGTCCCGATCCGGAGCGTGTGCCGTTCCTGGCCGCCGGGCGGGCCATGTCGACCCGCCCGGCGTCCGGGAGCGTGTGCCTTGTTCGCGCTTCAGCGCGCGTACCCGCCCACGAGCTCAGCGCCCGTCGTGTGCGCGCCCCGGTCGGTGATCTCGCCGGCGATCCAGGAGTCGACGCCTCGGTCGGCCAGTGTCGTCAGGGCTGCGTCGGCCGACTCCGCCGGGACGATCGCGATCATGCCGACGCCCATGTTCAGCGTCTTCTCCAGCTCCAGCTGCTCGACCTGACCGGCCTTGCCGACGAGGTCGAAGACCGCGCCGGGCGTCCAGGTGGAGCGGTCCACCGTCGCGTGCAGTCCGTCCGGGATGACCCGGGCCAGGTTGTTGGCGAGGCCACCGCCGGTGACGTGGCTGAAGCCGTGCACCTCGGTCGTACGGGTCAGCGCCAGGCAGTCCAGGGAGTAGATCCTGGTGGGCTCCAGGAGCTCCTCGCCGAGCGTCCGGCCGAACTCCTCGACCTCGCGGTCCAGCGTCCAGCCGGCCCGGTCGAAGACGACGTGGCGGACGAGCGAGTACCCGTTGGAGTGAAGCCCGGACGACGCCATCGCGATGACGGCGTCACCCTTGCGGATGCGGTCGGGGCCCAGCAGCCGGTCGGCCTCCACCACGCCCGTTCCGGCGCCGGCGACGTCGAAGTCGTCCGGGCCGAGCAGGCCGGGGTGCTCGGCGGTCTCGCCGCCGACCAGGGCGCAGCCCGCCAGCACACAGCCTTCGGCGATGCCCTTGACGATGGCCGCGACGCGCTCGGGGTGCACCTTGCCGACACAGATGTAGTCGGTCATGAAGAGCGGTTCGGCACCGCAGACGACCAGGTCGTCCACGACCATGCCGACGAGGTCGTGGCCGATCGTGTCGTACACGCCCATCTGGCGGGCGAGGTCCACCTTGGTGCCGACACCGTCGGTGGCGGAGGCGAGCAGCGGACGCTCGTAACGCTTGAGGGCCGAGGCGTCGAAGAGTCCGGCGAAGCCGCCGAGGCCGCCGAGGCCCGCGACCTCGGGGCGCTGGGTCTTCTTCACCCACTCCTTCATCAGCTCGACGGCACGGTCGCCGGCCTCGATGTCGACGCCCGCTGCCGCGTAGGAAGCACCTGTTGTCTCAGACATTGCCTGGGATCTTTCGTGTGGAGATACGGGGCTGGTGGGAAGGCCGGCGGACGGTCCTGGTCACGGACGGCGCAGCGCGTCGGCCGCGGCGGTCGCCGCAGGGCCTGCCGCCAGCTCGGTCTCCAGCAGCTGCTTGCCGAGCAGCTCCGGGTCGGGGAGCTCCATCGGGTACTCGCCGTCGAAGCAGGCGCGGCAGAGGTTCGGCTTGTCGATCGTCGTCGCCTCGATCATCGCGTCGATCGAGATGTACGAGAGCGAGTCGGCCCCCATCGACGTGGCGATCTCGTCGACGGACATGCCGTTGGCGATCAGCTCGGCCCGGGTCGCGAAGTCGATCCCGAAGAAGCAGGGCCACTTCACCGGCGGGGACGAGATCCTGATGTGGATCTCGGCGGCGCCCGCCTCGCGGAGCATCCGGACCAGCGCGCGCTGGGTGTTGCCGCGGACGATCGAGTCGTCGACGACCACCAGGCGCTTGCCCTTGATGACTTCCTTGAGCGGGTTCAGCTTGAGCCGGATACCCAGCTGCCGGATCGTCTGGGACGGCTGGATGAAGGTCCGGCCGACGTAGGCGTTCTTGACCAGTCCGACGCCGAACGGGATTCCGCTGGCCTCCGCGTAACCGACGGCGGCAGGAGTGCCGGATTCCGGGGTCGCTATGACCAGATCCGCCTCGACCGGGGCCTCGGCGGCCAGCTTGCGGCCCATCTCCACGCGGGAGAGGTAGACGTTCCGCCCGGCGATATCGGTGTCGGGACGGGCCAGGTACACGTACTCGAAGACACAGCCCTTGGGCTTCGCTTCCGCGAACCGGGAGGTGCGCAGGCCGTTCTCGTCGATGGCGATGAGCTCGCCCGGCTCGATCTCCCGGACGAAACTGGCACCGCAGATGTCGAGGGCGGCGGACTCGGAGGCCACCACCCAGCCACGCTCGAGGCGGCCGAGCACCAGCGGGCGGATGCCCTGCGGGTCACGGGCGGCGTAGAGGGTGTGCTCGTCCATGAAGACGAGGGAGAAGGCGCCCTTCACCTCGGGGAGCACCTTGGTGGCGGCTTCCTCGATGGTGAGCGGCTTGCCCTCGTCATCGGTCTGGCCGGCGAGCAGCGCGGTCACCAGATCGGTGTCGTTGGTCGCGGCGACCTGGGTGGCCCGGCCGTCCTTGCGCGGGAGGTCTGCGACCATCTCGGCGAGCTGGGCCGTGTTGACCAGGTTGCCGTTGTGACCCAGGGCGATCGAGCCGTGCGCGGTCGCACGGAACGTCGGCTGCGCGTTCTCCCACACCGATGCACCGGTGGTGGAGTAGCGGGCATGACCGACCGCGATATGACCCTGGAGAGATCCCAGAGAAGTTTCGTCGAAGACCTGCGAGACCAGTCCCATGTCCTTGAAGACCAGGATCTGGGACCCGTTGCTCACTGCGATGCCCGCGGACTCCTGTCCACGGTGCTGCAGGGCATACAGTCCGAAATAGGTGAGCTTGGCGACCTCTTCGCCCGGAGCCCAGACACCGAAGACGCCGCAAGCGTCCTGGGGGCCTTTCTCTCCGGGGAGCAGGTCGTGGTTGAGTCGTCCATCACCACGAGGCACGCCACCGAGTGTAGGCGAGATCGACCACTGGTCCGAATGGGGACACCTGGCCGCAGCCCGGGGCGGACGCCCCCGCAGCCGCCTCCGAATGCCACAGAACCGGTGACGCAGGGTTATCGGAGCGCGAGGGTCGGCAGCGGGCGGCGAGGGCCGCAGGGCAGTCGTCGCCCGGATCACCGGCGGATTACCGACCGGTTCAGGCCAGCGGACCGAGGCCCCGGCAGGCCGGATCGTGGCGCTCCGTCAGCTGATCCCCAGCACCGTTCGCCGGGGTGGCCGAACGCTCGTTTCGTGGTGAGCCTCACACCGGCCGGCCACCATCACGACCGGCACGACGACCGGTATGCGGTATCTGGGGGGCGGGCGAGGCGGCGGAAGGCGTTGGGCTGATGCGTGCGGGGCCGGCCGGGGTCCACGAGTCAGGGGTTCTCGGGTTCTCGGGCTCGGGAGTGGTCCTGCGGTAGCGGCGGTACAGACCGGGCGGTCGGTCTCGAACCGGCCCTGAACAGACTCGAACCAATACCTGCCGGCCCCGATTCGATGCCGGTCGGTCTCGAACCGGTGCGGTCGGTCCAAGTGAGCTGGTTCTCCGCCCCTTACCTCATCTGCCGCTCAGCTCATCAGGGGAAGCAGTGCGGCGAGGTCGGCTCGCTCGCCGCTGGCGCTGACCTTCGCCGCGTCGAGGGCCTGCGCCCACTCCGTCCGCCCGGTGGCCAGTCGGAACCAGGTGACCGGGTCGGTCTCGACGACGTTGGGCGGCGTGCCCCGGGTGTGCCTCGGACCCTGGACGCACTGGACGACGGCGAACGGCGGGACCCGCACCTCGACCGAGCCACCCGGCGCCTTCTCCGCCAGCGCGTCGGCGAGCAGCCGGGTACAGGCGGCGAGGGCCTGGCGGTCGTACGGGATGTCGAGCCCGGCCGCCTCGTTGAGGTCGTACGTGTGGACGACCAGCTCCACGGCACGGGTGACCAGGAAGTCACCGAGCCGCATCACGCCGACCCGGGTGGGCAGCAGGCGGTCCTCGGAGACGCCGGCCACGACCGCCTCGAAGCGGTCGGCCACCTCCCCGTACAGCGCGCCCACATCCTGGTGGCCCGCGGCGGCCGACTCCGCCACGTCCTCCGCGATCCGTCCGGCCCGCCCGGCGGTGGAGAACGGCCACTCCAGCAGCGTGACCTCGGGCTTGGCGAGGGCCGGCTCGGGGAGCTCCAGGTTCCGGCTGACGTGCGAGAGCGCCATGGTCAGGTGGACGGCCAGCTCTCGCACCGTCCAGGTACCGAGGCCGCTCGGCCCCTCGAGCTGCTGGTCCGTCAGGGCATCTAAAGCTGCTCGGACATGGGCGAACTGCGCCAGGACCGCTGTGCGGGTCCTGACCGGGTCGTAGCGGCGGACGCGCTTCTGGGACGGCGGCATGACGAGGAGCCTACGGCTTCCTCCCCGGACCTTTTCAGTTGTCGCCCCGAGCCCGGGTCGCGTAGTCGCCCAGCCCCTTCTCGAGCAGGTCGAATCCGCGCCCGGCGATCGCCACGGCGTCCGCCGCGATCTCCTCGGCCGACTCCCCCGCCAACAGCCGCCGGTGGTTCTCGGTGATCAGCGCGTTGCGGGTGCCGATGAGCTGGGAGGCCACGATGCGCGCGATGGCCGACTCCTCGCCCTCTTCGACCAGGACGTCGGTCAGCTGATCGAAGGTGAGCACGAAGAAGGCATGGGCCCGGGTGAGCAGGGAGGGAGTCTGCTGGATCAGCTGAAGGATCCCGAGCGCCAGCGGCGAATCGCTCATACCGACCGAGGCGTCCCGCTGCTCGACGGCGGTCAGGAAGTGGCGGCGCACGGCGGCCACGGCGGACTCACCGGGCTGCCGGTCGCGCACCACCTGAGCGACGTCACCGATGTGTTCCTCCATCGGCGCGAAGACCAGGTCCTCTTTGCTGTCGAAGTAGTTGAAGACCGTCATCTTCGACACGTCGGCCGCTTCAGCGATCTCCGCGACCGAGACCTGGTCGAAGCCACGCTCGGTGAAGAGCTTCGTGGCCTCGCTCAGCAGACGCCGTCGCGTCTGGATCTTCTTGCGCTCACGCAGGCTCAGCCCCTCAGTCATGGCATCACTGTACCAGGATGAAATTTAAGCTTGGATGAAAACTTGACTGAGTACATTTAGGTCGGGAGAGTGGTAGCGACCACAGCGGCACCACGCCGCTCCGGAGGGGAGCCCCGCCATGCCCGAAACGACGACCGAGACCCGGACAACGGCTGTCACGGCTGTCACGGCCGGCACGGCCAGCACGGCCAGCACGGCCAATAAGGCCGACGCGGTCCAGCGAACCGGCAGTGCGCGAACCACCGGCAGCTGGAACCGCACCATCGGCTTCGTCCTCTGCATCACCACGATCCTGCTGGCCGTGCTCGACTCGAACATCGTGTCCTCAGCGACCGTTCCGATCGTCCGCGATCTCGATCCGGTCCACGGCGTCGACCGGATCGCATGGCTGATCGCCGCCTATCAGCTCGCCGCGACCGCCGCGCTCCCGCTGTACGGGAAGCTGTGCGACTCGATCGGCTCGAAGAAGGTGTTCATCGGTGCGCTCGCCACCTTCCTGGCCGGCTCGGCCGTGTGCGGAATGGCCCAGTCCATGGGCGAACTGATCGCCGCCCGCGCCCTCCAGGGCATCGGTGGCGGTGGCCTGATGAGCGTCACCATGGTCGTTCTGCGCGAACTCGCCGGAGCGAAGGGCGAGTCCGACGACGCGAACAGGCACGGGGGCGAGGAAGGCACGAAGGGCACGAAGGATACGAAGGGCACCAAGGGCACCAAGGGCACCAAGGGCACCAAGGGCAACGACGGCAGCAAGGGCGACCGGGGCGGCAGCGTCGGCGGTGTCATCGCCGGTGCGGGAATGGCGCTCGGTCCCTGGATCGGCGGAACCCTCTCCGACCACGCCGGGTGGCGGTGGATCTTCTACGTCAATCTTCCGGTCGGCATCGCGGTGCTGGTCGCGGCCGTCATCCTGCTGAGGCTCCCCGCCCGCACCACGCGTCGCCGCATCGACTTCCTCGGCGCCGGTCTCGCCGCGGCCTTCTCCACCACGCTGCTCCTGGTCGCCGAGTGGGGCGGTCAGCGATACGCCTGGTCCTCGCCGCTGATGGTGGGCCTCCTCGCCACCGTCGCCGTCGCCCTCGGGCTCTTCCTGTGGCGCCAGGCGACTGCGGCCGAACCGATCCTTCCGCTCTCCCTGTTCACCGTTCGGACGATGCGGAACGGCTTCGCCATCCAGGGGCTGGTCGGTGCCGCGATGATGGGGTCGATCGTCTACGTCATGATCTACCTCCAGGTCGTACGAGGTGTCGCCGCCTCCTCGGCCGGCCTCTTCCTGATCCCGATGGCCGTGGGCATGGCAGGCGTCGGACTCGTATCAGGGCGTCTCGTCGCGGCCGGCTGGTCGCAGAAGACCTTCGTCGTCAGTGGCACGGTCGTGGCGTCCGGTGCCCTCGCCCTGCTGGCCACCCTCACGACGGACACCAGCCTGTGGACAGTGCGTGCCGCGATGCTGCTGATGGGACTGGGCTTCGGCCAGCTCATCGGGCAGCTCATCCAGCTGGTCCAGGACACCGCTCCCACCCACCAACTGGGCGTGGCCACCACCGGTGTCCGCTTCTTCCAGACCCTGGGCAGCGCCCTGGGGGCCGCCGTCTTCGGCACCGTACTGAGCAGGGTGTACGCAGCCCGCGGACCGGGCGGGTCGTCCGGCGGGATCGGTGAGCTGACAGGAGCCGCCCGCAGACAGGCGCTGCACGCCTTCACCTCGTCGACCGACGTGGTGTTCTGCTGCGCCACCGCCGTGATGATCCTCGCCGTGTTCCTGGCCACCCGGCTGCCCGGGGCCGTCCGGACTCAGGAGGCCTGAGCCCCTCTCGACTCCTCGGCCGGACTTCCGTGAACTGCTGCTCCGACCGTGAATATCTCGCCGTTGCCCGGCACACCCGTCCCCCGCCAGGTAAATGGAATTCCCACCGCCACATCCAGGTCCGGATCGTCCATCAGCTGGAAATGCACATGCGGTTCGGTGGAATTCCCGGAGTTTCCGCACTCGGCGAGCTGCTGCCCGGCCCGGACCTTCTCCCCCGCCCGCACCCGGAGCGACCCGTGTCGCAGATGGGCGTACATGGCATAGGTGCCGTCTCCCAGGTCAAGCACGATGTGGTTTCCGACGACGGCGCCCGCGCCGCGCATGTCCCGCACGGACGCCTCGATCAGCATCAAGTAGACGAGCGCCGGGAAGGAGTTGCGGCTGAGGTGGTCGCGGCTGTCGTGCGAGGCATGCACCACCGTGCCGTCGGCCACCGCGAGGAGCGGCGCTCCGAAGGCCGGGAAGTGGTGGTTCCGCCGGGCTATCGGCCACAGGGCGCGGAACTCCGGACGGGAGGGCAGAACCGGCTCGCCCTCGGGCACCGCAAGGGGCTCGGGCACCGCAACAGGCTCGGGTGCCGCACCAGGCTCGGGCCCCATCCCGGCCCCCGTCCCGGGCTCCGCCACGATGTCGATCGCGTACGTCTGCCCGTAGGCGTGCACCCCGTGGCTGGGCACCTTGTCCGCAGGGCTGTTCAGAGCCTTCCAGCGCCCCGTCACCGGCGGCTCGACCTCCACCGCGGGCGGCGGGTCCACCATCGCGGCCCGACCCCTGCGCCCCGTCGCCAGACCGAGGGCGACCGCGGCGGCGGCAGGCACCCAGGTCAGCCAGTACGGGAACGGCGGCCGGGGAAAGAGGCTGATGACCACCATCACGAAGAAGGCGATCCAGCAGACCCGGTACAACACCATGACAGCTTTACGGACGGACATGACTTCCCCCTGGATTGTCTGTTTCGTCGTACGCGTTCATCGAATCGCTCGTGGCACGCGTTGCTCGAATTGCTCGTGGCACGCGTTGCTCGAATTGCTCGTGGCACGCGTTGCTCGAATTGCTCGTCGTCCTTGGTCCTCGTCCCTGGTCCTCGTCCTTGGTCCTCGTCCTTGGTCCTCGTCCTTGGTCCTCGTCCCTGGTCCTCGTCCCTGGTCCTCGTCCCTGGTCCTCGTCCACGTACGCGTCTCTCAGGGTCTGGCCGCCGTGAGGATCACCAGCAGCGGCACCACCCGGACGCCGGGGACCTCGTACCGCCCCCGGCCCGTCGTGTGCAGCCAGCCCGCGCCGGTCAGCTGACGCAGATGGTGGTAGATCTGCCCTGTCGTACCGGTCTCGTCGAGCGCGGCGAGCTCTGCGGCCGTGCGCCGGCCACCGAGGATCTCCCGCAGCAACCGCAGCCGCACCGGATGCCCGAGCGCGGCGAACGACTCGGCGGCATCGGACCAGTCGGCCCCCGAACCACCGCCACCAGGCCCACCAGGCCCACCAAGACCGCCGGGCTCACCGGAACCGCCCGGACCACCCGCCTCGCCCGCCTGTCCGTCGGGGCCGGTCCCCAGCAGCTGCTCCGTGAGCGCGCCGTACTGCCACTCGTACCGCTCGCCCGTCGGCAGCCGGACCGCACCGGTGTACATCACCCCGCCGTCGGCCGTCCCTGCCTCGGAAAGCTGCTGCTTGAGTCCTTCAAGGGCCCAGAAGTCAGCCCCTGTCGGACGCGGCGCATCTCTGTGGTCACCCATGAGCGTCTCAAGCCGACGCTCCAGTTCCGAGACCCGCTCCTCCAACTCCATTCCCCAAAATTACGTAACTACGTAATTCCCGTCAAGCGCAGAACGCAAACCCGCAGCACCCAGAGCGCGGGGGGGGGGGGCGCCCCCCGCGGGGGGGGGGGGGGGGGGGGGGGGGGGGGGGGGGGGGGGGGGGGGGGGGTTGGGGGGGGGGGGGGGGGGGCCG